>CAZKZZ010000004.1:5903-69119 GCA_964557375.1 uncultured Spirochaetales bacterium | reverse complement strand
GGACTGAAAATCCCCGTGTCAACAGTTCGATTCTGTTCGGCGGCAGGCCCCGTCTTTTAGGCGGGGCATTTTTTTATCCCGGCCGCTACACCTTGAGCAGCTCCACATCGGCCTCTCCCTTTTGGATGGTAATCCTGCAGTATCTGCCGTCTTTAAACGGACCCGGATTAACGATTGTGGTCCTCCCCACAGTGTCTATTCCTTTCGATTCATGGATGTGTCCGGTAAGACAGACAAGGGGCTGATACTGTTCGATGAAGGTACGCACCGATTTACTTCCCACATGCTTGATTTTCATGGCACGGTCGGTCTTGGTATTGAACGGCGGCTGATGAGAGACCAGCACCGATGTACACCCTTTCGCGGTGGAGGCCGAACCGTTGAGCATCGCCTCGTATTCGGCTTCCGAATACACGAGCGGGGTCTCCACCGGACAGGGGGTAGACCCGCCCGCACCGAGAAAACAGATACCGTCGTAGTGTTCACTTCGTTGATGAAGGTTTATGCCGAGCTGGGAGAGATAGATATCGACTTCGGAATAATCGCAGTTACCGGGCACCGCAAACAGTTTCTTGGTATACTTCTTCAGTTCGGTAATTACCTCTGCGGCCGAATCGGCCCCTCCGAAGTTCGTAACGTCTCCGGCAACAAGCACCACATCAGCCCCTTTTAGTTCCGCCTCCAGCCCGGACAGGTCAGTTATGTCTCCGTGAATATCAGTTATGCCTAACAGTACCATCCGTTTGTCTTCCTCTTTCAGGTCACCAGTGTATACAAATCTCTTTCCAGCTTCAACATTTGTTCGTTGCCGAGAGAACGTTCTTCCGGTAGTACCGGATTCGTAATGGTCTTCCGTACCTGTGAAGGCCGGTCCGAGAGCACGATGATCCTGTCGCCTAAAAGCATCGCCTCCTGAACGTCATGGGTAACAAAAATGGCCGTCTTTCGGCTCTCCTGCCAGAGCGCCTTGAATACCGAAACCAGAGAGAGTTTGATCCGGAGATCGAGGGCTTGAAACGGTTCATCCATGAGGACAAGATCGGCAGGGAAAATAAAGGCCCTTACCACTGCGACCCGCTGCCGCATACCTCCGCTCAAGGCGTTTGGATAGTAAGTACTAAACTCCTCGAGCCCCACCAGTTCCAAATAGTGCCGTATTGTACTCATCCAGCTTGATTTGTCCATTTCCGGAGGTATGATGAACTCCAGGTTCCCCAGCACTGTTTTCCACGGTAAAAGCCGCGGCTCCTGAAACAGATAGCTGATCCGTTTCGGGTGCACTCCCCGGACCTCCCCTGAATAATCTCCGTCCATACCGGAGATGATGTTTAAGAGTGTTGTTTTTCCGCAGCCCGACGGACCCAATATCGCACACACTTCCGCCTGTTTCACTGCAAAAGAAATAGCGCGCAGCACCTCCAGGGTCCCGTACGACTTGTTGATCTTTTCGAGAACGATATCCACCTTACTCTATCTCTCCCTTTCGCTGCTTAGCTGGGCTGAAGCCCACGGGATCTTCCGCACCGCCAGACGGAAAACAGCTTCACTCAGTCCGCTCAGGACAATAGCAACCGCGGTCCAGGCAAACACCTCGGCAGTCTCGAGCCTGATTTTCGCATCCCACAAGCTGCTGCCGATCGCCCGCGCCGGTCTGCTCAAAATCTCCGCTGCTACTACCACCTTCCAGGTAATGCCGAGTGCGGTCGATGCTCCGGCAATGAGATACGGGAAAAGCGATGGGACGATCACCTCTCTTACGACTTTCTCCCTCCGCACATTAAAAACTGAAGCCATCTCGAGCAGTTTTGGATCGACCCCCCGTACTCCCTCGATTACATTTCCGCAGATGATGGGAAAAGCGATGAGAAGGGTAACAAAAACCGGGACTAAGGCACTGTGAAACCATATCAAAGCGATCAGTACGACCGACATGACCGGTGTGGTCCGAATGACCGAGAGTATCGGTGTAATAAGGGTATGGGCTGTTGTGTTGGAGCCGGCAACCAGCCCGACAGTGATCCCGAGGCATGCGGAAATAAAAAATCCGGCCAGGCCGCGGAGAACAGTCGAGCCCATAGCCGAGTAGAACGCGCAGTCACCGAAGAGGGTTATCGTCTCGATTACCGTTTTCTCCGGGGAAGGCAGAATAATGTCTGCTCCCACTAACAGAGACACCACCTTCCATATAAGAAGTATTGCGAAAACTGAAATGACGAGGAGAATGTATCTTCTCAGTCGATACCGTTTAAGACGATGATACGTTATACCAGGTTTCCTTTTCACCGTTTAAAGGGGAATGTTACCGTGTTTTTTCCAGGGACGCCCCTCTTTTTTTGCAAGAATCATCTCCAATGATTTTCCCAACTCGATCCGGGAATGTTCGGGGCGGATGACCTCATCGATATACCCGAGCCCGGCAGCGATGTAGGGGTTCATGAACTGCTCTTTATAGAGCCGGATTTTGTTCTGCCGTTCAGCTTCCGGGTCTTCAGCCGCTTTTATATCTCTTCGGAATATGATATTCGCAGCTCCTTCCGCTCCCATCACAGCGATCTCGGCAAACGGATAGGCCAAAACCCTGTCGTATCCTAATGCTTTGGATGCCATAGCGATATATGCTCCTCCATACGCCTTTCTCAATATAAGCGAGAGTTTCGGTACGGTCGCTTCAGCAATGGCGTACAGCACTTTTGCCCCATGACGGATAATACCGCCATGTTCTTGAGCAACACCGGGGAGAAACCCGGGGACATCGGCTAAGGAGACGATGGGGATGTTGAATGCGTCGCAGAATCGAATAAACCGTGCCGCCTTGTCGGAGGCGTTTATATCTAGAGCAGCTGCATAATACTCGGGCTGATTGGCAAAAATTCCAACAGTGTACCCGTTCAGCCGGGCGAATCCCACCACGACATTGACCGCGTACTCTGCATGGACCTCCAGAAAAGATTCATGATCGAATACCTCTTCGATGAACTCTCGAATATCATACGGCCGTTTCTGTTCTTCCGGAATGATGTCGATTATTTCGGGAGTTGTTCTCTCGAGAGGGTCGCCCATATCAACAACAGGCGGTTTTTCCTGGTTGTTCGCAGGAAGATAGGTCAGCAAATTACGCAGGAAAAGAATGCAGTCATCTTCAGACTCGAATCGGAAATGAACGTTCCCGCTCTTCGAGGAATGGGTATATGCTCCACCGAGCCTTTCCTGGTCGATATCTTCACCTGTTACTGCCTGGATGACACCCGGTCCGGTAATGTACATGCTGCTTACCTTATCAACCATAAACACGAAATCGGTTATAGCGGGAGAATATGCCGCGCCGCCGGCACAGGGGCCTAAAATGAGAGAGAATTGGGGGATGACCCCGGAAGCGTGGGTGTTCGCGCGGAAGATTTTTGCATACCCCTGAAGGGCCAGTACTCCTTCCTGAATGCGCGCACCGCCGCTGTCATTTATCTGGATAAAGGGACAGCGGTTTTGAAGCGCCAGTTTTTGGGCCTCGACAATCCGTTCGGCGTGCATTTCTCCCAATGAACCTCCCAAAACAGTAAAGTCCTGGGCAAAGAGAAACACCTGCTTTCCGTATACCTTTCCGGAACCGCTTACAACTCCATCACCTAAAAACCGCTTTTTATCCATACCCAACTCGCTGCTGCGGCCGGTGATAAATGTCTGATGTTCGACAAAAGAGCGTTCGTCGACGAGCCGGTCTATCCGCTCCCGCGTGCTCAATTTGCCCCGTTCGTGCTGTTTCTCGATCTTGTCCTCACCGCCTCCGGCAAGGATCTGCTCGCGAAGTTTTTTTAATTCGTCAATTTTATCCTGATTGGCCACTTCAACCCCCTTCTCTTGGTACAGAAAATAATCTTGCGTTGCCACACAGGGAACCGAAGCTTCCCGGCAGAAACAGCCGGGAAGCTCAAATCGATCGTTATTCTTCCAGCATTACCGTACCGAACAGTTCTTCATCCGTAGGCTGGGTGCTCGGGATCTGGTAAGAGACCCAGGTATAGTTTAGCAGATGTTTCCAGGTAACATTCTCCGAGACAGTATTACCGCCCCAGGAACCGCACCCTAAGGTCATGGACATAGGCATACCGTTTGTCCACGCACCGCTGTTGGCAAGACACTGGGGTTGACGGATCATGATCCTCGAAACCCGCGCTTTCAGTCCCAATTCACGGATCCTCGCCTCATTGAAGGTGTGGATACCGCATGAATGGCCGGGGCCGGAGAAAGAGGTAATGGTGTTTACCATATCTACCGCGTCTTTGAATTCTTTCCATTTGTAGAGGGCGGTGGTAACCGAGAGTTTTTCCGCCGAGAAGGGATAATCGGGCCCGATTCCGGTTTCCGGAATCATGAAAAAAGTCTTCCCTTCGGGGAGATCGATCCCTGCCAGTTCAGCGATCCTGGTTGCGGGACGGGCGACGATTTCTCTGTTCAAGGTACCCTTCTCGTCCCACATGGTAGCCTGCAGTTTTTTCTTCTCTTCTGCATTGACCAGATAGCCGCCGACTGCTTCCAGCTCCTTTACCGCCTGCTCATACACATCTTCCTGAATGATGACCGAGTTTTCGGTCGAACAGCTGGTAGCATAGTCGAAGATCTTGGACCGCATTATTTTATCTGCTGCATCTTTCAAATCCGCGGTTTCATCGACGATACAGACCGCATTCCCCGCACCGACACCCTGACTGGGCGTCCCGCTCGAATAGGCGGCTTTTACCATCCCGCCTCCGCCGGTAGCGAGCACGATGTCGCACTGCTTCATCAACTCTTTACTCGCCTCTACGGAGAGCTCATCGACATTGATGATGACATCTTCGGGCCAGCCGTGCTTTTTCAGCACCGAACGCATCCGGTCTACCGCCATCTTGTTGGTCCCCTTTGTTCGGGGATGGGGCGCCATGATAATGACGTTCCGCGTCTTGATGGCACTGATGGCCTTTACAAACGGGGTCGCTTCGGGATTGGTAACCGGTATAAGCGCTCCGATTACACCCATCGGTTTGGCATATTTGACGATACCGTTTAATTTATCGTCTTCTACTATCCCTACCGATTTTTTCCCTTTCATGTCCCGTAATGTACCTTTTACCTTGGTCATGATCTTTCCGTACTTACTCGGTTCATTGCCCATTCCCGACTCTTCGGCGGCGAAATTGGCAAGTTTGCGCGCAAAATCCGGCTGTACCCCGGACCACGCGATTCGTACAGTCATCTCATCGACTTGCTCCTGAGACATGAACTCGATCTCTTTATGCGCTTTTTTAGCACGCTCGATCAGCCCCCCGATGTATTTTGCAGCTTCCGCAGCATCTGCCATAAAAAAACCTCCATTTCAAAATGTTTCTTGACATAACTGTATCCGCTATCATACAGTGAACAGACAGATAATTCAATGAGGTAATAGTGAAATTAGTTGCAATTTCGCAGTTACCTCAAATACCTCCGAGTTCTCTTCCCTACGAACAGGGACGGTTGATGTCAACACCTCACAGAGGCCGCGATGTTTACGGGACGGGAACCGTTAGGGTAATGCGAGAAATTGCATTACCTCCCGTGTTTGGAAAGGAGGCGGACCATGCGAATAGCGGGCTTTTTAGGCATCTTACTAGTACTTACCCAAGCGCTGTATTCTCTCGACATTTATGTAAACGATTCGGTCTGGAAACGGTACAGCGGTAATGAGCTCTCTTCCTATCTCTACACCCTGCCCCCGATCGACAACATTTCGTCACAGCAGAGTAACGGAGAGGGTATCAGTCTCGATGAGCTCTTTCCTCCCCTCATCGACGCGTACCGGCTGGATATCATCCACAATGGGGAAAAAGAGACCGTCTTGAATCCGTGGCTCGCGGACGAGCTTCCGCACACGTTTCTTCATCGCGGGAAAACGGGCACCTGGAACTGCCTCCTCCCGAACAAAACAGTTACAGAGGTTGAGGCCCTCCGTATATACGGTGAAGAGGTAGTCTCAGACAGGCTCGAGGTGTGGGTGTGCTGGGAGGGAATCCGTGAGCTCAAAGAGGAAATCAATCGATACGAAAACCTGCACGGCATAACAGTAAACGTAACGGAAGTTCCCAATATCGATTCAAAACTGATCTCTATTTCCAGAGGGGGCGGGAAACTGCCCGATGTCGTCATGGTCCAGTCGGACTATCTCCCCCGGCTAACTGCCGGAGACACCCTTCAACCGATCGATTATATCCCCAAAGACCATCTGCTCCCCAAAGGGGTAGAAGCTTTTCTGCTCTCGGATAGGGAGTGGGCCCTCCCCTTCTATTTCGACACCCAGGTTGTGATGATAAACAATGCCCTCGTCGATGCTGCCCCGCCCCTGCAATGGACGCTCGAGGAGCTGGAACAGATTTGCCGGGACCTCGAGCAGAGAGGCATTTCACCCATCACCTGGAACGCCTACTCGGCATACTGGCTCATCCCCTTTCAGATGGCCTTCGGAAAAGAAAATATTATTAACGATGACGGGAGTATCTCCGTCGATGATACACCGACAAAAAAGGCGATACGCTACATTTTGAGCCTCCGTGACCGGGGATATCTCGATATCAAAGAGAGGGACGGAATGACTTCCCTTTTCATCTCCGGAGATATCGGGATGATTCTTACCGGGTCCTACAGTATTCCATACTTCGAAGAATTGGGTCTCGATTTTACTCCGTTTCCCTACCCCGTAAATAGTGAAACCGGTCTTCCGGTCTCACCGTTATTGGACTTCAAAGCTTTTGCAGTAACGAGGAAAACGAAACGGCCCATTTTAGCAAAACGGTTTCTTCAATATATGGGCGGAATCGGAGTACAGCAGCGGTTCCCCGCACGAGTGGCAAAACTGCCCTCCAACAGAGCCGCGTTCGCGCTTGCGGAAGAAACAAACCCTTATTTCAGCACCTTAAAACGGAGCGAGGAAATCGGTACGGTGATACCGCCCGATCCCGCCTATAAAATCTACAAGAATACGATGTGGAAACTGCTTCGCTTTATTTTTTCCGGACAGATGACCGTTGAACAAACCTTGAAACAGGGTCAGGCCATCATTGACGAAAAATTAAATTATAAAAGTATTCAATAAACAACTGAGGAGGAAAACATGAAAACCAGGATTTACATCACTATCTCCCTCGTACTTGCCGCGGGGCTGCTCTTTACCGCGTGCAGCGGAGGGCCGGATGTAGAAAAGAAAGCTAAAACCGTCACGGTAGAGGCACCCGACTGGTCCATTGCCGTATCGGGAGAGGAAAAAGCAAAACTCACCGGTGCAGACTACATGGCGATGAGAAACAACAGCGAAATCGGGGTTGAAATCTCACTCGAGAAAAAGGGGGAAACCTCTCTCTATGAAGGCATTCCCTTCAAACAGGTCGCAGCGTTAGCCGACGGCGGCTCCCCGAGCGGTTTTGATGCCGGTTTGTGGGAATCCGGTTATGATATCACTCTTACCGCTTCCGACGGATACAGTGTTACCTTTAACACGGCTGATTTGTCCGCTGATGATCTCTATCTGGTAAACAGCAAGGATGGAACTGAGATTCCGCCCCAGATTGTCGGAGATGTACCCGGGAACCTCTGGGTAAAAGAACTTATCCTCGTGGAACTCGGGTTAGGCCGGGACGGTCCCGGAGAAAAAGAAGGTTCCGGTTTCACACTTACTCTCGACATCGGCGGCAGTGAACATACATTCACAATTGAGGAACTGGAAGAATCCCCTTATTATATCGAAGCGAAAGGGAGTTTCACCACTTCGGCAGGCACCACCTATACACACACCTACGGGGGAGTACAATTGGCCGAGCTTCTCGAATCATACTTTGACCTGAAACCTGATACTACCGTCACGTTCGTTGCATCCGACGGGTACGAGATGAGCTACAGCGGTAAGGAGATCATGGACACCACAAACGGCGAGTGGATTTTAGCGTTCAAGAGCGACGGGTCATACCTTCCCTTTGATCCGGGCTATATAAGGACGGTCAAAGTAGGTCCGGATAATCCCAATATCGAAGGGCACCTCAGTGTTAAAATGATCGAAAAGATCAAAGTGGATGAAAAAGGTTTCACAGACTTTACCCTCGAGATGAAAGGAAAGATGGATTTCTCCTTAGACCGGCAGACGGTGCAGAGTTGTGTCAACTGCCACCGCAAGAGTGTGACCTATCACGACAGAAAAGACGACGAGGATTTTTCCTATACAGGTTTTCCCGTGTGGTTAATACTCGCCTACAGTGATGATCCCGACTACGCTCCCCACAAGCAGGACAAATCGATTCTCTCCTACAGCAGGGAAGCAATGAATGCAGGCTACGATGTAACCATAACTGCTGCCGACGGATTCAGCATTACCCTCGATGCGGCCGAATTGGATATGAACCAGGATGTGATACTGGCTATGTACAAAGAAGGGGAAGAGCTCCCGGAACGGGAACAGCCTATTATCATCGTCTGGGACAAGGAGGCCAAACGGGTCCCTGAGGGGATCAAACCGGTCAGATCAATAGAAGAAATTTCGCTGCAGTTCGACTAGTTCTATGCGGCAATCAACCGGCAGGACCCTCTTAGGGCTCCTGCCGCTTATTTTTATATCCCTATTTATTGGAATTGCCCCTTTCGCAGACGCCTTTGTTACCTCTTTTTTCCACGACGCGTACGGTGCGAAAGAGTTCGCAGGGGTAGACAACTACCTGTTTCTCTTCTCCGATAAGGGGTTTTCGTACAGCCTCTCAATAACAATCCTCTGGGCAGTCTTAAACAGTTTTTTAAGCATCTTTTTAGGATTCATCTTTGCAGTGGCCATGGCCACGAGGTTCAAACGGCTCTCCTCGGTGTTCTACGCTGTTCTACTCATCCCCTGGGGTATCCCGGTCTACATCGCCGTACCGCTGTGGCGGGCCATTATTCACGGAAATGGAGGGACTTCGCTCTTGACCCGGTTTTTCGGTATTTCCATCAATCTCATGATGCAGCCGGTTGCGAGCTTTATCTCCGTACTGGTGGTAAGCCTCTGGATGATGGTCCCGCTTACAACATTCGTACTGTACGGGGCCCTTCGGAAGACCCCGAAATCGGTAACCGATGCGGCCCATATCGAAGGGGCAAAACCGGTCGATCTCGCTTTCAGCATCTACCTTCCGGGGATGTGGCATTCTCTATTGGTGATGGGGTTGCTCAACTTCATAAAGGCACTCAAAGAGTTTACGGTTGTGTTCTTGATGACCTCGGGAGGTCCGCCTCTCGTCTCGGGCATCACGGAGCACCATATCATCGGAGCGACCACCACTCTTGGAGTACTCATTTATGAGCTGTTTTCGGAGACCGATGACCTGGGGCTTACGTCGAGCTACGCTATGGTAATGACTGCAATTGTGGCGATCATTATGGTTTTCTGGCTGTTAGTACGGCGTAAGGAGAAGACAACCGACACGAGGATCATCCTGTTTGCCGCCCTCACTCAGCCGCTTTTTTTCATGCCCTGGGGGCTGGTGTGGGCGGGCTGCTATCTCGTCACCCTCCGGTATAAAAAATTGTATCCGGCGGTACTTGCCGCTGAGATCATCCATTTTGCAGTGCTGCTCTTTACCAAAAGCTTCTTAGCGGCCCTTCATCCCGGGGTGATAACCGCATTGATTGCACTTTTTTTCCTCCGGGAAAAAACGATGCAGCGTGGTGCAAAGGTTTTTTCCAGAGCCCCTCGGTTCAAGACCTACCGGACCAAGGTCCCGCTGTGGAACATAGTGACGGACCTTCTGGTTATAGCAATGGTCCTTTCTTCCTTTCTGGTTCTCTTTATGCTGGTGTGGATGAGCCTCTCCGGAGTCAGCACGACCTATGTAGACTCCCTTATCCCTCCCTATTTCTCCGTCTCCAGTTTCATCGCCATCGTGAAGGACGAGCGGATCTTTACCTATTTTCTCAACACGTTTATCGTTGCCGGATTCACCGGGATTCTCATCCCCCTAGTTTCATTTCCCGCGGCCGCGGTGCTCTCCCTCGATAAACCGAGCACCGGAAAGAGCGTACTCTTCGCGGTCCAGCTGTTAGGAATAGCCGGGGGGATGCACACGCTCATACCGCTCTATTCTCTCTTCCTTAAAATCGGATTGATCAACTCTTTCGTGCCGCTTGTGATGATATATATATTCCATGCGATACCCTTTTCTCTGTTTACGATGAAAGCGTATCTCGACTCTATTCCGTCCTCGTTTCGGGATTACGCCTCACTCGAAGGGGCCGGCCCGCTTCAATACACTTTCAAGATCCTCTTTCCTGTTTCGTTTCCGGTAATTACGACAGCGGTTATTGTCGCTTTCTTAGGAGGATGGAACGGGTTTATGGCCCCGCTTCTGTTTTTAAATGATGATGCCAAATACACCATCAGCATCAAGCTGTTCTCTCTCGTGGGGAGCATTGCCTCCGGAGAGCCGAAATGGAACCTCTTTGCAGCAGCCTCTACGATCAATATGGTATTGATCGGTTTTCTCTTTCTGCGGTTCAAAAATCCTTTGAGCACGACACCGCTAAAAGATTATCAGGAATAGGAAGAAAAAGAGCAGCATTCTCACCGCGATACCCGCTATAACAAAAAGTCCAGTGAGAAACATGATAAGCCGTATCGCCTCTCCTATTGTGGAGGCTGTAAGCGGGTTCACCGGCTCACCGATTACCGGTTTCTCTACGATTTTCCCGAAGTATCGGCTTCTTCCCCCGAGCTGGACCCCGAGCACTCCCGCGAATGCGGCCTCACTCATACCCGCGTTAGGGCTCGGGTTTTTTCTCCCGTCTCTAGCGACGACTGAAAAAGCATCACCGGTCCTCCGGCCGAAAACAGGAGCGGTAAAAGCAGCAAACAAAGCTGTAATCCGGGCAGGTATGTAGTTAAACACATCATCCGCTTTCGCTGAAAACCAGCCGAAGCTTCTGTACCGCCGGTTTTTATATCCGAACATGGAGTCGAGCGTACTGACTGTTTTATAGAGAAGTGCCAAAACCGGACCTCCGAGCAGCGCAAAAAAAACAGGAGCGACGATACCGTCCGAGCTGTTCTCGGCAAGACTTTCCACTGTGGATCGTGCTATCTCCGCCTCCCCTAAATGCTCGGTTTCTCTGCTTACGAGGAACCCCACCCGCTTCCGTGCTTGTTCGATATCGCCTAAGAGGAGAGCTTTCCGCACCTCTTTTCCGTGGTAGATCAAGTCTTTTACCGCAATCGTAAAATAGAGAATGACGATGGAACAGATAGAATGGAGTATGGGATGGATGATTCCGCAGATAAGAAGCAGTGCCCATGCGGCAACACCGGTAACAGCTGCCGTTATCAGCCAGGTGATGCATCCGGCAGTTTTCGTATCACCTGCTACCCGCCGCCAGACCCGCTCGTTCAGTGAGGCAAACGATCCGATTATCCGCACCGGGTGGGGAAACCATTGGGGGTCACCGATGACCGCGTCGAGAAGAAGAGCTGCGACGATCTGAAGCTCAAGAGGGAGCATCTGAGGCCTCGTTTGCGGGGCTCCCTTTTACGTGATCGGCGTCGGGGTCGGCGTCGGCCCCGACGCTTAGAAAAAACGAGCGCATCCCGTCGACAAGCCGTTTGTTCTCATCACTCGTTCGAACAGCGATTCGAAAAAACCGGTCATCGAGCCCGGGATAACTCTTGCAGAGCCGAATAATTATCCCCTTCTTCAATAGATGCCGGTGGAGTCCGGTCGCAGTACGCTGCCGGCCTTCGCGCTCTCCGATGCGGGCAAAGAGGAAATTTGCCTCTCCGGGATAGACATACAATCCTTCGACCTCTTTAAGTGCGTCTAAAAGCTCTTCCCGGGCATTCTCCACATAGCCGATAGTACGCTGCGCATATTCACGGTCTCTGCACGCTTTGATTCCGACCGCCTCTGCGAGCGCGTTTACCGACCAGGTCGGGAGCTTACGACGAATGTTCCCCGCCAGCGGTGCGCTGCAGGAGAGCCACCCCAACCGCAAACCGGGAATAGCAAAAAATTTGGTAAAAGAACGGAAAATGAGAAGATTCTCCGCATTCTCACTGAGAAGAGAAAGGCCCGGCGGAAGAAAATCGGCAAAAGCTTCATCCACACAAAAAAGAACATCCGGATACGAACGTACCAGCCGAAGGAACTGTTCCCGGTCGAATAAAAGCCCGGTAGGATTGTTTGGTAGAGCGAGAATCAAGGCGGTTTCAGGGCCGCTTTTCATAATGTCTTTCTCGATCGCATGAAAATTGGGAAGAAACCCGTTTTCTTCTAACAAGTAATGCTCAACAACATCAATGCCTGCAATACGATTTGCATAAGAGTAATCCCCGTATGACGGGACCGGTACGATCAGCCTCCTATATTTTGCGGCCCTCGGCAGGGTGAAAAACAGTTCGGTTGTACCGTTGCCTGCAACGATCTTTTGTGCAGGAAGACCGTATGATTCTGAAATCGCTTTGATTAAGGCTGTTACACAACGGTCAGGATAATGGGTAAGATGAGGAAGTTCCTCTAAAAGGGTTTCTTTCAACCACGAAGGGGGTCCGATAGGATTGATATTGGCGCTGAAATCGACCAGATTTTCCTCAGGAATTCCTGATTTCCAGGATATTTCTCGGATATTTCCTCCGTGGACCGGTTCATGCAATACATTCTTTTCCATGGAGGTGAGAGTACAATTGAGAGGCGGTGTGAATCAAGGGTAGTGGTGCGAATCGTGGGGATAGAACAGTCAAGTTTTGTTCTTATCACGCTGCGAAAACGAGAACGAGATAGAAAATGACCATATGCAGCAGTTCCCCTGTTTCAACGGCAAACCCGAGGGTGTCTCCGGTAAACCCGCCTATTTTTTTGTTATAAAGGAGGGTCGTTCCTATAAAAGCAGCAATCCCGCCGCAGAAAACCAGAGCGAAAAGCGGTCCTGGGGTGCCTTCGAGCTCATGTATAAAGAGGATGAGGGGAAGAATGACAATCCCTACAGCAAGAACGGTTCCTGTAACCACCTTAGCCGGTGTGTACCCGGTAAGCAGCGCCCCGAGCCCCTCTTTTTTTGCAGGGGAGAGGCTAAGCGGTACCAGCGCTGCAGCAATCCGCCCCGAAAGGGGGTAGGAAAAAAACAACAACGCCACCGCGGCGGCCCCGCCTGTGGGAAGAGAAAAAATGTGGAGAAACACCATCACCCGGTAAAAAACATAGAGCTTTAAGGCAAGGTAGAGTACACCGAAAAAAAGGCCGAATGCACCCACAGCAACATCCTTCAGGATGGTGAGCCGCCGCTCTTTTTCCGCATGCACGGCTAACGCATCGGCGGTATCGAGCAGACCATCAAAATGAAACAGGTTGAACAGCAGGTACTGGACGGCAATAATGACAAATAGGATGAAAAACGGTTCCTGTAGCCAAGGTATCAGAAGCGCATAGATTCCGAGACAGAGGGCGGAAGCGATTAATCCGACTATCGGAAGATAAAAGCCGGTCCAGGTGAAATCCGGCTGCAGATCTTTACCTGCCGGAACCCTGCTGACAAGAGAAAATGTGGAGAGAAACTTTTTTCCGAAACGGGCCACTGGATGTACCTCCTCCTCATTGGATTATCCCGACTGTTTTCATTACTTCGAGCAGTTTGTTTACATCATCGACTGCAAACAGTTCCAGGTTAACTACTCCTGAAAATGATTTGAGAAAAGGGACCAGATCCCGGAACCAAATCGCCTCATCGTCAAACGGTTTGTGGTCCCACCCCTCCGCAGTTCCGTGAAGATGGACTTCTCGAACGCTTTCCCCGTACGTTTCACAGAACCACGCCGGCGAGCGGCCCCGAATAAGAAGATGCCCGGTATCACAGCAGACCCCCATAGGGCCCAGTTTATGGAGTACGCCTTCAAAATCCCGCTCGATGAGGTTCTCGAGGAGAAACATCTCCCCATATGTTTTCCGCCACGCGGTTACGAGATGAAGGAACCGGTCCGTATCTTCCGCCGGAGGATGGAGTATATAGTGGGTGGCAATCGGAGCACTCAATTCGATGAGCGCTTCGTGTTCGGGAAGGAGTTCGTCCGGCATATGGACGGTAAACCGGAGGTGCGGATAAAACCCTTCGATATCTCTGCGCTCCCGTTCATAGAGAAGTTTCGTTTCCTCATCAAAGATAAAGAAAAGCAGTTCCACCGAATTAATGTCGGGCATGGTGTGAATATAACGAATATTCTCTAAGTACGTCCCGGGAAAAATATAGGAAGGGGTGGAAATGACCATATCCGCCCTATTTCACCTTGAGGGGGATGCCGGCTACCATGAAATACACCGTATCCATCGCATCCGCGAGCATTATATTTGCCTCACCGAGGTACCGGTTGTAGGTCCGTGTCGTTCGGTCCGGGGGGATATTTCCGAGCCCGGTCTCGTTGGTTATGACGATTACCCGCTTCGGCAAGTTGGTAATGAACTGTTCGAGTATCTCTTTCCAACGCTCTTCCATTCCTTTATAAAAGAGATTGTTCATCCAGACAGTAATATCATCGACAATCGTATCTTCGCCTACCACAGTATGAATCGCCACCGGCTCTTCTATAGTCCGGTACTTGTCCCCCCGTTCCCTGCGATGGACTGCGATCCGCTGCTTCATCTCATCGTCAAACGGAATTGCTGTGGCCACATAGGTACAATGCTCAAAGTTCTGATCGGCAAGGGAGAGTGCATAACTGCTCTTTCCCGATTTTACTCCACCGGTAATCAATACACGCATACCCGGCTAACACTCCTTATACTCACACACTTCTGCTTCGCGTTCGATCTCTATGGTAACGTGCTGGACCCCGACATTGGTCATAATGTCCCGCACTTTCTGTTTAATGCCGGGTATCTGCTCCCGGGGAATATCTTGCTCGACAACGATATGCACCGTACCCACGTGATATTCTCCGTCTAACGACCAGATATGCATGTCATGGATGCCGATAATTTCAGGAATCCCGGCTACGGTATGTTCCAGTTTTTCCATTCCAATGGACTCTGGTACGGACTGGAGAAAGATCCTCACAGTTTGTATCAGTTTGTTGAGGACCTTGACAAGAACAAACAGAGAAATCCCCAATGAGAGAAGGGGGTCGAGAAACGGAAGACGGGCAAAGCGGATGATAATACTTACTATCAGTACCGCGACCCATCCGAACACATCCTCGAGCAGATGGAGTTTGACTACCCGCTCGTGGATCCGCTCCCCACCGTGGAGCCGCCACACAGCAACACCGTTTACTGCAATGCCGATGATCGCAAGAATGAGCATCCCCTCTGCGTGCACTTCTTCCGGATGGATGATCCTGGGCACCGCCCTCGTGACGATAAAAACCGATCCTGCTACGAGGATAAGCGAACTCGTAACTGCTCCGAGCAGGCTGAACCGTTTATATCCATAAGAGAACCGGGAAGATCGGCCCCGCTCGGAGAGATGTTCCAGGCGCCAGGAGATACCGAGGGCGATCGTATCGCCTAAGTCGTGGAGAGCATCGGAGAGTATGGCCAAACTGTTGGTCAGCATTCCTCCTACAATCTCTACCACTGTAAAAACGATATTGAGAAAAAAGGCAAACCGGATATTTCTTACCGCAGTGTGATGATGTTGATGCTGATGATCGGCCATATTCATCCTACAATATACTAATATAACCGGGGTTCGGCTAACGTTCGGTTACCTTCTCCTTTCTCTTCCACGAGCTTGCAACATAGACAAAAGGGGTGTCCAGGAGGGCAACGATCAATTTGATGATATAGGTGGTCCAGAGGATCTCGAGTACGATCGGAAATGGATACCGTCCGAGAAACGCTGCAAACGTAAACACAACCGTGTCGATGAGCTGACTGACTAAGGTACTTGCCGTGTTGCGGAGCCAAAGCATGCTGGTAGCGGGGAACTTTTTCTTCCAGAGATGAAACGCCCACACGTCGTGTAATTGGGAGATGAGGTATGCTGCCAAACTTGCCCCCGCTATCCGGGGCATCAGACTGAAAATGGCCTGCAGCGGTCCTTGTGCAATATCCGACTGCGCGGGGATAAACAGCAGTGCCAGATTCATGAGAGCTGTGGCCACAATGAGGGCAAAAAATCCGGCAAATACCGCCCGCTTAGCCTCCTCTTTCCCGTAATTTTCACAAAGTATATCGGTTACCAGGAAAGAAGAAGCGTAGACAATGTTTCCCAGGGTAGTGGTAAACCCGAACAGATCGACATTCTTCAATACCTGAATATTGGCAACAATAGCTGCTATGGGAATCCAGATGTAGAGACCTGTTTTGCCGTAGAGCCGGTAGATAAGAAGAATTGCACCAAAGTTTACGAGGATGAGTATTCCCCAGAGCAGTTCATTCATTGTTTCGTGCCCGTTTCGAACAATCGCAACGCGGCATCCACATCTTTTAACCCGTTGCCTGTTATAAGCAGGACTACTTTCGCTTCGTGAGGAAGATTTTCCCGCTCTTTTATGAATCCGGCGAACGCGGCTGAGGAGGCCGGTTCGGCGAACAAACCGGAAAGGGACGCCAATTCATGCTGCGCCTCGAGTATCTCTTTGTCCGATACTGTTATGCATCTGCCGTTGTATCTGTTCAATTTGTCCAGTGCGTAATACCCCCCTTTCGGCACATCCACAGAGATGGAGTCAGCTAACGTATCGGAACTCTCGGGCGAGGTAAAACCGCCTCTCTTCCATGCCCGGGTTATAGCACTGCTTCCCTCCGCCTGGACCGCGTATACTGTAGGCATTTGGGGGCTGATTCCGAGTCTATGGAGGTCACAGAACCCCTTATACACACCGCTCAAAATGACCCCGTCTCCTGTGGGAACAAAAATATATTCAGGAGTACTTCCCAATTGGTCGCACAGCTCGAGGGCGACACTTTTTTTCCCTTCGATCGTAAGCGGATGGTAGGCGGTGTTCCTGCAGAGCGTCCCCCCTTCACCGGCTCTTTGAAGCGATTGTTCGAAGGCGAGATCGTAGGTTCCCTCGACTCGAATTACTTCAGCTCCATACTGATACGCCTGGGCAAGCTTGCCTTTAGGAGCGCTCTTGGGAATAAAAAGGGTCACATCCAGCCCGGCCGCGGCCCCGATTCCCGCCATGGATGAGGCAGCGTTTCCGGTAGAAGCGACCACAATGTTCTTTATATTGTGCTTGCGTGCAAACCCGGCCACCAAATAGGATGCTCGGTCTTTAAGCGACCCTGTCGGGTTGCACGTATCATCTTTGAGATAGAGCCTGGGAAACGAATATTTCTCCCTGAGCCGGTGCGGTTCCCAGAGAGGGGTATCTCCTACGGGAATAGGCGGGAGAAACTCCTCCTCCACGCAGATCAGGTCTTGTAGCCGGTACCCCTCTTCGAGCGCACCGTCAAATCCCACTTCGAGAATACCCCGGAGAGGCATCTCTTCATCTTGATTTTCTCTACAGTGAGGACAAAGGGTGTACTCGGGGAGCAGCTCATACCTCGTCCCGCATTCAGTACAAACATAATAGAAGTGTAACATGTAAATCCGCCTCCATCTCCGGCAGTTTACCGGTAAGAGGCGGCTGTTTCAATCTTTTCGGCCAGGGAATTGTCGGTTTTTAACTGGTCCATCAACTTGGCGAAAGCCCTCGTCTTTGCCTGGTAACTGTCGAGACCGCCGTCTTTACTCTCAGCTGTTTCGAACGAAGCGAGGACCCGCTCTCCCCGTTTTACGGTAAACTGGGCCTTTGCGTAGGCGATGGTCAGACCGTAATCGTTCGGGGGTGCCTGTCTAAAGAAGATCGTCGTATACAGGTGCGGGCCGTTATCTCCCGCATCCGGTGTTATCTGATAGGTGAGCTTATCGGTTAGAAGCGAGCGGACCGAGCCGTCTATTCCGGAGAGTTCATCGCCGTTTCGCGTTTCAACGGTAAGTCCGATGGCCTTCTGCTGCAGTTCCGCGATGATCCGTTTCTCGGGCAGGAGAAGCTTATAAGCCAATGCCTCGTGTAAACCCAACCGCTCGGTATCGAGCGTCACTTCGAGCTCGTGTTTTCCGAGATCCAGCCCTTCAAAGCCGACTTCCCCGTTAAACTCTCCCCTCTCGCCGGTAGAAAAGGTCGCCGTCTCCCGTCCGGTATTCTCTTCATTGACAACCACCTGAAACCGCCCGGGCAGGGAAGAGATCGAAGAAGAAATCTCTACTGTTAGGTCCACCCCGCTTTCGGGACTGAATAACAGCCTCTCAGGAGTAACCTGTATCGACAATGACCCGATCAATCTCGAAAGACGCTTTTCTACGACATCGATCAAAGCTCCTTTTTCATTAGGAAGAATGCCTACGAGAGTCCCCGCCCAGGGTGAATCATTAATGAGTCCCCATGCCTTTGCATACATCGAAACCCGTTCGGAAACAGCATAATCGGGGTCGTCCCCGGAACGGAGCAGTTCCAATACCCGATCGGCCAATTCATCCCGCTGCCTGCGGAACTCCTGTTTGGAAAGCCGGTAATACACCCAGTATCCCGACTTAGGAGAATAAAACGAGTCGTAGAGTTCATGGCCGCGCAGTTTCTGCTTGACCCGTTCTCGAATCCGGATTTTCAGTTCTTCGGTAAGCGTTTCACCGGTGTCTACAGTATTGACTACCAGCTCACTCTCAATCGTGGTTGATATGGATGATGAGAGCTCCATGAGTGCTAACTCCCGGGCTGTCCGGCGGTTCTCACTGTTCCCGATCCCGATAAAGTAATCGGGGTCCCCTGCAGGGGGATTATACAGCCACTCCGGAGGTTCTTCCTCACCATGTACCGCGGAGAGAGAGAGAACGGCGAAAAAAACAATAAAAGAGAAAAGTGTATAGTTAGTGACCCTTCTCATCATATGGTATTGTTTCTGTTATTTCTTTGGTCTATTACAGATAGCCAAAGTATAATAATAGTTGCCCTCCTGCCATCGAGAGAGGACATAATAGCCGTCCAGTTCCGCTTTTGCCACTTCTAGACTTGTAGTATCGTGCAGTGTCCCCACGCTGTCAATAGTACGTTCCGACTGGATAGTCTGAATTGTAGTCGATACCTGAGTCAATAATTCTTCTACTGCTTTCTCATCAGCGGTGGCAATACTGTCCGAGGTCAGTCTTTTCCTCTGAGCAACCCCTACTCCCACCAATTTTCCCGGTATTTCAGGAGGAGTGAGAATCCAGACGGGTGTTTTGCGAGGTAACTGACCGGCGTTGTAGGGAACAGCGTCCATAGTGATTGAAGGGAGAACTACTTTGACAAAGGTGGACCGACTGTCCTGATATTCGAGCATTATTTCCAAACGGTCGACCAACTGTGCCGCAAGCTCCTCATCATAGCCGATGTCTATATCCTGCAGATAGCCGATACTTCCGGTGGTATTCTGTTTTAAGAATTTCGCCCGCCCGATGAGTCCGAAATACATGGAGGCCTGCCTGGCTGCATCTTCTAGAGCACGTTGTTTTTCCTCATCCCGGTCTAATTGACGGGCGGAGACACCGCAAAAAACCGGATTTCCTTCGTCCGGGGTTGTGTCCCATAACACAGCAAGAAACGATGACGGCTGTTGAGCAGGTTTTTCCTCTGGAACAGGGTCTTCCGCTGGGACAGAATCTTTAGACCCTGATGCCGCTCGGGCCTCCTCTTCTGTGCTCGCACCCTTTACTTCCTCTTCCAGGGCAGGTTCCGGTTTTTCTCTTCCGCCGTTATCCGCGGGGCCCTCAGGGGGCGGAGAGGTGGCACATGAGACGGCAGCGAATAGAATTATTAATATAATGAAAGAAATCCGGAACGGTTTTTTCAAACCGTTCCGGAACAATATGAAATGCATTGTAACGGTGCGAGCGGCGTTTTTTTATTGCCCCTGAGAGGCTGGAGATTGACCGGCCTGGGGCGGATTATTCTGGATTTCCGAGTTCAGTCTGTCCAGTGCCTGCTGGGCCTTGAACTCGGCAAATGCCGCATCTTCATTACGCATAAACTCCTGAGCTGCAGCGTCTTCGAATTTATTCATCGGATAGGAAACCAGCGCGTATACGGTTCCGTCCGAACCGGCCGCTACTTTTTCTGTTTTCGCACCGATGAGAGTAGTCTCAGTGATTTGTTTCGATACGGTTTCTACAAAACTGATTACCTGATTACCGCCGTCAACACCTGCTTCCTGGGCGTAATCGGTTATGGCGGCTTTGATTTTTGAATTCATCTGAAAGGCGATATCTTCCCGTGCTCTTGCAATCGCCATTTTTCGTGATGTATCGAGTTTGGACATCTTCGCCGACCCTACTCCGTAAAAAGCATCATCTGCCACCGGAGGCATGAGATAAAAATCGGGGATGTCTGAAGGCATGGAGGATTCTTCTTTCTCCTCTTCCTTTTCTTCTTCCACTTTCTCTTCTTTCGCCTCTACTTTTTCCTCTTCCTTCGGCTCCTCTTTAGGTTCCGGCTGGCTTGCGCAGGAGAAAAAAGCCAGTGCTACGGCAACGACTAACAATGCAAATAATATTCTTTTCATGCGTCACTCCTTATTAACGTTTTGCAGTATAAATGGTAGCCCCATTTTTTAGACTTTTCAATATATATTTGCTATTTAATAAAAAAATATTTTCTTCTATAATTTTTTATGCATTTTATACATTGAGGCTGGAAAATTCCTTATAAATTCAATATTATTTGAAAATAATAAGCCATTATTATTATTATGGAAAACAAACTCAAAGAAGAAAAATCGAACAATTTTTACGTAGTCGGCATCGGGGCCTCCGCCGGCGGATACGAAGCCTTAGAGACCTTTTTCAGGAATATGCCCCCTGATAACGGAATGGCCTTCGTCGTAATTCAGCATTTATCGCCGGATTTCAAAAGCCTCATGGCCGAACTGCTCTCCAAGCACACAAAAATGCGGGTCTACCGGGTCGAAGACGGCATGCAGGTCGAGCCGAACTGTGTCTACCTCATCCCACCCAAAAAGAGCATGACCATCTTTCATTCCCACCTCTATTTGAGCGAAATCTCCCATTCCCAAGGCCTCAATCTCCCGATTAATATCTTTTTTCGTTCCCTCGCGGAGGACAAGCAGGACCGGGCAATCGGGATCATCCTCTCGGGTACCGGTTCGGACGGCACACTCGGTATCCGCGATATAAAAGGTAACGGCGGAATGGTCATGGTCCAGGACATTGCTACATCGAAGTTCGACGGTATGCCGAGAAGTGCAATCTCCATCGGTATGGTAGATTTTATCCTTGCTCCCGAAAAAATGCCGGAAGAGCTGATACGGTTCGTCGAGCATATCCACACGACAAGAGATGAAACAACGCTGACAAATCATCATACGGGGAGCAGCCTTCCGAAAATTCTATCCCTCATAAAGAACAGCGAAAATATCGATTTTAGCTACTATAAGCCGACCACCATTATCCGCAGAATCGAAAAACGGATGGGAATCAATCAAATTGCAACCATCCAGGAGTATATCTCCTACATGGAAACACATCAGGAAGAAGTGAGGATTCTTTCTAGAGAACTGCTTATCGGAGTGACAAAGTTTTTTAGGGACACCGAAGCGTTTAACGAATTAAAGAACAGTGTAATCCCCAAATTGGTTGCAAACAGAAAGGCCAATACACCAATTAGAGTGTGGGTCGTGGGCTGTTCGACCGGTGAAGAAGCGTACTCCTTAGCTATTCTCTTTCATGAATATCTCGAAACCGTTGGAGAATCGGTTGATGTAAAAATATTCGCCACTGATCTGGACAAACAGATGGTCGAGCAGGCAAGCCACGGGATATATCCGGAGAGTATTCTTGCAGACATTTCTCCCGATCGGCTCAATAAGTATTTTGTCCGAAAAGAAGGTTCGTATGTAGTAGAAGAGACGATACGTAAAACGGTCCTTTTTGCTCAGCAGAATGTAATCAGTGATCCTCCGTTCAATAAAATGGACTTGATAACCTGCAGAAATCTTCTTATTTACCTGCAGCCTCAAACTCAGAAAAAAATACTCTCCCTGTTTCATTTTTCTCTAAACCAGAGCGGATACCTCTTTTTAGGAAAAAGTGAAACGATAGGAGAGATGGTTAATCAATTCAAGCCGCTGGACCAAAAATTGAGAATCTATCAGAAAATCGGTGTCGTTAATCCCGAGCTGATCAATAACAGAAATCTCAACCTCGTCAACTACGAGAGGAGGCAGATAAGTCAGGGGCAAAAGAACAAAGCCGAAACAGACCGGTTCAACGAATACTACAAAGCACTCATGGGCCCCTATGAACCTGCCGCCATTTTGATTAACGGCAAGAACGAGCCGGAATACTTTTTCGGTGATGTTAATCGATATCTTCGGTTTGCAAAAGGAAGGATGAACCTCAATATTTTCAAAATGATTCATGATGAACTCTCCATTGCAGTGGGAACGGCGTGCCACAAAGCGCGGCAGGAGAAAAAGGAGGTATTCTATCGAGACATCCTGATAAAACAGGACAATCAGACAGCAACAATAAACCTCATCGTACGCCCGGCAGCTCGAGAAAACTATGACACTGATAAGCTTTTCATCATTTTCGAAGAGGTCCCCGGGACCCTCCCGCCCGAAGAAGAAGGAGAAGTGTACGTTGCAGAGACGAAAACAAACCAGCGGGTAAAAGACTTGGAAAACGAACTGCAGTTTACAAAAGAGAATTTGCAGGCTACGGTTGAAGAGCTCGAAACTTCTAATGAAGAACTCCAAGCCACGAATGAAGAGCTATTAGCATCCAACGAAGAACTGCAGAGTACGAATGAAGAGCTGCAGTCGGTCAATGAAGAATTGATTACCGTAAACGCGGAATATCAGAATAAAATAGACGAGCTGACCGATCTTACCAACGATTATGACAATCTCTTAGCAAGCACCGAGGTCGGGACCCTTTTTCTGGACAGTGATCTCAACATCAGGAAATTTACTCCGAATCTGCCCGAACCGTTCAATCTCACTGAAAGCGACATAGGCAGATCGATCGCACTGTTTTCTTTTCAGAACATTTATGATGGTTTTCTTGAAGATATTAAAGATGTACTGCAAACGGGAGAAGAAAAAAACCGAGAAATTGAGCTGCATGATGCTCAGTGGTATTTGTCGCGTATTCTCCCATACAAAACGACAGAGGATCTCATTGAAGGAGTTGTAATCACCTTTGTCGATATCTCGGATTTGAAGATGATGAGTGATCAACTCGATCGTTATGAGAGAACCTAATAGCAGGAATATGAAGTATGGATAACACAAGCGGAAAAAAATTGCGGGAGCGGGCGGAAGAGATTCTTCAGAACAAATCGGAAGATCTGCAGCTGAAAGAAGACGGGGAAATCAAAGAACTCGTCCATGAACTCCAGGTGCACCAGATCGAACTGGAAATGCAAAACAAAGAATTGATGCGCACCCAGTCGGAACTCGAAGAATCGAGAAACAAGTATCAGGAACTGTACAATTTTGCGCCTGTCGGCTATTTCTCATTCAACCGTTCCGGTGTGATCCGGGAGGTGAATCTCACCGGCTGTAAACAATTGGGGGTAGACCGGAATTACCTGATAAACAAACCGCTTCTCTCTTTCATTGCTACCGGATATCAGGAACTTTTTTTCAGACATTTGAAGAATGTCTTTGAACAGAAAAAACCGGCACGGTGTGAACTGAAGCTGAAACGCAGGGACCAGTCCGAGTTTTACGCTCGAATCGAGAGCTCGATTAGTGAAGACACACCGGGGCCGGAAGCATTACTCTGTAAAACGACCGTTAATGAAATCACCGAAGAGGTCCGGTACAGAGAGAAAGTGGAAAAATCACTTAAGGAGAAGGAGATCCTATTAAAAGAGATCCACCACCGAGTGAAAAACAACTTAGCCATGATCTCCAGTCTTCTGAGTCTGCAAAAATCATACTTGAGCGATAAAGAGACGATTTCAATTTTTGAGCAGAGTCAGCAGAGAATACAATCCATCGGTCTCATTCATGAGAAACTGTACCGTTCGGAAGATCTATCGTACATAGATTTTGGCGATTATGTCGGAGAACTCATTTCGAATTTGACGGACTCTTTTACTGAAAAAAGTGAACAGATCGCTGTGGACATCGACGCCGAACCGGCCCAGTTTGCCATTGATACGATGATACCGCTCGGGCTCATCATTACCGAACTCATTACCAACGCGTTGAAATACGGATTTCCGGACAGCGGCAGCGGCATGAACGGTACGAATCGAATCTACGTTTATCTTCACCGCGAAGATGAAAAGTGGAAATTGATCATCGGAGACAACGGAAAACCGTTTCCCAAACATATCGATATCGAAAATACCGATTCTCTCGGACTCAACCTCGTTACCCTGCTCGTCCGGCAACTCGAAGGTACGATCGAATTGGACCGGGAAGGCGGCGCCGAGTTCCGCATTACCTTCTCCGCCGCTTCATAACAGGTGTATCGATGTACCACTATTTCGTTTCTTCTGCACCGAATACGGAAGACCTGCTCGCGGATGAACTCCGCGCTCTCGGATTCTCTTCCGTTAAGCCTCTCGGCCGGGGTGTCGAGGCTCAGGGGACCCTCACTGAAGGGTATAAAGCATGCCTGTGGTCACGAATCGCTGTCCGGGTCTATCTGCGCCTCTACACAGGGAAGGTTGAATCCGGTGAAGAGCTTCGCGGTTATTCCGCGTCGCTTCGGTGGGAAGACCAGTTCAGTCCCGATACCACCATCTCCGTTACCGCCCGGGTGAAAAACAGTTTTATCGAAAACAATGATTACGCGGCCCTCCTCGTCAAAGACGGCATTGCAGACAGGTTTACCCATACGCTCGGAAAAAGACCGTCGGTATCCAAGAAGGATCCAGGGCTTCGGTTCTATTCGTTTATTGAAGATACTTCCGTTTCATTCTACGTGGACCTCGCGGGAGACAGTCTTCACGAACGGGGGTATCGCAGAGGCAGGACAGAAGCACCCCTAAAAGAAAACGTTGCCTCAGCTCTTCTCTACCGGATGAACTGGCCTGAAATTGCCGCTGGGCATACTTTTTTTGTAGACCCTCTCTGCGGCTCGGGTACCTTAGTCATTGAAGCCGCACTCATCGCCCTCGGGCTCCCGCCGAGGACAAACCGGGAGCAGTACGGATTCCATCGATGGTACGGCCACAAAAAGGGAGAATGGTCAAATCTTGTAAATGACGCGAAGATGCGTACTTCTCGAGTATTGGAAACGGAAAACAATCTACCATATCGGTTTTTCGGATTCGACCGGGACGGGAAAGCTGTTCACATGGCCGCGGAAAACTGCCGGCGGGCCGGCTTGGAAGGTGTAGTGCGGTTTTCTCAGTGTGAACTGGGCTCATTAGGCAGCCGCCTCCCCCATTCTGTAGAGCGGCAGAGCGATCTGCCGAAGTCCGGCCTCATCATAACAAATGCTCCGTACGGAGAACGTTTAGGGGAAGGAGAAGATCTCCGCTCTCTCTATCAGTTATTGGGCAGAATATGTAAACGGTATTTCACGGGGTGGGACGCGGGGGTCCTCACTGCTGAAACGGTGTTAGGGAGAGCGGTCGGGCTTCGCGCCCATAAGATCCATTCGATTCAAAATGGGCCCATCGCCTGTAAACTGTATCACTTTTCCATTGCCGACGAAAACAAATTCCGTCCGTTTATTCCTATCCCCGCGGGTAGAAACGCGCACCACAAATCACATATTGATGATTTTTCCAACCGGCTCGAGAAAAACAGAAAGAAACTCGAACCGTGGCTCGAAAAAAACAACATTACCAGCTACAGGCTCTACGATGCAGACCTCCCCGAATACGCCGTTGCCATTGACATCTACGATTCTACATACCTCCATGTTCAAGAATATGAACCTCCCCCCATGATCGATCGAGGAAAACGATTCTCCAGACTCGCGGAAATAGTAGAAAACGCACCGGACCTGACCGGCATTGCGGGTGAAAATATGTACGTCAAAGTCCGCCGCAGGATGAAACAAAATCGGCAGTATTATCGGTTTGCGAAGACAGAAGAGTACATTCCAATTACGGAAGGAGAGTTTACCTTTCTTATCAATTTAGAAGATTTTGTTGATACAGGACTCTTTCTCGATGCTCGTTTTGTAAGAGACAAAATCCGGTCGTTGTGCGGAGGAAAATCTTTTTTGAATCTATTCTGCTACACAGCAACCGGTACAGTCTATGCCGCGGCAGGCGGAGCTCGGAGTTCTCTTTCCATAGACAGTTCCAATACCTACATTTCTTGGGCAAAACGGAATTTTGATCAAAATAACATTGCTGCCGGTGCACACCGTCTTGCCCGGGAGGACTGTTTTTCGTGGCTTTATGGTTCAAAAGAAACGTTTGATCTCATTTTCCTCGGCCCCCCTACCTTTTCCAACTCAAAAAGCAGAAAAGAGACATTCGACCTGCAGAGAGACCACGTCTCCCTGCTTAAATCGGCGGCGGAACATCTGAACCCGGAGGGACGTATTCTGTTTCTCTCTAACACAAAGAATTTCAAAATGGATGAGGAGGGGATACGTACCTTTGCCGATTTAGTCGATATAACCCGCGAAACTTTTCCGGCCGATTTCGAGCGGAGCAGCGGGTCTTTTCATTGCTGGGAACTGTTCGCGTAATTGGACCGGTGGAAGAGTTAGAACATTAAAGAAAGCGGCCGGCCGGATATCCCTAGTTCACGAGACATGAGAGCCGGCCGCATTTTTATTCAAGATACATGTGCGCCGGAATGATCTCCTAATCAGTTGGAGAGAAATCATCCTGGGACGCGCCGCAGACGGGGCAGACCCAATCTTCGGGCAGATCGGAGAATGGCGTGTTTGGCTGTACACCGTTGTCTGGATCACCTTCAGCCGGGTCGTAAACATAGCCGCAAAGATTACATACATACTTCTGCATAGATTACTCCTTTGTTTTTATATTGTTACATTTTGTTTCAGCTGCTCTTCGCTCAGGTCCGATTTATGCCTCAGCGCGCCACAGCCCATGTACATTGCAGTACTCACGAGCACTCACTTTTTGTGCCGATACACAGAATGTGGCAACCGGATCATCCCCAGGTTTGAGAAACTCCCGATACGCTTTCCCGTCGGCAATCAGCTCTATCCATTCGATGTAATGTTTATCTTCCATAGGATGCAGAGTGCTTCCCACAGTTACTTTATAACCGTCGGACGTTTTTTCAATAACCGGGACATGTTTTTCCGTACTCGAATCTGCTGTCTTTTCATCATACAGCTTCATATTTTCACCGCAGCAGACCAGGTCTCCCGCACCACCATGAAGTACTTCTACGATATTACCGCATACTTCACACTTGTAAATTTCAAGTTGTTTAGCCATCTATAACCCTCCTTCAGGTTATCATTAAATTGTTTTTTGCGCGCAGTAGTCTTCGACTCTTACGCCGTTTTTATATTCTAACAATTGTCAGGAATTTTTTCCAGCACACGCAGGACAGAGTCCGTGGAATTCCAGCCGTACTTTTTGGATTACCCGGTCCTTTACCCAGGGATCATTTTCATCGAGCCGCGGTGCATCGAGAGAACAGGGAATATCCTCTACACCCCCGCACCCCAGGCAGCAAAAATGGTAATGGGAAGTTATTTTCGGATCAAACCGTTTTTGTCCGCCGAAATCTAACTTCTGAATGTATCCCCGCTCTACTAAAAACTCCAAGTTTCGATAGACCGTACCGAGACTGATCTTTGGGATTTGCTCTCTGACCATAGCATATACATCGTCCGCACCAGGATGGTCTTCTCTTTCCCGCAACAGTTCAAGTATCATTTGTCGCTGCTTGGTCATCCTCACTTTAACAAACCTTTTTTAGTAATAATTATCATTATTCTAACATTGATTACCGGCGCTGTCAAATATAATTCGACAGTTTGTCAACGATCCGGGAGAGCTCTCTGTCATCAAAGTTTTCGGCCGCATTTCGCAACTGAGATGCCAATCCTGTTAATCCGGAATCCTCACCCACGGAAGCCAACTTCTCAGCTAACGCAGAAACGGTTACCGGATTGAAAATTGAGATATTTTTCTTGAGGTTTCCAATTATGTATGCTACTTCCTCTTTCTCTTTCTTTGACAGCTCTTCCCGGCCGGGCCCAACCGGTTCTTCATCTCCTGCTCCTTCTGAAACCGTTTCTCTTTTTAGGGCGATTCTTTGGGTGATTTTCTCTTCCAACACCTCTCTATCGATCGGTTTGGAAATATAATCATCACAGCCGATATTGATGTATCGTTCGGCATCCCCTTTCAAAGCATGGGCAGTGAGAGCAATTATATAAATATCCTTTAATTCATTATCCGCCCGGATCCGTCGGACAGCCTCCTCTCCATTTAGTACCGGCATCTGCATATCCAGAAGGAGAAGATCGAAATGGCGGGCGTGCAGCATATCCAGTGCTTCTCGTCCATTACTGACAATAGTAGGATCGGGCTGCAGCGGGGTGAGTAACGCTTTTATCAGTTTTTGGTTAACGATGTTGTCCTCTGCCACGAGGATGCTGAACTCGGGGACCGTATCATTTACCTCTTCCTGGGGTCCGAGAAAATAACGGTCCGGTATGAGTTCGATAAGACGGGTCAACTCGGTAAAAAGTGAGGCAATTCTCTTTTTGTCGTACTGCTCCACTGTTGCTTCATCGTTTAATTGTGTCGCGGCTTCATAGATTTCGGTCATACCGAGGTTTCCGGCTAGTCCTTTTAAATCATGAGAGAAAAAGGCAATATCTTTCTGCCGGCTGCTATCAATTGCTTCCTCTACATTTGCCAATTTCGAGGGAAGCGCCTGTATTCCTTCGAAGAGAATATCTTCCATATCTTTTTCGCCATCCATTGCTGAAACCCACCGCTTTACCATCTGTTCGCCGGGTGATAGATCGTTTTGGACAGGTATCGTATCATCCGGCTCGGCTTCGACAATCGGTAAATGAAGCAGGACCGTAAATGCAGCCCCTTTTCCGATCGAGCTCGTAACAGTAATATCGCCGTCCATCATCTCTGCTAACCGTTTCGATATGGCGAGCCCCAAACCTGTACCCCCATACTCCCGTACTGTAGATGAATCTGCCTGTTCAAAAGGGGAAAAAATGATTTCCTGTTTCTCCATTGGGATTCCGATCCCGGTGTCCCTGACGGTGATAAGCGCTTGTTCCTTTGAATAATTATAGGAGCAGTAGAGACTGACCGACCCGTAATCGGTAAACTTGAACGCGTTGCTTAAAAGATTCTGCAATATTTGGTTTATTTTAAGTTCATCCCCGAGTACGTTTTTCGGGACAGATTCTTCAACCGTTACCTCGAATCCAAGTTTTTCATCTTCGGCAACTGTGTTAAAAATGGTTTTATTATAATCGATAAGAGAACGAAGATTGCACCTTGCCCTTTCAAGAGTAATTTTTCCGGATTCTATTTTGGAAAAATCCAGGATGTCGTTAATCAAACTGAGTAGATTTGTTCCTGAACTCTTTATCGCTTCCAGATTCTCCCGCCGTCCCTTCTCCGTTTCATCATCGAGCAATATATCGGTAAACCCGAGTATTGCGTTCATCGGGGTCCTGATTTCATGAGACATATTGGCCAAAAACTCACTCTTCAGCCGATTGGCCGCTTCAGCCTCCTCTTTCGCGATGGTAAGCTCCTCAGCAGCTTGTTTTGCTCCGGTTATATCTTCTTTTACAGCTAAATAATTGACAACTTTACCGCGGTCATCTTTGATCGGCGATATTATCGCCTTCTCCCAATATTCACTCCCGTCCTTTCTTTTATTGAGAAACTCCCCCTGCCAAATATTGCCGGAGCTGATCGTCTCCCACAGCCGGCGGTACAAACCATCGGGCTGATATCCGCTTTTCAAAATACGAGGGTTCTTCCCTATAGCTTCTTCTCTGGAATAGCCTGTCGTCAGTTCAAACGCTTTATTTGCAAAAATAATATTACCCCTTGTGTCGGTAATAACCACAACGTTAGCGCTCTGTTCAACAGCAAGCGACAGTTTGCTCAGTTCGCTCTCCATCTGTTTTAACGCGGTGATATCAAATCCGAAAAAGAGAAGTGACTGCCCGGGGTCATCCCGTTTAACCGTAAACAAATAATGTCGGTCTCCGATTTTTTCCTCGAACTGAAAAGAACTGGTTATGAGAATATTTTGTATCCCGTCACTCTTGAGATTATTGAACAGATTGAACGCCGATTCCCGCAGAAGCTGGGTGGAGAAGAGCCGAGCGGCCGCCTCGTTATATCGAACAACCGCACCGCTTAAGGTCGTTCGGATTACCGGCGCGGGATTTTTATTATAGATAGCAGCCTCTTCCCTGTACTGCTGTTCGAGGAGGATTCGTTTGCTCCGGGCCCCGGCAATTCTCAAAGCGGCAGCAGCAAATCCTGCCGCCGCGAACAAAGCTACAGGAAAAAGAACAAGAGAAAAATCTCTCATCTCGGAAGCGATCACACTTCGACGGATAAGAGATACCAAGACCCAACGGTACCCGTCTGATTGCTTTCCATCGGATTTCACGTCGATCTCGGAAGCTTTCAACCCGGCAGGCATGAAACTACTGTCCCGCATCGGATAAACGGATGTAAAAACACAGATGCCTTCTCGATGGGTGACCACTCCCGAATCGTTGTTCTCGATCTCGGAGAAGAATTCACTTCCCATGGTCGTTACGGCACTGTCCTCCGACTCCTCCGGGGCAATAATCCACTCGCCGTCGTTATCAATGAGCATAACGGTGCCGGGTGTTTTTGATGCTTCTTCTACCAGAGCTGAAAAGAATTTCTCCCCTATGGATTGCATTACTACCGCACCGGAGACATCCCCCCCTCTGTTGAATACCGCTTTTGATACGGTCAGGGATGGATAGGGACCTCCTTCCCGGGCGGAAATATACAGTTCCCCCGGTTGGAGTCCGAATACCGCATGTAGAAGCGGCGTGTTGAGTCTCTGGTTAAGCTTTTCTTCCGGCACAATAGAAGCAGTACTACCGTTGAAATCTACCCGTAGAATGTCATTTCCTTCAGCATCATACCAGGCAATTCCGGCATAATGCTGTTTTCGCTCGAGAAAAGATTTATAGATCAGTTCCAACCTTTTTATATCAGCGGCTTCGAGATCGCGTTCTTTAATGTTGAGCAGACGGCCCGCATCAGAGACGTACATAATGTCCTCGATAACACCGTTTAACTGGTGGACGAGCAGTAATTTTTTCCCCTCCAAAAACTGCCGCTCGACACTGGTGAGCTCGGTTTTAACACTCTTCAGCTGCACGACAAATAGTGAAACGGCAGCTGCAACGATAAGAGAAAGGAGAGGCAGATACAAAAAAAAGAACGACGATATAAACGTCTTTTTCTCGAGTTGTTTTAGTTTAGTTTCTTCTTTACGCATTGTACTACGCAGACATATACACGATTATAGTTTTATATAAATAACGATGTATTTCAATGCTTGAAAAAATATAGTCAATTGTTTAAAACAAGTTTATGAATATAGTTATTAGTAATGACCATGCGGCAATAGAATTGAAACAAAAAATAGTACGGCATCTGAGGAACTTAGGACATTCAGTAACTGATCTGGGAGTAACTGCCCCCGATTCGGTTGATTATCCGGACATGGCCCAAACCGCCTGTGAAGCGTATTTAGAGGGCGGATACGACTTCGGAGTAGTCTGCTGCGGCACCGGCATAGGGATTTCCATATCTGCCAATAAAATCGCCGGAATCCGGTGCGCTCTCCTCTGTAATAGCTACAGTGCAACTATGGCCAGACTGCACAATGATGCCAACTTTATCGCTTTCGGCGGTCGAATCGAGTATCAGGAGCCGGTCGAGAATATCATCAACGCCTTTTTAGCCAGCAGCTTTGAAGGGGGCCGCCATCAGCGGCGTGTTGATAAGATAAACGCTTTAGACAATACATCCCCGTAACCATATTTACGACCGTTTATCAACAGGAACGTACTGTTTGTCGAATGTTCCTGTATAGAGGGCCCGCGGTCTGAATATCCGGTTGTGCTGCAGATATTCCAGTACCCGGGCGGTCCAACCCGCTGTACGGGCAACCGCAAACATGGGGGTAAAAAACTCTACGGGAATTCCCATCGATTGATACACGAATCCTGAATAAAAGTCGACATTAGGAAATATTTTTTTCTCCCTTCCCAGACTTTCGAGCATCATTTCTTCGAGCGCCTGTGCCACTTGGTAGAGCTCTCCCATTTCGGGGTGGTTTTTTGCAAGCAGTGACGCCAGCGGTCCCAATACACGTGCCCGGGGGTCATACGCTTTATAGACCCGGTGTCCGAAACCGGAGATCTTCTTTTTCTCCTTCCGCGCCTTTTCGAACCACGGTTTTACATTATCAACCGCGCCGATCTCTTGGAGCATCCGCATTACCTCAGCATTTGCGCCTCCGTGTAACGGCCCGTTCAATGCAGCTATACCCGATCCGATTGAAAAATAGATATCTGAAAGGGTGGAGGCGACTACCATCGAGGCAAAGGTGCTCGCGTTCATTCCGTGGTCGGCATGGAGAATGAGACAGATATCCATAATCCGCTCTTCGAGAGGAGACGGTTCTAAGCCGGTAAGCATATAGAGCATATTAGCCGCGTGGGAAAGATCATGCCGCGGTTCAATGGGGAGCCTTCCTTTTCTCAATCGTGCAATTGCAGCAGCAATGGTTGCCACTCCGGCGATGAGATGATAGCAGCTCTCGAGCTCCTCAGACCCGAGTTCATTGTACTTGGCCGTAACCGGCCGAATGTACTGTTTGGGGCTAAACTCGTACTTTGCTTTCGGCTCCCCGTACGGCTTTATTTCCATGGGGATCGAGTCTTCATCCGCGGAGATGGCGAATGTTTTGGACTCGGTTACTTCTCTGTCACGAAACGTCTGTTTCTGCCGCATGAGATTCGTGCCTAAACGAAGGGCCGCCATCGGGTTCATCTCTTCGACCGGGAACCCCATGAGCAGTCTGCACGTCTCAGGAACAAATCGGGAGTTGATCAAATCAGCGTTAAACTGGCTCAACTCTTTTTCTGAAGGAAGATATCCGTGGAGAAGCAGGAACGATACTTCTTCGAAACTGGAGTAGGCACAGAGATCAAAAATGTCATAGCCTCGGTAGATAAGCCATCCTTTTGTACCGTTTACGTATCCGATCTCGGTCTCGCAAGCGATTGCTCCTTCCAGTCCCGGTCCGACGGAACAGGAAATCGGCCATTCCATTTTCGTTGTCAATTCGGGTTCGGGTTCAGTACTCGTCTCTTTATACGAATTCTGTTTAGCATCCAAAATCAATTTTGTAATCATTTTTGTATCTTCTGTTTCTTCTCTTAACATCAACGTATCTCCTTCTGTATCGGGTGTGTTAAAGAAATTGAATTGTAGTTCTTAGCCGAAAACAGCAATTGATTCTTGCCGGCAGGCTCAATGACTGTCACAGTCTACACCAAAAAAGGGGAGTATGACAATATGTTTCATTATGACCCGCAATCTCATGTTCAGCCAAAAAAAAGTGTGTCAATTATAATCATCCCGTGTATGTATTGAAAATCGATCCCTAAAACAATCCTTATAATTCTTTATAATATAAGTATTTAAAATACATGTTCTTTTCGTTAATTGGCATAGTTTATGCAATATTATTTATGAAATCTTATGATTGAGGAGGAAGCTTATGGCACTGATACGATGGGGAAACGATGTATACGATCCTTTCTACGATTTTGAAAGGCTGCAGGACGAAATCAACGAACTGTTTACAGAGAACAGAAGACCGGGCAATCAGGGGCTTTTCGACCGTACCATATCTCCGCCCATTGATGTGGTAGAAAACAGTGATGATTTTACAGTCACCTGCGACCTGCCCGGAGTCGAGCTGGAAGACCTCGATATTTCCGTGACCCAGGATGTATTGACTCTAAAAGGCGAAAAGAAAGCGTATTTTACGGACAACGAGGTGAAGACATTCAAAAAAGAAACCTGGGCCGGTAAGTTCCAGCGTACACTCTCTCTTCCGAGTTCAGTTGACACCAGCAAAGTAGAAGCATCACTGAAGGACGGGATCCTCACGATCACACTTCCCAAGAAGGAAGAAGAGAAACCGAAACAAATTTCCATCAAATCATAATAATAAGGAGGAAATTATGGCTGCTGAAAAGAACAAGGAAATCGAAGCAAAAGACAGAAGGATGGTACGGGCGTTGTCAAACATATGTGAAAAAGAGGGGAACATTTATCTCCGCCTCGAGATGCCCGGAGTCAAAAAGGACAATTTGGATATTAATATCGAGAATAATCAGCTCAAGATTCGAGGCAGAAGGGAGCTACCTGACGACACAGAGAAGAATTACCTAATAAGGGAACGGCGTCAGGGAGATTTCTATCAAGTCTACACCCTTGATGATACTGTTGACCGGAACAAGGTCGAAGCAAGCCTGGAGAACGGAGTACTGTTAGTGACCCTCCATCTAAAAGAGGCAGAGAAACCGAAAAAAATAACAGTAAAAGCAGGGTAACGGTTTAATCGCAGAGGCTTGATCTGTGAACTTCAATCGTAGAAAAGGGAGAAGCCGGACGAAAACCGGCTTCTTTTTTATTCGGAGTATATTTCGAGATAAACCAGGTCCATAACCGATGGACGGGCCGCACTTCCGCCGACACGCTGCACCTTTGCTGTAATTCTCCCGGCAGATATTGATGAGATTGTCCCTTCGGCGATAGTTGTTTCAGTTCGTGATGAAGTTTTCCTTTTTATCAGCACGGTACTTCCTTCATCGACTGATATCGTAACAAGAGGTTCGACCACTACCGTACTTCCCGCCACCGATGAAACCGTACCGAGCAGTTTTTCTTCTGCCTCTACGATACCTGCAGCAGGCTCCACTCCTTCCGATTTCAAAAGTTCTTCAATGTTCTCCACTGTGTTACGAAAGAGAACATCCGATTTGATTTTATCGACCATTTCATCTCTTTCGGATTCAGCAGCGTCCTCCCCTTCAGCGACGTACTGCACATAGAGAGAAACATCGGTAAACGCAGATTCTCTTCCGTTTTCTCTGGCCTCGGCAAGTTCTTCCCCTGTGGCAAACTCTTTCGGAAGTTCCAACTGCCGGGTGAGCTCTTCGATTCGGGATTGGAGATCGTCGACCGTTTCTTCTTCTGAACGCACCTCGTCCTGCAGTGAGGCAATCTCAGCTTCCTTTTGCTCCAATTCACTCTGCAGTGAGTTTATTGTTTCGTTTCTCTCGGAGAGACCGCGCCTTGAAGCTCTCAATTCCGTCTGTACTTCTTCCAAACGGGTGTTGAGCTCCTGTATATCTTCACTGAGTTCGGTGATACGCTCGTTCTTCTCTTCAATTGCGGCACTCAAACTACCGGTCTCTCCTTCCTTTCCTTCCAACGTTTCTGAAAGCCGCTCGGCCTCTGAGGTCTTGTCCTCGAGACTCTCGGAGAGGCTCTCTATACGTTTCTCTCTAGAAGCAATCTGCTCTTCGAGCCGGTCGATTTCCCCATTTTTCCGGTTAACAGTCTCCTCCAATCCGGCTATCTCCCCCTCTCTTCTGTCAATAGCGGTGCGCAGCTCGGTAATGGTCCGGTTCCGCTCGTCGATCGTACTGTTTAGTTCGGCGATGGTCCCCTCTCTCTCTTGGTTCTCCCGTATAAGCTCACTAATTCTCTGCTCGAGCGCGGTAATGTCACTATTTTTTTCTGCAATGTTTCTCTGTTCTCTCTGTGAGAGGACCTGAATAATATTGCCGACGGCACGGTCGGCAAGTGCTTCGTCAGCGGCCGTACCTTCGTTCAGTGCGCTTCTATACTGAACGATTGCATCTTCCACATTTCCATTTTCGATGAGCGCATTACCCGTACTGATCCGGGATTCCACAGCTTCGTTTGCCTCCCGGCGGTTTATCTCAGCAAGTCCGTTATAAGCACTGTTTAATGCCGGCACTCCTTCGAGGGCCGCTTTATAGAGACGTTTTGCGGTTGCCCGCTGTCCCTGCGACCGTACCGTCTCGGCTCGCGTAACCAATTCGCGAGCTTTGATAAGCAAATTTGCAGCTTCTACAATCGAAGATGTCTCAGCCGGCTGTTCTGTAGTTTTGGTCTCGAGGCTCTCTTCCAATGTCGAGAGGAGGTACTGATCAATCTCTCTTCTCTTGGCTATCGTCGGCAAGTTCTCGAGGTTCGTATCTGAAAGAAGCGTTTTAAGTTTTTCGATACTGCTGCGGGCTGGTTCGAAATTGTTTGCCTCGATCTGCTGAATAATATTGGAATATGCCCCGACGATCTGGTCCTGTATAAGCTGTTCCTGTTCCCGCAGTTCGGAAAGTTCCCGTAACCGTTGTTGGGCCTCTGAAGTTCTGGTTTCCAGGACCGCCCGCTCTTCCTCGAACTGTTCTCTCAGCTCCGTTACCCGTTGTTCTGTCTCCCGTTCCAGTTCTCTCCGTTCCCGGTTTGCCCGCTGCAGTATCTCTTCGGTAAGTTCACGGGCTTGCTCCAGTTCCTCCTCCTTTTCCTGAAGTGCAGCCTCGGACTCGGCCCGAAAAGCTTCGAGCTGCCGGTCGAACTCTCTGGTTCTCGCCTGTTCGAGCTCTTCGAGCTGCTGTTCGATCTCTTCTTCAGAGATTCCCTCTTCCTCTAGTCTTTCCCTTTCGGCCTGCAGTTCGGCCTCGAGTTGTCTGCGCAGCTCCGCTTCCCTCGCCTGGATTTCCTCTTCCATACCTTCCTTCAACTCATGGCTCTGCTGATCCAAAGCCTGCAGCTCCTGCTGGATTTTGGAAATCTCCTCTTCTTTTTGTTTCAGTTTTGTCTCAGATTCTCTTCTAATCTCTTCTATAAGCTTTCCTTCCGCAGAAAGATATGCGCTTGTCTCTAAGGAGAGAGTCTCCTGCCGCTCATTGAACATCCGATACGCATAGTATACCCCGCCTGCAATGAGAAAAAGGGCCAAAATATTTATGAGAATCGGAAAAAAAGAGCCTTTTTTCCGGGGTTTGATTTCAAACAGTTCATCCGTTACAGGAATGCGGTTTTTCTCGACAACACTATCTATTTGCGAGAGAACATCTTTTTTGTCTTCTTCTGAAATTCCTGCTCCCTCGAGGACGAGCTGTTCCTCATCTTCGGGGAGGTTTGCGTATCCTGAACTCTCTTTCGACATAGAGTATCCTTATCTTAAAATTATCGGCATAACCTGCTATATTTTACATATAAAGGAGTTCCTTTCACAAGCCGATTGTAAGAACAACACAGGTTTTAACGGTGCGCATACGAGCTAAAATTGTTTTCATTGTACTACCACTTCTCCTATCCTCTCTCGTTCTGACAACCGCGTTTTCTTCGCTGAGCGCTCGAAGCGGTCTGTCGAGAATTGCCATGCAGTTTCTCGGCTTCAAATCAAGGGAGCTGAAAAACTATATGGACAATCAATGGAACCTCCTCGTTTCCAACAATCTTTCGTCCAATCCTGAATATGTTGAAATCACAAAACAGGCGGTCCAATCGTATTCCAATACCCTCATCAGAAGCGGCACAGAGCTCATATTTGCAGTCGATGAAGAAGCTCAGATTGCCATGGCAACAAGAGACATCGAAATCGATCAATCGGACCGCTATCAGTTACTCAACATCATTAACAACCGGCAGGAGGGATGGGTAGAGTTCTCTCTTCTCGATAAAGAGCGGGTAGGACATATGTTTTATTACCCGGTATTCAACTGGTATGTGTTCGTCTCTGAAGAACGGGACGCTTTCTATCATGAAGTGACTGAAATTACCATGCAAAGCGGGATTATACTCGCTTCATCCCTTGTCGTGACATTCATTCTCCTTTTCGCCTTTGCAGGCTATCTCACCCGTCCTTTATTACGCGTAGAACGCACCATGAAAGACATCATCGTGAATAACGATCTCTCGGAACGGGTCGATGTGGAGTTCAAGGACGAAATCGGAAACCTTGCCCACACCTTCAACATCATGATCGGGGAGCTCGAACGGGCGTATAAACAGATCAAGGGATTCGCACTCAAAGCAGTAGTCGCCCAAAAAAATGAACACAAAATTCGAAATATCTTCCAAAAGTACGTACCGAAAGATGTGATAGAAAATTTCTTTCAGAATCCGGAAGGCATGCTTGTCGGAGAAAACAGGGTTTTAGCAATCCTTTTTTCGGATATAAGAAGTTTTACTACTATCTCTGAGGGCTTTATGCCGGATGAGCTCGTCGATGCCCTCAACAGGTACTTCGAAATCATGGTAGATATTATCATGCGGCGCGGCGGAGTAATCGATAAATATATCGGGGATGCCATTATGGCGTTTTTCGGAGCACCGGTAAAACACAAAGACGACGCCCTTCAATCTCTCTACGCTGCACTGGAGATGCAGGAAGCTCTCACCGAGTTCAATGAGGAACAGCAGAAAATGGGAAAACCGGCTTTTATTACCGGTATCGGTATCAACTACGGTGTAGTAACCGTTGGTAATATCGGTTCGGAAAAGAAGATGGACTACACCATAATCGGCGATATGGTCAACCTCGGCTCACGCCTAGAAGGGCTTACCAAACCGTATAAGCAAGATATTATTTTTTCAGAGAGCGTCTATCAAAAGGTGAAGGGAGACCTTCCCTGCCGGCTTGTCGACAAAGTAGTGGTAAAAGGGAAAACCCAGGGGGAAAAAATATTTACTGCAAAACGGGAACTTACCGCAAATGAAAAAACGACCTGGGCCGCCTATCATAAAGCTCTCAAACTATACTTCAAACGGGATTTTGCCAACGCAATCAAGCTGTTTCGACGGTGCAAACAAAGCTTGGCCGACGATTACCTATCTCAGATGTATATCGAGCGGTGCGAAAAATATCTCGAGAACCCGCCGCCGACAGACTGGACCGGAATAGAGATCCTGAAGTCAAAATAAAAACCCACCCAGGTACTGCCGCGATTTACTGCTCGATGTATTGCTGTAACCGCCACTGGTAGAGTTTGAGCTGCTGTTCTACTTCTTTCAATTCACGTTTTATCCTCACCGGGGACGGTTCAAAAATCTTCGAAAAAGCAGCTGTACTCAAACTAACACTTGCCGCAGTGCCTGAAATATATGATATCGTTTTTGCCAATTCGTAGGTGTTCTTGAGCTCCTCCGCTTCCTCGGTATATTCCGCCTGATTGTATTCATCAAAAGCGAGATTAGTGAAGTAGAGCGAAATACCCGTGGAGACCAAAGAGGCCGCCCCGACCCCCAATCCGACCCAAAAACCGGTGCGGTAACCGGACTTCGAAACCTGGGCTTTCCGCAGTTTACTCTGCAGGATAGTCCCGCGGTAGGACAGTTCGGCGACCTGTTCACGGCAGAACTGCTCATACGAAGGTCCGCTGTACAATGAACTGTCGACTTCCGCTTCCGGATCGAGTTGAAAAGCGGTATGAACACGCTCAATGTTTTTCCGGATGTTCGGGGTGTTCGGTTTCATAAGTGAGAATACGGCAGCCGTAGACAAGGCAGCCGCACTCGCCATGCCGGCACCGATAGATGTGTACTGCAAGACATCCACTTCAGTACGCAGTGATTCTGCATCAGCGGAATAATTGGCCCCTTCATACTGACTGTAAGCTGACTCGGCGAAAGCTACTCCCAGCCCCGTAACTGTAAGCAAGGTAATACCCGACCCGAGTGCTATCAGAGAGCCGGTTTCCAAAGCCTGCTCCCGTTCATACGATCCATCAAGCCGTTTTGTAAGCCTCTCCAGCCGTTTAGATCTCCGCTGTATCTCTTTTTGGTCGAGCTCCTCCTGACCGTCCTTATCGTAATCGGCAGATATGGAAGAAGGAGAGAGGATGAGAGGAAATGTTGCGGCCAAACTGAAAACAGTTGTTCCCAGAAAAACATAGGCGAGGGTATCGTAGAGCATCCAGCTGTGCTGAAGCAGTGCCGCATCACGCGCGGAAGTGGTCTCAGTATACGCGGCGTAGTTGAGATTTCCCAGATAGGCAAACAGATTGAATAATCCTAATGATACCGCACTCGTACCAAGGGTCACAGAAAGACCGACCGGATTTAACGTGGAAAAATCACGGGAAGAAAAAATTGGAACATCTTCTTCTCCGCTTACCATGCCTATCGAGATAACGAGCAACAACATTATTGCTATGAGAAACCGCTGCATCTTCATCATTCCAGTAATCCCCGTTCTTCGAGTATATCCAACAGATACTCGATCTCCGCTTGTACCTCCTCATCAGGGTCTTCTATGTTTTCAAACTGTCTCCGGGCTTCATCTTCCCTGCCTTCGAGCATGAGATAAAAAGCCAACCGTGCTTTATAGAGGTTTTTGTTTGGTGATGATGGATATTCATCGAGAAGCCCGCGGAACGCGGCAATGAGTTCATCCCCCTTGTTAGGATTTTCGAGATACCACTGTTCGAGGATCTCCCCTTTGTAGAGCATAATCGTTTCCCGATCATAAAACGGATCGAGAAAGACCATATCATCGAGCTGATCGATGCTTTCTTCGAATTCCCGTTCACTAAAATAGATATCTGCTAAGTTCTTGCACGTTTTATCATAGAGCTCCGGTAAGGGGAACTTGTTTTTCAACAGCTTCAATTCAGATTTGGCAAGGGTATTGTTCCCTAGAATGTTATGAATCCGCGCGACTTTATACAAAGACCGGGGATAATAGAGCGAGTCTTTATGGTTTTCAATTACCTTCATATAGAGTTGAAGCGCCTCGGTCAACTCATCCTGAGTCAACAATGTTTCGGCCTGTTCATAATTGTCGCGAGCAATGTGGGCCGTGTGCTCGAGTTCCACCGGTGTAATCGGAAATGTGTTCAGAAATTTTTTCTTTTCCGCACTCAACGCAAGATCAAACCCGATCAACGAAGCTGTTATAATATACGAGGATATCGTTACAGGAGAGAAAAAGGTCAAAGAGCCCGGATCAACAGTGAAATCATTTATGGTAAGCAGCGCGGAAACAGCCGTCATTACCGGTATGGAGAGATGAAGCGCATTGAGGGCCCCCTGTTTGGGGTAAACAGGATCAAAACGGATAGTGTCATTCTCCTGCCGGATAGAGTAGGTGCCGTCCGGCAGTTTAAAGAGGGACCCCTCCTTAAAGATTTCAGTTTGATTGAATACAACTTTTTCATTTTCCGGAAAACTGGATAGAAATACTTCCGGCTCTAAGGGAATATCGACGATCTCGACTTCTCCCGAATTTATCGTCACCGATACGCGGGATGGACGGTATCCTTCTTTCCGGAGTGTAAGTGAGTATTTCCCCGGTGCAAGCGAATCCAGTATAAGGGGAGTTTTTTCATCTAAGAGTTTGTTTTCAAAAAAACAAAATGCCTTGATCGGTTCGGTAGTGATAAAAACTTTACCGGTTTGCGCGGAAAGAACTACAGGTGTCAGCAATAAAATAAAGAGAGTAACCGGTAATAATCTCGGGAAAACCGTATGCTCGTTCATGTGTAACGTCAGACCAATTTTATAATCAGTCATCTCTTTATGCAACCTCCTATAATATATCGACAATTTCGGTTATAATTCGAGGTAATATCATGCCCATTTACAGGAGATCATATGCAGGGAAGTACCGGAATATCGGGCCTTGATGAATTGATTCAAAATCTTGTGCCCGGAGACAATGTCGTATTCCGTGTAGACAGTATAGAAGATTATATTCCCTTCGCGCAACGGTTCTGCCGGGGCGGGCTTGCAGAGGGCAGAAGTCTGGTCTATTTCCGGTTCGCGTCCCATAAATCAATCATTGCGAAGCAGCCGGGGGTGAAAATACACAGGACCCATCCTGAAGCTGGTTTTGAACATTTCATTACCGAAATACACAAAGAGATAAAGGAGCTCGGGAAAGGATCTCTGTGCATTTTTGATTCGCTCTCCGACCTCTCCGAAAACTGCTATTCAGACCGAATGATCGGCAATTTTTTCAAACTCACCTGCTCGTACCTCCAAGAACTCGAGACAATCGCCTATTTCTCGTTGAAACGGTACTTCCACTCTTACCATGCTACCGATAATATCCATGCTACCACCCAGCTGCTCCTCGACAGCTACCGGTATCGCGGAACACTGTATATAAAAACGGCCAAAATGACCCGCTCCCCTACGCACAGGCAGTACATTCTCTACAAATGGGAGGATGATACACTTCTGCCGGTCAAAGAGAGCCCCCGGATATCCCAGGTAATCGGTTCATCTCCCTTTCCCGGACTACCTTCCGCAAGTTATCGGATGATCGGGGTTTGGGACAAGGTATTTATCAATGCTGAAGCGGTACTCGACGCGGTAGAACGGAAACAGTGCACGAAAGAGAAGCGGGACGCTGTCCTCCATCAGATACTCCATCTGGTAATTTCGAGAGATGAGCGGATGTTCAAACTTGCCGCCCGGTATTTCACCATTGCAGATGTTATCCAGATTTGGAAACGGATGATCGGGACCGGTATGATCGGCGGCAAGTCATTAGGAATGCTGTTAGCCAGGTCTATTCTCAAAAAACAGAGCAGACGGTGGATGGATTTCTTAGAAGAACACGACAGTTTTTTTATCGGATCAGACGTTTTTTACACCTTTCTCGTAGAAAACAACTGCTGGTGGGCAAGACAGCGGCAGAAAGACCCGGACACGTTCCTCGAGGGGAATGAGGATGTAAGGAACCGTATCCTCCAGGGAGAGTTTCCCGATTATATCGTTACCAGATTGTCCGATATGCTCGACTACTTTGGGCAGTCTCCCATAATAGTCCGTTCGAGCAGTTTGCTCGAGGACAATTTCGGAAATGCTTTTGCCGGAAAATACGAAAGTGTGTTTTGCGCCAATCAGGGAACAAAGGAAGAGCGGCTGAAATACTTCATTTCAGCGGTCCGTTTTATCTACGCGAGCTCTATGAGCGACGAGGCGCTCACCTATCGGAAAACGAGAGGTGTACTCGACAAAGATGAGCAGATGGCCCTGCTCGTGCAGCGTGTCTCGGGGATTCCACACGGCCCCTATTTCTTCCCTCATCTTGCCGGAGTTGCCTTTTCGTTCAACCCCTACGTTTGGAGCAAGGAGATCGAACCGGAAGCGGGCATGGTGAGACTTGTGTTCGGTCTCGGTACCCGCGCGGTCGACAGATCGGATGATGATTACACCCGCGTCGTTGCTCTGAACAGACCGGAGAAACGGCCCGAAGCTGATTTCGACGAGGTAAAGCGGTACGCCCAGCGGCGGGTCGACACACTCAACCTCGAATCGAACAAGTTCATTAACGTACACTTTGCCGATCTCATGGAGGACAGCGGAGGCATACCGATAGACCTTTTTGCCACCCGGGACAGAATGCTCGAGAGACAGTATCGCCGGCAGGGAATGAAAAAGGTTAATTCCCTCGTCCTCACCTTCGATAAAGTGCTGAAGGAGACCCCCTTTGTAGAAAACATGAAGGAGATGCTCCAAACACTTCGGGAGGCGTACGAGTCTCACGTCGATGTGGAGTTCACCACGAACTGGCTCGAAGACGGGACCTATAAAATCAACCTGCTCCAGTGCCGCCCCTTTCAGATGCAAGAACCTCCCCAAATGGTTGTACCGCTACCCGAAGTCGAACAGGAAGAAATTATTTTCAAGGCGGCCGGGGCGGTCATCGGAAACAGCAGGAAAATGCCCATCCACCGCCTTCTCTACGTCGTCCCCTCGAAATACGGTAAATTGTCCGAGAGCAAACGGTATGCAGTGGCGAAATTGATCGGTACATTGACCCATGCGGAGCGGGACAACGGCCGGAAGATAATGCTGATCGGCCCGGGAAGATGGGGAACGAGCACCCCTTCGCTGGGTATTCCGGTCTCTTTCTCCGAAATCAACACCGCTTCGGTTCTGTGTGAAATAGACTCCATGCATGAAGGCCTTATCCCGGACCTTTCCTTGGGGACCCATTTCTTCAACGAGATGGTAGAGATGAATATGCTCTACATTGCCTATTTTGTCGGAAGAAAAGAAAACCGGTTCAACGAGGATTTTTTCATGAGTATGCCGAACTCTTTGACCTCGCTGCTACCGGAAGCACGTGAGTGGGAAGACACCCTGAAAGTGATTACCCAGGAATCGGTAGAGGAGACATTGCAAAGCAGAATGTACCTCTACGCGAACTCACTGGAACAGACGGTAATCGTCTATAAAAAGGGATAGAAAGCCCGTGCGACGGGATCGACGGACGTTTTCCTTTATACCAGCCCCTGGTCCATCATAGCATCGGCAACCTTGGTGAAACCGGCAATATTAGCACCCATGACATAATTGCCCTCATGGCCGTACTCTTGTGCAGCCTCTGAAGTTTCCCGGTGGATTGCAATCATGATACCGTGCAGTTTTTTATCCACCTCATCCGCATTCCACGCCAGCCGCATTGCATTTTGAGACATCTCCAACCCGGATGTGGCGACTCCGCCGGCATTTGCAGCTTTTCCCGGCCCGTAGAGAATCTTGGCATCGAGAAAAACATCAACCCCTTCCGGTGTTGTGGGCATGTTCGCCCCCTCCGAGACCATTTTACACCCGTTTTTGACCAGCGTTTCCGCGTCTTTATTGTCGATTTCGTTCTGAGTAGCCGAAGGGAATGCGGCCTCGCAGGGAACGGCCCAGGGCCGCTCTCCTTCGTGGTACTCCACCTTATATTCATCAGCGTACTCTTTGATCCTGCCCCTCCTGATATTCTTTAAGGTCATAACGTACTGCAGCTTCTCTTCATTGATGCCGTCCGGATCATAAATAAAACCGCTCGAATCGGAGAGAGTGACCGGTTTAGCCCCGAGCTCTATCAATTTACGCACAGTAAATTGAGCTACGTTTCCCGAACCGGAGACGGTACAGGTCTTTCCTTCGATCGAATCGCTCTTCGTTTTAAGCATCTCTTCCGCAAAATAGACTGATCCGAATCCTGTTGCTTCCGGGCGGATGAGGGAACCGCCCCAGTTCAATCCTTTTCCTGTAAGCACTCCGGTAAACTCATTTCTCAGCCGTTTATATTGACCGAACAGATATCCGATTTCTCTTTCTCCCACACCGATATCCCCGGCCGGAACATCGGTATCCGGGCCGATATGGCGGGAGAGTTCGGTCATAAAAGATTGACAGAACCGCATTACTTCCGTATCCGATTTTCCTTTCGGATCAAAATCTGATCCTCCTTTCCCTCCTCCCATTGCCAGGGTAGTGAGGGAGTTCTTGAAAATCTGCTCAAATGCGAGGAATTTGAGGATACCGAGATTTACCGTAGGATGAAACCGCAGTCCTCCTTTGTACGGGCCTAACGCACTGTTGTACTCGATCCGAAAGCCGCGGTTTACCTGAAACTCTCCATCGTCGTTCATCCACGGCACGCGGAACATGATGACCCGTTCGGGTTCAACGAGCCGTTCTAGGATTTTACTTTCTCTGTACTCGGGATGCTGCTCGATTACTGGTTCGAGAGAATACAGCACCTCTTCGACCGCCTGATGAAACTCGTACTCAGCCGGATTTCTCTTTTTCACTAAATCAAATACTTCGTCAATGTAGGACATACACTACCTTCCTCTAAAATTTTTACCTTTACCGACAACTGCAAAATTATACTTTATAAGAACGATACCCGCCACCAAAAATTGCTTTGCGTTAGAAAAATAAAAGAATCTTAGATTTCGATCAACTCGTTGTTTTTTCCGTTTATCTCGACGACACTTCCCTCGAGGATTTGATCAAAAGCCCCCGATACATTGATGATGATTGGGATATCAAAAGCAATACCGAGGAGGGAAAGATCGTTTTCATACATGTCGGATTCCATCACAATCCCGGCAGCCAATTTAAAATGGCCGACATACTCTTTTTTAAAGTCATGCAGAAACAGTACTTTCCCTGAAATATCTTTATTCGTAAAATCCTCCCGCCCGGTAATAAACACAGCAGGGGCGGAAACCGAGCGGTCGTTGAGACACTTACCCTTGATCGGGCGTTTCCCGACTGTCTCTACCCTGACCATATTGGTAGTTCCCTGTCTTCCTAACGGCAGCCCCCCTACAATAACGATCCGCTCTCCCTGGTCTGCAATTCCCTTTTTCAAACACACCTCTTTGATGAGGGAAACCAGAGATTCAAACGAAGTCTCTTCCTGGATCATATATGGATGGATCCCCCAGTTCAGCGCCATTTGATGGTAGGTATGAATATCATAGGTGAACGCCCAGATCGGCTGTTTCGGCCGCAGCTTGGAGAGCATCCGGGCGGAATATCCGGTTTTTGTAACCGCAACAATAGCCCTGGCCCGGCTTTCATCCGCTATGGAAACACCGTTAGCGCTTACGATTGTGGTAAGATCCTTCTGTACGTTTTTTCGCCGGTCGTACGTCCGAATGAGAATCTTGTCATAATCGAGATTGATTTCCACTGTTTTAACGATATTCGACATGGTCTGTACGACCAGTTCCGGGAACCGTCCGATTGCAGTTTCTCCGGAAAGCATAACCGCGGAAGTGAGATCGAAACAGGCATTCGCGACGTCGGATGCCTCCGCCCTGGTCGGAATCGGTTTCTCGATCATGGATTCGAGCATCTGTGTCGCTGTAATAACCGGTTTACCGCGCAGAAAGCTCTTTTCAATAATCGATTTCTGCATTATAGGCACTTCCGCCATGTCCATCTCCACACCGAGGTCCCCTCTGGCAACCATAATTCCGTCGGAATGGGAAATGATCTCATCGATGTGCTCGGTTGCTTTTTTATTTTCTATTTTTGCAATCAGTTTCGTTCTGCTCTGCGGTTTATTATCAATAATAAGGTTGCGGACCTTGAAAAGGTCCGCTGCAGAACCGACGAAGGAGAGTGCAATATACTCGAACTCATGCTCTAAGGCAAAAAGAATATCCTCTTTGTCCTTTTCTCCTAAGAAATCGAGAGGATATTCGGTATTGGGAATGGCAAAATGGGCTTTCGGTCTGAGCACGGCGCTGTTGATAAGGCGGATATACAGTTTATCATCTTCTTTCCGTACGACTTTCCCTTCGAGCAGCCCGTCCATAATCAGTATCCGTGTCCCGATCTGGGCCAAATTCCCCAATGTAGGGAGGTTTGTAAAAAAATGGTTCTTATCCTCCAGCCGGGCCGAAGCCACATCATCTCCGGTATAGCTTTCAACGGTAATTTCATCTCCTGCCGAGAGCTCGACCGATTCATTATGTCCATACAGGCGAACTTCAGGGCCCTTTGTGTCGAGCATCAGAGCAATGGGCTGGGAGCGCTCCTCTCGTAAGTCTTTTATAATTTTAATCGTCCTTAGAGCGTCTTCCTGTTTCATGTGGGAATAATTGAACCGGGCAACGTTCATTCCCTTATCAACCATTCCCCGAATTGTTTCCTCACTCCAGCAGGCTGGTCCGATCGTGCAAATAATTTTGGTTCGTTTCTCCATCGTGTAATCCTTGTGTTCCGGAAGCAGGAATTACGCTTGCGCGTACCCGGATTATACCATACACTTCAAACATCATGCAAAACGAAAAACTCTCTGCCGGTGTCAAACTCGGATACGGTGTATGTGATTTAGGGGGCAATCTCTACTTCACGATCATGGCGTTTTGGCTGATGAATTACCTCACCGATACGGTGGGCTTGGCTGCCGGTCTAGCCGGCGCGGCCATTCTGATTGGAAAAATTTGGGACGCGGTAACGGACCCGCTCATGGGATATCTTTCGGACCGGACCCGGACCCGGTGGGGAAGAAGACGCCCGTTTATTCTCTTCGGTTCCATACCCCTAATGCTTGCTATGATATTTATGTTTACCAACCCGGGAATAGAACACCAGAGCACCCTCTTCGTCTGGGCAGTGGCAGCATTCTGCCTGCTGGGAACAGCATATACGGTGGTCAATATCCCCTACTCCTCTCTCACCCCGGAGCTCAGTCAGGATTTCCACGAGCGCACCTCGATCAACGGCTACCGGTTCGGATTTGCCATATTCGGTACTCTTTTAGGAGCAGGGGCTGTCCTTCCCTTTATCGGGCTTTTTCCCGACCGCAGCATTGGGTTCTCCATAATGGGGATTGTTTTCGGCGGAGTAATGGCGGCAACCGCACTCATCACCTTTTTTTCGGTCCGCGAACCGGACATTGTTCGGGAGAAAATGGAAACCGGCTTTTTTTCGACCTATCTTCGGGTTTTCAAGAACCGGCCGTATCTAATCGTACTTATCACTTTTGCGTTCAACATGACTGCGGTCAATGTCGTAAGCGGTATTCTCATCTACTATTTTAAATATATCTACAACAACGAACCGATGACCACAGTGGCCCTGCTGATACTCCTGGTAACCGCGATGGTTTTTATACCGGTAAGCGTTCTTGTTGCCAAACGGGTGGGTAAAAAAGCGGTCTATGCGGCAGGATTATTCATTATTGCTTTTGCCTGCATAATGCTGTTCTTCTTCGGGCATACCGCCGGCATTCCGTTCGCCCTGATTATGATGGGTATTGCAGGGGTAGGCTTTGCTACTACGTACGTTATCCCCTGGTCTATGGTGCCCGATACGATCGAGTACGATTACAGCAAAACCGGTGAACGAAGTGAGGGGGCCTATTACGGTATCTGGACTTTTATCAGTAAAATCGGCAATGGACTTGCCATCGGTATATCCGGGGGTATTCTCAGTCTAACCGGATATGCGGCCGACGCGGTGCAGACCGATACAGCACAGATGGGCATCAGATTCATTGCCGGTCCAATACCTGCTCTGATTTTCGCGGCCGGAGCTGTTTTGATCCTCTTTTATCCGATCACCGAAGAACGGTATAAACAAATTCTCGCTGACGCAAAAAAGATGGACGACAAGAAAATGACCACCGATATGGAATGACCCGCTTGTAACGTGCTTCTCTTTTTATCTTCAACCGCCCCTCCCCTCGGCCCCGCCGCGCCTAGATTGGAGCTCTCGAACGAGACTGTCCACTCTGTTTTCGATCGCATCGATTTCAGCCTCACGGTTTTGATTGCCCTCCCGAATCGGCAGATCAATCACTGCCTGGTCCGGTCCCGCCCATTCCCGACCGGGACGCGTGTTATCTATTGAAATCACAGTATCGTACGAATTACCGGAGAGGACATCGTTTAATCCGCGGGGTGATTGGAACTTGATATCGAGCCCGCGGCGCTCGAGCTGCATTACCGCATCTTTTTCCACAGCAGCTGCGGGCTGCAAACCGGCGTGGTGTGCTATGAGAGAGCCCCCACTGAACCGGTTAACATATGCCGCAACAATCGGTCCGTAGAAGGCGTCCGCCCGGGACAAGACCAACACTCTGCTCAAACCATTATATGAAGCAGTGATGCGCTCCGCGGCAGCTTCGATCTCGTCTCTTACAGCGGGATGGCCTGCCATGTCTCCAATGTTTTCTATTTCTCTGTAGCAGAGGCTCTCCGATAGCTCGGCGCCTACAGCATCGAGGGTATAGGAGACGGTGAGGGATATACCGTCAAAAAGGTTTTTACCGCTGGTTGCCCCCTGGGCGAGCAATACCCCTTTTCTCCACCTTTCCAAAGGATCGTGAAGGTGTAAAAGATATTTCCGTGCCCATAAGGTCTGACATCTGTCGAATACCGTTTTCATCGGCCCGGGTACATTGTAAAAATAGACCGGGGTCCCGATGACAAGAAGTTCCGCTTTCTTGAGCAGCGGAAAGACGGCCGTTTCCATATCGTCTTTTTGCGTACAAACCCCCTTTTTTTCACAAAAACCGCAGCTTCGGCACGGGTTTACACGTAGAGATTCACTTTCGAGAACGGCCGCTTCAGCCCCCCGCTCAGCAAGTGCTTTGAGCAGGTTTTTTACGAGAAACGCTGTGTTACCCTCTTTTCTCGGGCTTCCCATCAGGGCCGTAACAAACATTCCGGGTCTCCAATTCTACCGATTACAACTTATAGATTTCGGGTCTCCTGTCTTTGAAACAGGGAATTCTTTGCCGCACCTCCGCGACCTTTTCCTGTTCGAGTTCGCCCCACACGATCCCTTCTTCATCCCCCGCTGAAAACCGGAGTTCACCCCACGGGTCGTAGAGACAACTGTGCCCGAAAAATTTGGTGTGCTCGTACCGGCCGACCCGGTTTGTGGCGAGAATAAAACACTGGTTTTCAATGGCCCGTGCCTGGAGCAGCGCGCGCCAGTGATCGAGGCGAGGGTAAGGAAACTGAGCAGGAACAACGATTATTTCCGCACCAAGGGCGGCGAGACTGCGGGCCAATTCGGGGAACCTGAGATCGTAACAAATCATAAACCCGACGCGCCCGAACTCCGTTTGGAGTACAACCAGCTTATCACCCGGGGCAAGCTTTTCATCTTCTCCCATGAGCGGAAAGAGATGGATTTTGCGGTACACCCCCGCAATCGAACCGTCCGGCGATATGAGCACCGAACTGTTATAAATCTTCTCATCGACCCGTTCCGGGACCGAACCGGCGAGAATAGTCAACTGGTACTGTCTGGCCGCCTCCATAAGCGGGGCAATGGCGGTACCGGGAAGAGGTTCGGCAATCTCTTCTATATACTCATATCGAAAACTGGTTACAAACATCTCCGGCAGAAGCACGAACCGGCATCCCCGTTTGTTCGCCTCTCCTACCATCCGTACCGCTTTCTCGATATTTCTGTCGCGGTCCTTGTCGGCAACATCCATCTGTATTGAGGCTACTGTAATCCCCATAACTATCTCCTGTGCTTCTTGCAAAAATCGGTTATTTTTGCAAGAAGCCTTGAAGTTTTTGGTTTTAATAGTGAATAATTCTTTATAATATAACCAATTACCAAAAACTTCATGTTATATTAAGGTAGCTCTTTCAAAATTAGTCTTAATTTTGAAAGAGCATCACCTGTGCTTTTTTTAGGTGACATCTGCTCTCGATACAATTCTATTGAATAGAGCAGGAAAAAAGTGTGAAACGAAGAGAGCGGCCCTCGCTTTTGCGTTAATACCCACGTATATCTCATGTTTCTTCTTTTCGATCCCCCGGACGATCGCCTTCGCACACTGCTCCGGTTCTATGCCGGACTGCTGGCCCGGATCGAGACGATTATAGGGAGAGCCGTCCGCAGCCAACGCGTGGCAGGAGATATCCGTCCGTACGTATCCGGGCACAACTACCGAGACCGAAATATTGTCGTGACACACCTCGCCGCGAATCGACTCGGCAAATCCGTGGAGGGCATGTTTTGAGGCGCTGTATATCGAACGGAGAGGTGAGCCGAACTTCCCGACGATGCTCGAGACCAGCACAATGCCGCCTTCTTTCTGCTCTTTCATTGCCGGTAACAGAGAGCGCACTAAAACTAAATTTGCTGTCAGGTTTATGCTAATGATTCGTCGTATCACATCGTAATCGGTTTGTTCGAACAGGGAGCGCTGGCTTACACCGGCGTTCCCGATAAACACATCTACCCCGCCGTAGAACGACTCCGCCCTTGCGGCAGCCTCGCGGCAGGTCATCTCATCACCGAGATCGAACGGCAGCAGGGAGACCGGACCGCCGCAGCGGCGGGAAACCTGTTCGAGCTTTCCCCGGTTTCGGGATGTAAGAATCAGTGCCGCACCCCGATTGCTGAGCTCGCAGGCAAGGGCCGCTCCGATACCCGCAGAGGCCCCGGTAATCCATATTCGTTTTCCTTGATACGTTTTCACTTTTTTTTCTTTTTCGATTTTTCTTCATACATCTTCTTGTCCGCGGCTGCAAGCAGTTTTTCTCTTAATGGATTTTCTTCCCAATGAAATTGCGCGCACCCGTGACTCAAACTGATGAGATACGGCTTTTGTCCGTTTTTGTTGAACGTATTGATTTTTTTCTCAATTTTGCTCCACAGTTCTTCCGCCTGGGTTTCGGTACATTCAGGCAAAATGATAAGAAACTCATCCCCGCCCAATCTGCAGAGGGTATCGGACCGGCGGACGGAGCTGCGGATGATGTCGGTAATTATCGTAATAAGATCATCACCCTCTTCGTGACTGTAGGTATCATTGACGTATTTGAGGTTGTCGGCATCGAGGAAACAAACCGAAAGTATATCCTTTTTCCGCTGAATGAGCTTCATCTGCTCTTCGAGGACGGCCAGCCCGGTCCTTCGGTTCAACACTCCGGTCATGGTATCCACGGTTGCGTAGTATTTCAGCTGGTCTTCCTTACGTTTCCGTTCGATTATCCGCTCGATCTGTTCTCCTAACGCCTTAAGCATACTCCGTTCTTCTTTTAAAAAATATCCTCCATCAATACGGGGAGTGGCCTCGAGATACCCCACCTCGAGAAAACCGGTCTTTTTATTCTCCGGGGCCAGATCACACTGCTCTCTCCATTCTGTTTCTCTGTAGTTGAACGTGGTGTATTGTTTGTGATCGATAACCGCACGGGAGTACGTGATTTCAGGATACTGCCACCCGGAAGGGATGAGATCAACGATTCCCTGAATGAGTTCTTCGAATTCAATATCGTGGTTGTCAACCAGTTTTGAAATATTGAACAGGCACTGCAGCTCTTTGAGACGGACATCCAGCTCGAAAGTCCGCTGTTCCAGCTCGAGTTCTGTTTTTTCGAACTCTTTTTTTACCTCGTTGAGTTGCTCGAGCTCTTCGATGAGTTCTTCTCTTGTTTTATTCTGGTAATTCATATGAGAAAAAAATTGAACATGGCGGGATTCGAACCCACGACCTCTGCCTCCGGAGGGCAGCGCTCTATCCAGCTGAGCTACATGTCCAACTGGTAACAAGATTACTCGATTCCCCCTTCCGGTGTCAATCCATGCCGCATTTATGCTACAATAAGCCTCTTATGAAACTCTCGAAGCGCAATTTGGGACCATTTTTTGCTATCCTGTTAGGAAGTATGGCCGCCGGCACTCTGGGATGGGAACTCTTGACTCGGATTCTCTCCTATGCAGATATTGCACTTTCACTTACTGTCGGTCCCGTCGGTTTCGATATTAAAGTGCTTTCAATATATACGGAAGTCAACCCGGGCTCATTTCTCGGAGTGCTGGGAGGGATAGTACTATTTCGAAGAGTGTGAACACCGGGACTGCTTACGAGGCCCTTATTCTCGCTTCCGGCTCCCCGCGCCGGCAACAGATATTGAGGCAGATGGGCCTGCCTTTTACCGTACTTCCCGCACACATAGATGAAACGATTGAAAACGTTTCACCTGAACAAAACACTGTCGACTTGGCCCGTGAAAAAGCAGAAACAGTGCGAAAGAGATATAAAAATGAGTTTAGTACACAACACTGGATTGTTGGTGCCGATACGGTGATTGTCCTCGATAATGCGATTATCGGAAAACCGGCTGACAGAGACGACGCACGCCGCATTTTGACCGCTCTCTCCGGCCGCAGTCATTCCGTTCTCACCGGTATTGCTCTCACTGTCGAGAACTGTACATGCACATCTATTCCACGGATGGAAACTGCAGCTGTAAGAACGGAGGTCTCTTTTGCAGCACTGGAGCCGGAAGAAATCGATTGGTATCTCGATACAGGCGAATGGCAGGGTGCGGCAGGAGGATATCGAATACAGGGGAAAGGGGCCTGTTTTATTACCCGGATCGAAGGAAGCTACAGTAATGTGATAGGGTTGCCAATAAACACATTTTATGGCATGTTAAAGCGTACTCATTATACCGGCGTTGCCGGAATATATTTTCCGCCCAGTGATTCTCAGTAATCCATGTAGGGTGAGAAGAAGAGAAGGACATACGGAACAGCAATTCCGTATACGCTAAGGAGGAACAATTGGCAGTTGTCACAATGAAAAATTTGCTGGAGTCCGGGGTACATTTCGGGCACCAGACCAAACGGTGGGACCCGAGGATGAAAAAATTCATCTTTGCCGAACGGAACGGGATCCACATCATCGATCTACAAAAAACGATCGCAGCAATCAAAGAGGCCTACGAGGTAGTCCGGAAAAACGTCCACGAAGGTAAACCGGTCCTTTTTGTAGGCACAAAAAAACAGGCCCAGCAAGCTATTGAGCGGGAAGCAAAACGTTGCGGTATGTATTACGTTAACAACCGCTGGCTCGGGGGCATGTTGACCAACTTTTCTACCATTAAACGATCCATATTACGATTGAAAAAACTCGAAAAGATGGAGGTCGACGGGACCTTCGAAAGCCTGACCAAAAAAGAGATTTCGAAACTCAATAAGGAAAAGACCCGCCTCGAAAAAAACTTGGGTGGTATTAAGGAGATGAAGGAGCTTCCCGGCATCATTTTCATAATCGATACTCGCAAAGAAGCTATTGCCGTTGCCGAGGCCCAGCGGAAAAATATCCCCATCATCGCAATTGTAGATACCAATTGTAATCCGGAGGGAATAGATTATCCGATTCCGGGCAATGATGATGCGATCCGGGCGATTACACTTTTTACCCAGATCATTGCAAATGCGGTGGTCGAAGCGGACAATGAAATAGGGCTCGAAGTAATCGAAACTCTTCAGGACGAAGAGGAAAATACCGAGACGGAAGAGCAGGAAGCAGCTCCGGCAGATACTGAAGAAGCCCGGGAACCGAGCGCGGAAGAGGGTGAACCGGTCGTAGCTGCATCTTCAGAAGTCGAGACGGTTCGATTAGGAGATACCATCGGTGATTCATTAACAGAAGGCAGTGAAGAGAAAGAAAAACAAGAAGAAGAAGAAGAAGAGGAAGAAGAAAACAATTTTACAGACGCGGACTATTCAGACTACACTCCGGAAGAGGAGAAGGAACCCGCTGCCGAGAACAAAGAAGAAGAATCGGCCGAAGAAGAAATTGAAACTGAATTAGTTGATGAAGATAAACTATACGAAGAGTAAGGAGTAGAAAAAGTGGCAGTTCAAGCATCAGATGTGAAAAAATTACGCGAGAGGACCGGCGCGGGAATGCTCGACTGTAAAAATGCATTGTCGGAAGCGGACGGAGACTTCAAAAAAGCGGAAAAACTATTAAAGGAACGCGGCATTGCGGCTGCTTCCAAAAGAAGCGCACGGGCAACAAACGAAGGAAGAATATTTTCCAATGTCCAAAATAAGCGGGGCGGCCTCGTAGAGCTTTCATGTGAAACAGATTTTGTTGCACGAAATGAGGATTTTATCACTTTCGGAAATAAAATCGTAAACGACGCGGTAGAGTCCGGCAGTGAAGACATTACTCCTGCCATCGAGGAAGAAGTAAAAGAACTTATCAGCACTATTAAAGAGAATATTAAGATACGCCGAATCAAAATCATTGAAGCAGCAGAGAATGAGCTCCTTGTTGATTATATCCATGGAGAAGGCAGAATCGGAGTTCTCATTAAAATGAAAGCGGAAGACAGCTCAGCATTGGAAAAAGAAGAGGTCAAAAACTTCGCATTTGACTGCGCGCTCCATGTCGCTGCATTCAATCCAATGTATCTTTCCAGAGAAGCAGTTGATAAGGAGTATCTCGAAGAGCAGGAGCAGATTTTCACAAAACAGGCAGAGCAGCTCGGCAAACCGGAAAACGTTATGCAAGGTATCGTAAAAGGCAAATTGAATAAGCACCTTTCCGAGATTTGTTTAATCAACCAGGGTTTTGTAAAAGAAGAGAAGAAAAGTGTAGAAAAAATAATGGATGAATTGAGCAAATCTGTGGGAACAAAACTATCGATTACGGATTACGCGTATTTTAGTGTCGGCGAGGAACTATCCTCATAGGGAGGTTTGTATGGATACAACGCTGCAACAAGCGAAAACGAAAATGAATAAAAGTGTTGATGCAATGCATGATGACTTCAACACTATTCGCACCGGACGGGCGTCCTCAGCCCTATTCGATAAGATTAAAATCGAATACTACGGACAACCGACCCCTATCAACCAGGTTGCTACCGTCTCCATTCCGGAAGCGCGGCTGGTCGTCATCCAGCCGTGGGACAAATCGGTTTTAGATGATATTGAAAAAGCTATTCAGAAATCGGAATTGTCCTTGAACCCGAATAACGACGGCAAGGTAATCCGGATCAATATTCCGCCCCTTACCGAAGAACGTAGAAAAGAATACGTAAAAATGGCAAAGAACATGGCGGAACAGGCCAGAGTAGCAATTCGAAATATCCGCAGAGATGCGAATGAAGATTTAAAGAAACAGGAAAAGAGCAGCGACATAACGGAAGATGATCTAAAACGGGGCATGGATGAAATCCAAAAAATGACCGACGATTTTATAAAAAAAATCGATGACGCTTTAGAAGAAAAAGAAAAAGAAATAATGGAAGTATAATGCCCTCCTCCGAGATGAGTATTCCTTCCCACATCGGAATCATAATGGACGGAAACGGTCGCTGGGCAAAGAAGAAAAACCTGCCTCGTACGGCAGGACACGATGAAGGGTTGCAGGCTGCCAAACGGATCGTTAAGGCAGCCTCTGGTTTTGGAATCTGTTTTCTCACCCTTTACGTTTTCTCTACTGAAAACTGGAGAAGAGCTGAAGACGAAGTTTCGTTTTTGATGAAGCTGATCAAACTCCACTTGAAAAAAGAGTACGACTTCTACCGGGCCAACCATATTCGTGTTCTCCATTCCGGTGAACTGGAAAGGCTCCCGAAAGATGTCAAAGAAGAGATCGTTTCGGTTACAAAAGATACCGCCCACTACGACGGACTTACTGTAAATCTGGCCATAAATTACGGCGGAAGGGACGAAATTGTTCGAGCAGTAAACCGGCATCTCCGTTCATTTTCTACGAAAGACGGTAAACTGCTGTCTTTGCAGTCTCAGCCCGCCGACGTACTCTCAGTAACCGAAGAAGATGTAACGAAAAACCTCGATCTCCCTGAACTTCCCGAAACCGATCTCGTCATAAGAACAGGCGGGGAAATGCGTTTGAGTAATTTCCTCCTCTGGGAGAGCGCTTACGCGGAGTTCTATTTCAGCAAAAAGCTGTGGCCGGACTGGGGCAAAAACGATCTGGCCGCCGCAATCGAAGAATATTCGAGAAGGGAACGGCGTTTCGGCGGTGTAAAATAGGAAACAACTATGAGACCCATGCAGCTTTCATCCTTATGGAAACGAGTGCTCCTCTTTTTTATCGCAGTTCCCATAATCCTCTCAATAATTATTTTTCTTCCTTATCTCAATCATCTCGTTTTCAACATACTCGTTGCCTCGGTAACTGTTCTCTCTCTCTTCGAAACGGCCCGTTTTTTTGAAAAGAGGAACAAACCGGCCGGACCGTTATTGCTTACTATTATCGGCTTCTCTTTTCCGGCTGCGAATTTTATGGTGGTTATCGATGTGCTTCCCCCTTTCGCTCCATTGATCATATTTCTATTTTTTTCGATTCTCATCTTCGGGAAGGAAGTATTCAGACTGACCGAGAATACGATACACACTGTATTGGAGCGGATCTCAGGCGGGATCTTTCTTCTCGTCTATCCCACAATATTTCTTTCCTACACGGTATTGATGACAGGTCTTCCCGATGCATCATTCTACATTGTTTTTTTCTATGTCATGGTATCTATGAATGATGTTGCCGCCTATATTTTTGGAAAATTGTTCGGCCGATTGTCGAGAAAACCGCTTCCGGTCAGTCCGCAGAAAAGCCTTATCGGTTTCTATGCCGGTTTTCTCACTTCGATCGGGATCGCTCTTGCCGGGTGGTTTTTATTTCACGATCTAATACCGTGCTCGCTGTTACAGGTAACGGTTTTAGGAGCTGCAATCGGCGTTACGACAATTCTAGGTGATCTGATCGAATCGGCGTTGAAACGGTCTGCTCGAGTAAAGGATTCCGGTTCCGCCATTCCCGGACGGGGCGGGCTTCTCGATTCAATCGATTCGGTATTGTTCAGCGCTCCTGTTTTTTTCTATGCCATCCGTGCTATGTTAGAGTCAGGGTAACAGTATTAGGATGCTAGTATGAAAAAACGAGTTCTTGTTCTCGGATGTACCGGTTCGATCGGCGGAAGTACTCTCGATATTATTCGGTCGCATCCGGATCTCTTTACGGTAGCAGGGCTCTCGGCCCACCTCAATGAGAGCGAACTGCTGAAATTAAGCAAAGAGTTTGATACCGGTCAGACAGCGCTTTCCGGAGCCGTACCCCGTTGTGATGCCGTCCAATACCATGGGCAGGAAAGGCTTCTCACATTTATCGAAGAGACCGAGGCGGATATCGTTGTAAACGGAATCGCCGGTTCTGACGGGCTTTTGCCTTCAATCTCCGCTCTGCAATCGGGGAAAGACCTAGCACTCGCCAACAAAGAGACGATTGTCATGGCCGGTGATTTGGTCCGAGAGCTTGCCGAAAAGAAGGAGAGGAATATTCTTCCTGTTGATTCGGAACATTCCGCGCTTTTTTTTCTATTCAAGGGATTCAAGGGGCTTTCTATAACGGAAATTATTCTTACTGCTTCCGGCGGTGCCTTCCGGGACACCGCAGCGGCACAACTCGACAGGGTAACATTCCGTGATGCCTTAAAACATCCCACCTGGGACATGGGCAAAAAAATAACAATAGATTCGGCAACGTTGGCGAACAAGGGGTTGGAGGTCATCGAAGCACACCTTCTTTTCTCCGTACCTCCGGAATCCATTTCCGTAGTGATCCACCCCCAGAGCAGAATCCACTCGCTGGTAAGAACAAAAGAAGGCTCACTCTACGCTCAGATAAGCGACCCGGATATGAGGATCCCGATTCAAAACGCGCTCACCTTTCCTGATGTGATAGATTCATCGTTCGGGAGAATGAATCTGGGAAACAGTCCCGGAGACTGCACCGAACTCACCTTTCGTTCGGTTGATGAGAAGAAATATCCTATGCTCCCACTAGCCTTCTCCGCTGCACGTGCGGGCGGGGCGGCCCCGATCGTTTACAACGCGGCGAATGAAATCGCGGTAAACGGGTTTATTGCTGAGCATATCGGCTATTACGGCATACCGAGAGTAGTCGAATCGACACTTGAACGGAATTGGGAAAATCTGATAACCTCTTTCGAACAGATAATAGAAATTGACAAACGCGCACGAACCGAAGCAACAGCAGAAATTCAGAAAATAGCACAAGGAGTAACATGATACTCAATATTATTATAGGATTAATCGGTCTGGGGATCGTTATCATTGTCCACGAAGCAGGCCATTTCGTAGTAGCAAAACTCTCCGGAATAAAAGTAGAAGCTTTTTCAGTCGGATGGGGAAAGAAACTAATCGGAATCAAACGGGGAGAAACGGAATATAGACTCTCGCTCATTCCAATCGGCGGGTACTGCAAAATGAGCGGAGAAGAACAGCTGATGAAAGCGTGGCAGGAGAATGAAGAGAGGATACCGAAAGAAAAAGGGTCCTTTTTCAGCGTCTCTCCCTGGAAGCGTATTGGAGTGGTAGTCGCCGGTCCTGTGTTCAATTTGTTGTTTGCTGTATTCGTCTTCTTTGTTATCTGGTATGCCGGATTTACCATTAGGACATTTGACAACAAAATAATTCTCGCATCCGAATATCAGCAAGATTCATCAGTTGTCTATCCGGCAGATCGAGCAGGCCTGGAGACAGGTGATCGCATCATTGCAATCGAGGGGAAGGAAGTACGCCACTATCAGGATATTCAGGAACAGGTTGCTAAATCACCCGGCGAAGAGTTGACAATGACAGTACAGCGGGATGGACGAACAGAAATGGTCCGCATCACACCGCGGCTCGATAAAAACACGGGGGCCGGCAAAATCGGTGTCTATTCCTGGATAGAACCTGTCATTGGAACGGTCCAGGAGAACTCAGCCGCATCCATTGCGGGCTTGCGCTCCGGGGACCGTATAGTTTCCGTAAACGGCAAGCCGGTAGAGCACACTCTGCATCTGCTCGAACACCTCGAATCAAACCCTGAAACGTTGACCGTGCGATATATGAGAAACGGGGATATCACGGAGACCTCAATGGTTATCCCCTACGGTGATAACGGCAGTCCCCAACTGGGTTTCTCTTTCGCATACAAGACCTTCCAAACACCCGATCTGAATCTGTTTCAAGCATTAGGGAAAGGAGTAACGGAAACGGGCCAGACTGTTTCTATGGTATTCAAAAGCATCGGATTACTGTTTCAGGGCATCAATCTTCGAGAAGCTGTTTCCGGGCCGATACGTATTACGTATTATGTGGGCGAAGTGGCCTCACAGGGCTTCAGTCTCGGACTGAGAGACGGAATATCCAATCTATTTCGTTTTTTGAGTGTATTGAGTGTGGCCCTCTTTATCATGAATCTTCTCCCCATACCCGCCCTGGACGGGGGACAGTTTGTTCTCTTCCTCATAGAAGGCACGACCGGAAGGGAACTCAAACCGAAACTGGTATATCGGTATCAAATGGTCGGCATGACCATACTTATCGGATTGATCATCTTTACAACGTTTAACGATATATTCTTTCTGGTTCAACAGTAATTGCCATGGGAAATGAGTCGAAAAAACATACCATTGTCTGCTTTTGTGAAAACAGTATAGAGATATCTGTACCGGAAAAGATAAACCTGGAAGAAAATCCCGATGTAGAAGAAAACATTATTGAAGGAACGTTTCTTACCTACACCTGCAGTTTCTGCGGTAAAGAATTAAAACCGGAATTACCGGTCCACATTGCTGACTACAGCAGGAACATCGATTTGTACTTTATCCCCGAACATGAACGGGCAGCCTATCTGACAGGAAAAAAACAATTTCCGCCGCACAATCGGGTAGTTATCGGTTATCCGGAACTGGTCGAAAAGATCAAACTGTACCGGTGGGGTCTAGACGATAGAATTATAGAAATTATAAAGTTTTACCTGCTCGAAAAAGCGGGGGGCAGCCCGGAGATAAAAGTGTATCTCGAGGCTTTTGAAGAGGACCAGCTCGTATTCCATCTCCACGGGGTCAAAGAGGATGAAATAGGTATCGTACATATTCCCTTGAGCTTCTATAAAAAAACAGAGGATCAATTCGCCGAAATCGAATCAGATGAACAATTCAGCGAACTGCTGCATCCTCCCTATATTTCGATACATAAAATATATATAGGAGATTCCTGATTTGAAAAAACACCTGCTTTTTTTCATGCTGATCTTGCTGGGAACCTACAGCTACTGCGATAATCCGCGGGTAGTAGTGGACAATGGACACACCGGTGTGGTCCGCTCGCTCGAATACCATCAGGAGTTTGATCTTCTGTTCTCTGCAGGTGAAGACGGGACGGTCCGCGGCTGGAATGCCTCTACAAAAGAGCTCGTCTACAATCTCCGGGTTTCATACAATCCTATCGAGAAGTTCGCCCTCGATCCGGAACAGCCCCGTATCGCAACTGTGGAAAAGGTCGATGCAAAAACTTTTAAATTGGCGGTGTGGAACTGGCAGGATAATAAAGAACTGTTCTCGAGAGAAATCCGAGAAGTGCCGTTATATATTGGATTTTCACCGAAAGGTTCGTATCTCGCCTACTCTATTACAGAATGGGACAGTTTGGTGTTGCTCGATGCAGAATCGGGAGAGCAGACCCCGTACTTAAGAGATGGGTTCGGTATCGTTTCCGGATTTATCATCTCTCCGAGTGAAAAAACGATCATGACCTACAGTCCTTCGGGTAATATTCAATATTGGGATATCGTCGGAGGTGTTAGAAAACAGAGAATATCGACAACCCCCGATATCACAACATTCTCCTTTACGAGCAACCTCCGGTATATGGTCGGGTCCGACGGTAATAGAGTGTACATGATCGACCTCATTAATGGAAATGAGGTCGTCTCCCTTCCGATCAGCGGAATCGGTGCCGTATCGACCAACCCGCTCTCCAACTCCGTTGCATGTGTCGCCCGAAGAGAAGCGGAAGAGGATCAGACCATCTTTCTCATCGATTTAGAGGACAGGATTCGTATTGAGCGGAGATTCGACGTTCCTTTCGAAGAACGGATAACCGATGTAGCGTTTTACATGAACTCTATCTATACATCGAACGTGAAGGGGTACATTACCGAACACAAAATCAGGTGGTCGACTCACCGGGAGTTCGGCAGCGGCAGACTCAAAGAAATAACCGACATCGCCTTTACCAAAGATCAGCTGCTGCTTCCTTCAAAAGAAGAAATCCTCGTCTTTAATTCCGATTTTTTGAAGAAGACCAAAAAAGAGGAGGACAAACTGAGACCGGAATATGTGTACATCACAAAACACCCCAATCCGTTTCAGGAAAAAATTGGAATCGAAACTGTTTCGGACAGAGACCTGCTGCTGTGGACGAAAGGAGAATCCGCGGGCAAGATTGCATATTTTAATCCTTTTTTTAGCAGCTCAGGGAACAGTTACGAAGAATTCGAGAGCCCTCTAAAAGATATTTCTATCGATAGCACCCGCATACTCGCACTCGAAAAAAACGGGACCTGCAGAATATTCGATAAAGATACCTTCCATGAAAAGTTCTCCTACTCCTCTTTCGGGCTCGAGACGGTTACATTTGCCGGCGATGCAATAATTGCAGGGAAAAGCAGGTCGACCGGTTTCAGTGTGCCCCTTCTTCAAATCAACCCCGAAACGGGTGAGACCGTGCCGATCTATGACAGCAATGTGTTAACATTTGATCTCATGTATGATGACAACAACCGCAGATTGTATAGTCTCGGCCTCCAGCAGGAGGGTGAAACGTTTTCTACCGTATTAAAGGAACATACCGGCCGCACATTTGATCTGACATATACGCTTCAAACATTCAAAGGAGAAGATTTGAGCGCGGCATTCACTATGGAACAGCGTCCGACGACAATCTATTCGACAATCGGTTATAACGGCATCGAAGTTTTTCCCTTTTCTCAAGAAACGGTGTTCGAGAGGAGCGGACATGTTCCCCGGAAAATCGTTATTCACGGCCGCTATCTATTCAGCTTGAACCGCGACTCCACCGTTACCGCCTGGGACAAGAACTCCGGTGATAAACTGTTTGATCTCTACCTTTTTAAAGATTCCAACTGGCTGGTAATACTTCCTTCCGGGCATTATTACAGCTCTTCCGGGGCAAGACAGTATATTAATTTCTATGATGGGTCTCAAAGGTACAGGGGCGATACCTCATCATTTCGATTAAATGAACAGACGTCCCAGAGTTCAGCAGGTTCCTATTTTTGAACCCGCCTC
>CAZKZZ010000004.1:0-5803 GCA_964557375.1 uncultured Spirochaetales bacterium | reverse complement strand
CTTCCACGCTCCGGTCTCATTCCTCACTCATGTCCGGGATTTTTAGACACAACCGAAATTGCCTTCTCTACGGCCTTCTTTACTTTATCCGCATAATCACTTCTGTCCATTGATTGGGCGTATAATTTGCCTTTTAACGAAGCACGATATGCCGGGGGAACGTTGTTCAGCGCGTACGCGGCCATATCCAATACGCACTCTTCACATTTGCAGACAGCACCTTGTGAGTCCTCCCGCAGCTGTCTTTCGAGTTCATTCAAAACCAAACGTTCAGCTTCATTGACGAGAAAATCGAAATTATACGTATCTTGAAGACCCATATTCCACCTCTTTTCTATTTTTTCTTGTTTTCACCTATTTTTCAAGGGGAATCGTAGGAGAGCGGTTCGAATTTGGCATACTGGGGAAGGAAGGCTATTTTTATCGTATCCACCGGACCGTTACGCTGTTTCGCCAAGATCAGCTCCGTAATATTGTTCGAAGCCCCCTGTTCTTCATCTTCGTTCGAGCTCTGCCGTTCCCGATGGAGAAAAATCACAACATCAGCGTCCTGCTCGATCGACCCGGATTCACGCAAATCCGCGAGAGTAGGCCGCTTTCCTTCGGTCTCACGACGAACCTGGGAGAGAGTGATCACCGGAATGTCCAGTTCACGGGCGAGCGCTTTCAAAGACCGTGATATCTCTGCGATCTGTTCATGACGGGGAAGTTCTCTATTTTCGCTGCTGACCAAGGTGAGATAGTCGATAAACAGGGCCTGGATATTGTGTTTCGATTTCATCCGCCGGGCGCCTGCCCGTAAGTCGAGTAACCGTATATTTGGTGAATCATCGATATACAAGGGCGCCTCATAGATTTTGCCCGCCGCATCAGCGAGATCATGAAAATTGGCCGGCGAGAGCATACCGGTACGCAGTTTTTTCGAGTTGAGTCTGGCTTCAGCCGCAATGAGCCGCTGCATAAGGGCCATGTCCGTCATCTCCAGTGTAAAAAACCCGACAGGAATATGGTTTTTGATGGACATATTCGCGGCCATGGTAAGTGCTAACGCCGTCTTACCGACTGAAGGACGGGCCCCGATAACGATAAACTCCGATTTTTGAAACCCTGCAGTCAACTGGTCCAGTTCATCGAAACCGGAAGGAACGCCGGTATAGTGCTCTTTAGTATGGTACAGTTTTTCAATTGCAGCGATCGTATCTGTGAGAATCTCACGAACAGCCTTGTACGTTCTGGAATTTTGTTTGTCCGTAATCTCGAAAATCTTTCGTTCTGCCTCTTCGATAATGAGCCGGCCTTCTTTGGACTCATCATGGGCACTCGCTACAATTTCTCCTGCAATCTTGAGCAGATTCCGCCGAATGCTGCAGCCTTGAACGATCCTTGCATAATACTCGACATTGGCGCTGGTGGGTACAGCAGAGGTCAAGGATGATATGTAGGCACTGCCCCCGCATGATTCGAGGGACCCTTCTCCCCGGAGCTCCTCCGTGAGGGTGATGATATCAATCGCCTCCCCCTTTTGAAAAAGCTCGACAATACCCTGAAAAATTTTTTGATGGGAGATTTTATAGAAATCATCCCCCCTCAAGAACTGAAGTACAGTGGAAAGAGATTCACTGTCTAAGAGGAGAGCTCCGAGGGTTGCTACCTCAGCCTCTTCGTTATGGGGAGGAATTTTGTCTTTTAACGCAGTGGCTACCACCGTAAGAAATATCTCCCGTACCAGGGCTCTTTGGTGTTATATCACTGGTTTGTGGCCCGGTTTACTTTTACCTTGAGATTCGCCGTATCGTTGTCGTAGAGCTTGATCTTCACTTCATATTCACCGAGCTCTTTAATATTGCTGCCGATTATTTCAATTCTTTTCCGTTCAACCGGAATGCCCCGCTTTTCCAATTCCTCAGCAATAGTTGCATTGTTTACGCTTCCAAAAAGTTTTCCGGTTTCTCCGGCCGGCATTTCGAGTTCGATCTCCTCACCTTCCAATCGCTCTTTTAGAGATTGTGCCTCTTTTCGTTTTTCTTCCTTTCTCTTCTCGATTGCTTCTCTTCTCTGCTCGATGAGAGCCTTGTTCTGTTTTGTATGAGGAAGCGCAAATTTCTTGGGAAGGAGATAGTTTCGTCCGTATCCGTCTGCCACGTCGCAGATGTCTCCTTCTTCTCCCAAGTTCGGTACATCTTTTATAAGAATAACTTTCATATTTTCATTACTCCTTTCTAAGTTTTATCCACAGTTCTGAAACTCCGAGACCCGGAATTCCTATTAACAACAGAAAATTGAGTCCCGGAATCATGAACAAAATGACTACCCCGAACCCAAATAAAAATCTCAAGCCCCGGGAAACACTGTATTTTTCAAAAAGATGCCGGATTATAGCAAATCCCTGCAGGCCGTACAGGAACAGGAATACCAGTCCGCTGTTCCAAAAAATATAACTCAAGAAACCGGCCCCGATCAAACTGTCAAACAGTACGCCGGTCCAGGAAATAAGAAGCGGCCAGATAAAAAAATCGGGAAGTGAAAATCCGGAAAAAGGAGTTACACTTTCTCCGATACTTCTCTTGCCGATAGCAGTACCGGCCCGCCAATTTCCGACAAGCATCATAAAATAGAGAAACAGGTAATTCCGCAGCAGGATTTTTCTCGCCATTTCGAAAATCCTTTCCGTTGTAAACATGCCGCCGAACATCATTCCGGCAGTACCCTCTGTTGTAAACGCCTGGGAAAACGCTTCCAGCATCAGGTCCATCTGGTCTTTAATGAAATTAATGTACGCTTCGCTTCGCATCATCAGTACAATGATCACGATGCTGACCAGCCCGGTTATGATTGTCGCTGCTAACAGCTTGTATAAATTCCTGTGTATATACTCATTATGCGCGTTTACCGCTGCCAAACCCGTCATAAGCAGGGCCGGAACGACCATTTCGAGCAGCAGGAGGGTCCCGCGCAGGGTACCGTTTTCAATTTTTCGCGTACTGATGACGGCAAATACAAAAATGAAAAACAGTACAATCCCGAAACTGTACAGCTGAGTTGTTAATCCCCTTCTCACATATAATACCTGTAGCGGTACAAGAAATAGAAGAAAAAAAATACCCAGCTTGTAGAAAAGCAGCGATAATATAGAAAATCCAATAAGATCAGTCCAACTGCTTTTCCATGGACCAATATTCATACTAATGCTTTACAAACGGAAGCATCGCCAGCATCCTTGCCCTTTTTATGTGGGTTGCCAGCTCTCTTTGGTGCTTTGCACAGGTACCTGTTATACGGCGAGGGAGGATCTTCCCCCGTTCGGTAATGAATCGGGAAAGTGTTTCCGGGTTCTTATAATCGATCTTTACATTCTGGGTGCAAAATCTGCACACTTTTTTTCGAAAATAAACACGCCCTCTCGGCCTGCCTCCTCCGCGGGAATCACCCCGGCTATAACTATCAGAATCGGAACTGTCCCTGTCGCGGTCACGGTCTCTGTCCCGATTATAATCTCTGCCCGAATCTTGCGGTCGACCTGTTGATTCGCTTCGCTGGTCCTTTCTCTGATTAGAACTCTGTTCGCTGTTCTGTCCGGTTTTTTCTTCTTCGGCTTTGTTTTCTATATTATCCTTATCACTCACTGTTTTTCTCCTCGATTAAAACGGTATATCATCTTCAAAATTGTCATCATTCGGAGTTCCCTTATCACTTCCTCCGGAAAAATCGTTTCCGTAACCGGAAGAATCGGAATTGCCTCCCTGCCGCGGACCGCCGGTGCCTCCCAGCAGCTGCAGATTATTAGCGGTAATCTCCACTTTACTACGCGGTTGACCATCCTGTTCCCAGCGGTTCTGCCGCAATTCACCCTCAACGGCAACCTGTTTTCCTTTGACCAGATACTGGTTTATCGCTTCAGCCATTCTTCCCCACAGTACTACGTCAAAAAAATTTGCTTCCTCAACCCACTGGTCACCGCTCTTTTTTCTCCGGTTAACCGCCAGTGAAAATTTGCTGACTGCAAATCCATTGCTCGTGTATTTCAGTTCCGCATCCCGGGTAAGACGGCCCACGATAATAACTTTATTGATATCATTCATGAGACTTCTCCACGTTATTTGGGGGTATCTACTTTTCTTTATTTACAAAGAGATACTTTAAGACATCTGCTCGAATTTTGAGGGATTTATCGATATCGCTGATCGATTCGGGGTTCATTTCAGCCTCAAAAAAGTAGTAGTGACCTCGGCCCTCTTTTTTTACGGTATAGGTAAGGTCACGCTCGCCCATATCCTCTTCTTTGACGATATTTGCCTGGGCGTTCTGAAACAGACCCCTTACAAACTCTCTCCCTGCGCTGTATTCCTCTTCTCTGGCAGGGAAAATAAATACTGCCTCGTAATTTCTCATCTCTCCTCCTTACGGTCGTATTACCTATTGTCCGGTACCAGGCAGTTTAACACATATCGGTTTTTGCCGGGCCCAAATGTAGGTTTATTTCTGATCTGAATAACCGCTCTGCGTTTGGATATACAGCCGGTCTTCAGATAAAGAGGCCCGTGAAAAATAACATAAAACCTGCCCATTGTCAATTCCGGATTTCTCACTTTTAGATCTGCTCGGTGTTAAAACCGCTGCAGTACTGAGTCATCAGCTCGTAGAACTGCTCGGCATCAATTGCCTTGACCCCGAGCGGGGCGAGTACATCCCGAGTAAGCCATTCTTTCTTTATGTATCCCCAAACCGGCAAATATCCGGTTATCACGGCATTCTGTTCTCTGTTGTTCGATTTGAAGTGGTCGATTTGGTCATCGAAAAACAGCGCCCGGTTATAGTCTGTTTTATCCATAATCTTTTTTATAAAGGCCGGCTTCTGTTCATCTTCCGAACAGTGGATTCTCTCTAAAGGCCACGATATTCCGGAGGCCTGCAGCACTTCCGCGATGAACTCCACTTTCTTTGTCGAAATAATGTGGGATTGATCGCACACTGCAACACGATCGATAAATCCTGACACCTGGGGAAAGAGCGGATTGAGCCGCAGCCAGGTAATCCTCTCTTCTTCGAGCAGCTTTGTGCGGGCCGAATAAAAATGGTCACGATACGTTTGTATCGTTTCCGCAGTAAGGGCGCTGCGGACCCGGTCAAAATCATCCTGGCTTGTAAGCGGTACTTTTTTGAAGATGCAATCCTGCAGGATAATAAAATCCTCCCCGGAGCGGATATACGGCCGATATGACCTGAAAGTCTCCATCTCTTCGAGAGAAACACTCATCGGCCGTTCTTTGCGGTATAAATGAAAAAATCCAATCCAGGAACTGACGAAACATTCGAGGACCGAATCGCAGAGGACTCCGTCAAAATCTATACAAATGAGGGGCTTTTCTACCATATGCTGTCCTTTAAGGTTTACTTAGTGGTGCGAATCGTGGGGACAGCAATAAAAGCTGTCCTTTATGAAATGATTATCCCCACGATTCGCACCACTAGGTTTACAGTTTTATGCTTTTCTGGTTTTATTCTAATGAAACTGTATGAAAATATTCGATTCTCTACAACCGGATAAACATCTTACTCACACCGTTCTCACTGGTGATATCGGAGGTACAAATACAACAGTAGCCTGTATCGGTGTTTCACCAGACTCTTACAGCCTTATTACAAAAAAGAGATACAAAACCGCTGAGATAACGGCCTTCTATGATCCGGTCCTTGCGCTTTTAGAATTGGTAAAAACGTCTCTTAAACCGTCACTCGACCCGTCTCTCTACCCTGCCCACTGCTGCCTCAGTGCAGCCGGACCGGTTGAAAACAACCGCTGCCG
>CAZKZZ010000003.1:28824-71916 GCA_964557375.1 uncultured Spirochaetales bacterium | reverse complement strand
GTTATCGGTATAAATAGTAATAGAAAAATTATAATTATTTTTTTCAACGGCATATTCCACCTTTCCATTTTAATCTTCGGAAGAAAAAGTGATAACATTATTCGAAAAAAAGCTTACAGAGGTCTTAAAAACATATCAACCCTATAAACAGCTCAAAAAGCTGCTTGCGGAAAAACAGTATCCGTTTGCTGTAGAAGGTCCGCAGGGCAGTTTTCTTCCTTTCCTCCTCTCCCGTATAGATTCTATTGTACCGGTCCCTCTCTTTATTATCGTGCATCATGAGAAGGAGGCTGAGTATTTAGTTCAGGATCTTTCTCTCTTCGGTTCCGAAGCAGAGATTTTTCCGTGGTGGAACAGTCTGCCTTATACGGAGGGAAAATCGGATGCGGCGGTAAGCGGCAGGCGAATCTGCAATTTGATCGATGTGGTAAACAATCAGCAAAAGGTCGTTGTCTCTTCGCTGCGTTCACTGTTGACCCCGGTCCCTCCCCGCGAATACATCACCGAAAACAGCATAAACCTGACTATAGGCGATGAAATCGACCCCATAGAACTGTCCCGTAAACTGCAGAGGTTCGGCTATCTGCGTGTCCCGTCGGTGACAGTAATCGGAGAGTTCGCCTTGCGGGGGGAGGTGCTTGACATCTATCTTCCGGGTGTAAGAGATGCAGTAAGAATAGTCTTTGAGTTCGATACCATAGAAGCCGTCAGGCATTTTGATACGATTACCCAGCATTCGACTGAAACGCTCGAAGAGATAACCCTCTACCCGGCTGGTGAAGTAGTCTGGACGGATGAGCGAATCGACACCTTAGAAAAAAATATAGATGCCCCGGAGATAATCGAAGAACTGAGAGAGAGAGGTGAGTGCGGTGATGAGGAGTATCTCTTCCCGTTAAGTTTTAAGAATCCTGAATCAATTCTCGATTATATGCCCGAGCAGAGTATTGTCGTTTTTGTCGATAACGAACAGCTTTCGATCGGCGCGGAATCCTTGAAAAAGGAGTTTGATGAACTGTATCGCAAAAGAGACAGGTCCCTTCCGGCTCCGGTGCCTCCTTCATCCCTTCTTCTCGATTATCACAGAATAGCGGAATCCAAACCGAGACGCATTATCTTCCCCTCGATTAAACAGCAGGAGAAAACGTTCCCGACCGTAACGGTCTCATGCAATGGACCCAAATCGTACTTTGGGAACATCGATTATCTCCGGGAAGATATTACACATGTTACACAGGCCGGCAGTGATGTGTTCATTTTCTCCGATTCACTGCCCCAGGCACACCGGATCGAACATCTTCTCAAAGAGATACCTGTTACCGTTATTACCAATTCAATTTCATCCGGATTTTCCTGCCCGGACCTGGGTGTTGTAGCAATTCATGAGAACGAGATTTTCGGGCGGAAGAGGCGGGTCCCGAAATCCGTCAAACAGGCGAAGAGCAGGCCGATCGATACCTTTGTCGAACTCAATGAAGGTGATTTTGTCGTACATATTAACCACGGAATCGGGAAGTTTACCGGTATTGAGCGAATTCAGGCAGCAGGCACGGTGCGGGACTACATACGGCTCGAGTACGCGGATAAAGAAACCGTATTCATTCCCATAGAACAGGTCAATATGGTCCAGCGTTATATCGGCAGTGAAGGTTCTACTCCTCGCCTCGATAAAATAGGCGGTAAATCGTGGGAGAAGCGGAAGAGTCTTGTCAGAAAATCGGTGGAAGACCTTGCCGAACGGCTTATCAAGCTCTACTCGAAGCGGAAAATGGCCCACGGCTATGCTTTTCCGGAAGATACCGACTGGCAGTTCGAGTTCGAGGCCAACTTTCCTTACGAAGAAACCGAAGACCAGCTCCGCTGTATCGAAGAAGTAAAAGCGGATATGGAAAGTGAACGCCCCATGGACCGGATGATCTGCGGTGATGTCGGTTACGGGAAAACAGAAGTTGCGATGCGGGCCGCTTTTAAAGCTGTGATGGGGGGAAAGCAGGTAGCGTTCCTCGCCCCGACAACGATCCTCGCCGAACAGCACTTCGAAACGTTCAGCGAACGTTTCGAGAACTTCCCCGTGCGTATCAGGATGCTGTCCCGGTTTATTCCAAAAAGTGAACAGAAAAAAACACTCGAAGCGCTCAATAATGGTGAGGTGGATATCATAATCGGGACACATCGCATCCTGCAGCGGGACGTTCATTACAAAAACTTAGGCCTTATCATTGTAGATGAAGAGCAGAGGTTCGGTGTTAAAGACAAGGAACGGCTCAAAGAGCTCAAGCATTCCGTAGATTCTCTCACCCTTACCGCGACCCCGATTCCGAGGACCCTCCATATGTCGCTCCTTAAAATTCGGGACATGTCGCTTATTACCACCCCGCCCCAAAACCGGTTATCCATAAAAACCTATATTCAAGAGTTCGCGGAAGAGGAAGTGGCCCGGGCCATCCGCCATGAACTCGAACGGGGCGGGCAGGTGTACTACCTCCACAATCGGGTCGAGACCCTCGACAATGTCAAGTTGTTCTTAGAGAAGCTCGTGCCGGAAGCGATTATCGAAACCGCCCATGGACAGATGAGTTCTCACGAACTCGAGGACATCATGCACCGTTTTATCCACGGGGGAGTTCAGGTGCTCGTTTCTACGACAATTATCGAAAACGGAATCGATATTCCGAATGTTAACACAATTTTAATCGACAGGGCCGACATGTACGGTATATCCCAGCTGTATCAGCTGCGGGGCAGAGTGGGGCGGGCGGACCGCAGGGCATATGCGTATCTGCTCTATCCGGAAAACAGGGCTTTGAGCGAGATTGCTATGAAACGGCTCCAGATCATCTCCGACTACACCGATCTCGGGTCCGGTTTTAAAATTGCTCTCAAGGACCTCGAAGTCAGAGGGGCAGGGAATCTCCTCGGGAGACAGCAGCACGGAGACATTTTATCAGTTGGATTTGACATGTACATCAAACTGCTCGATGAGGCGATTCGCGACCTTAGTGAAGACGGAGAAGAGGAGCCGCCGCCTGAAGTATACCTGGAATTGGACTACAGCGGGTTTATCCCGGACAGCTATATTCAGGAATCGACAGAGAAAATGGAAATCTACAAACGGATAGCTTCCATAACCACAGAAGAAGAGTTGAACAGAGTACACGGAGAGCTCGAAGACCGGTTCGGCCCGCTGCCGGACGAAGTGTCGAGCCTTCTCTCTCTCGCAGAATTGAGAATCTTGAGCGGAAAGCTCTTTATATCATCGATTAAGGAGAGAAAGGGGACTCTCGAAGTGGAGTTTGCCAAAGTTTCGAAAATATCTGCTGATAAGGTGGTCCGGCTTATTGAGCAGAGCGGGGGGAGCGTTTCTCTCGACCCGCAACGGCCGAACATTCTCACTATTAAGAGTGATGTTATAGGCCTTTCCGAGAAATCGGAGTTCATTCGGGACAAACTGTCTACGCTGGTCTAACCCTAACAGTAAGGATTTTGAGATGAAGCACCTAAAAAGCTACGTACTGCGGTCGGGAAGAATGAGCAACCTGCAGAAACGGGCGTACGAAGAGCTCGCCGCGGTCTACTGTATTGATTTCAAGGAGGAGAAACTGGACCCCGCCTCAGTTTTCGCTCCCCGGCAGTACAAAGCATTCATTCTCGAAATCGGGTTCGGTATGGGGATTGCAACCGCGGAGATCGCGGCAAGAAACCCCGACACCGGTTTTATCTGTACCGAAGTATTCAAAGCGGGGGTGGGAAAGCTCCTCTCCGAAATCGAACGGCTGGAACTCGAGAATATAGTAATCATTCAAAAAGATGCCTATGAGGTGGTGTTGTATATGGTCCCGGACAATCTGCTCGACGGCGTTCACATTTTTTTCCCGGACCCGTGGCCGAAAAAAAAGCACCACAAACGGCGACTCATCCGGCCCGATTTTCTCACCCACCTTTCATCGAAAATGAAAAGCGGGGCCTATCTCTACCTGGTAACGGACTGGGAAGATTATGCTTACTCTATGCTCGAAAGTGTAAATGCGGTCCCCGGATTTACAAACCCGAATAACGGTTTTGCAGCACCCTCTCGATGGAGACCGCAAACCCGCTATGAGAAAAAAGCTGTGGAAAAAGGCCGCCCCGTTTTCGAGATTCTCTCTCTTAAAAGGTAGCAGCGGTAGAGCTTGTGACGTCAGCTGAGTTTTCGCTTTCTCGTTCGCTTTCTAAATAGCCGTTAGTCCTCTTCCGCTTCCTGCTTCGATGCTGCAATCACACTTTCCGCGATCTTGCCGGATATCGGTTCGTAGTGGTCGAACTCCATCTCAAACGAGGCGGTACCGGATGTGATCGAGCGCAGATCGATCGAATACCGCAGTAATTCAGCCTGAGGGACCAATGCGACAACTTCCTGGATTCCCCCGCCGATCGATTCCTGCCCGAGCACTCTTCCCCTGCGGGAGCTCATATCGGAGAGCACATCACCGAGATACTGATCATCGACATAGACATGCATTTTCATAATCGGTTCGAGAAGGGTCGGACCCGCTTTTTTGATAGCGTCTTTTAAGGCGCCTTTGGCAGCCTGTTTAAACGACATTTCCGAGCTGTCTACCGGATGCTCTTTTCCGTCGACTAAGGTAATACCGACATCGACTACGGGGTAGCCTGCGAGAATGCCGGATTCCATCGCCTCATGAAGTCCTTTTTCTATACCCGGGATATATCCTTTGGAGACAGCGCCGCCCTTGATGACATTTTCGAAAGAGTACTGTTCTCCTCGCTCGAGCGGATTGATCCGGATGACGACCCGACCGAACTGACCGTGGCCGCCGGTCTGCTTTTTATGGGTATATTCGGCATCCGCGTTTTTTGTAATGGTCTCCCGGTATGCTACCTTCGGAACTTTCGTCTCGATCTCTATTTTCTGCTGGTCCCGAATACGGTCTAAAATCATGTTGATCTGCAGCTCGCCCATTCCGTGAATGACCGTCTCTTTGGTCTCCTGGTTGTATTCGACCCGGAAAGTGAGGTCTTCTTCAGCGGCCCGCTGAATAAACTGGTTGAGCTTGTCTTCGTCCTTCTTGCTGACCGCACTGACGGCGACTGAGTGGGACGGATTCGGGAGTTTTAGAGGAGCATATCTGATTACTGCATCCTGCTGACAGAGCGTATCATTGGTGTTGACAGTGGCCAATTTCGTGACAACTCCGATATCACCGGCTTCCAAACTATCGACTTCCTCGATTTTCTTGCCCTGGGCCGTATATACTTTGGATACGCGTTCTTTTTTCTGTTCCCTCGGATTGAAAAGATCGAGGTCTGATTTCAATGAGCCGGTAATAATTTTAATAAAAGAAAGTTTTCCTGAAAACTGGTCAATAGTTGTCTTGAAAACGAACCCGGAAAAACCGCCTTCGCTGGTCACTTCCCGGACATCTTCTTCTTCGTCTTCTTTGACGAACTTTTCTTTTCTGCTCTCCGGAGTAGGGGCGGCCCCTGCCACAAAGTTGAGAAGGGAGGTAATTCCTGAACCTTCTAATGCGGAACCGCAGATAACGGGGATGACCTTGTTCTGCTGTAATCCGTTGGTCAGTCCTTCTTTGATCTCATCAGCGCTGAGCGTTTCTTCCTCAAAATACTTCTCCATGAGAGAATCTTTTCCTTCAGCGGCGGCTTCGATAAGGCCCATGTTTGCCTCTTCAACTGCATCAGCGATCTCCGCCGGTACATCTCCCGCATCTTCTTTCTTGCCCTTTTCAGGCAGTCCATACCCTTTACTTTCCATGAGATCGACGATCCCCTGGTAACCGGTCCCTTCCCCATTGCTAATGGTAATTGGAACAAATGTCGCATTGAATTTTTCCCGCAGGTCGGCAAGAGTGTTCTCGAAACTCGCCCGCTCTTTGTCCATCTTGTTAATAAAAATAATCCGCGGGATATTGTCCTCCTCGAGCCTCCGCCACGTTTTGATCGTTTCGATCTGTACTCCCGAAGTTGCATCGACGAGCAATATACAGCATTCGCATGCTCGAAGGGCTGAAACTACCTCTCCTGAAAAATCAGAAGAACCGGGGGAGTCGAGAAGGTTGAGTTTTTCATCTTTCCAAACGAGATGGGACAGGGTTGTGTGAATGGAGATAGTCCGCTCAATTTCTTCCGCCGTGTAATCACTTACCGTTTTTCCATTTTCTACGGTTTCAGGTTTTGGGATGGACCCTCCGTAATACAGGATTTGCTCTACAAGTGTGGTTTTACCCGTTGCAACATGTCCCGCTATTGCAAGGTTTTTTATCGAATTCGTGTTAAAACCCATAATAACTCCTAAAAAGTTGTATGATTATTATTTTGCCGGTCTCTCAAAATAACAGATTTCTAGAATCGGCGCTATAGTTTAGTGCAAAAATTGCAGTTTGTATATAATTACCCGGTGTCCTCTTTCTTGGCAAAGTGGGAAAACTCCATAGAAAAGGTGCCTCTCCCTTGAGTCATGCTCCGCAGTGTGGTCGAATATCCGAACATATTCCGCATCGGAGTCTCGGCATGAACATGTTCGATCGTAGGCTTGCTGTCAAGACTTATTATGACCCCGCCTTTGGAAGTAAGCTGGCTCATGACATCGCCGACGAACTCTTTCGGTACCATGATATCGAGGCGCATAATCGGTTCTAATAATATCGGGACAGCCTCCCTGCACGCATTGTCAAAACCGATTGCTCCTGCCGCCTCGAATGCGAATGGAGTAGAAGTGTTTTGATTATACACAGCCTTCTGAAATGTGACTCCCACATCATAAGCAGGATATCCGAAAATGATACCTGAGGTAAAAGAGTTTGTAACACCCCGCTCTACAGAATCGATCAACTCTTGGGGCAGATCATTCTTTGTCACTGTAGAGGTGAAACGGTTGCCGGAGCCTCTCGGAAGAGGTTCTACTAAGAGAGTGATTTCCGCGGTGTTCTCCTTTCCCGCGAGGACCTTGTGGTATTTTTCAGTATGAGTAACTGTCTTGGAAATCGACTCCCGATAAGTGACCTGAGGATTCCCGATTTTCGCGTCGATTTTGTAATCATCAGTGACCCTGGTCATCAACACATCGAGATGCAGCTCACCCATTCCGGAGATAAGAAGCTGCCCGGTCTCTTCGTTTTCCTCGACTAGAAAAGTCGGGTCTTCCTTTTTCAACAGAGCAAACGTGTTCTTTAGTTTGTCCATATCGCTGTAGGTGCGCGGTTCGACTGCCACAGAGATAACCGGTTCCGGGAATACCATCCGCTCGAAGAGGACTTGTTTCCCCTCACTTCCCAGCGTATCGCCGGTTTGAGAAAACTTAAGCCCTATGGCTACAGCAATATCGCCCGCTTTTACCTCTTGTAAGGCCTCGTAACGGTTGGAATGCATCCGGAGAAGCCGGTTGATCCGCTCTTTTTTCTTTTTATTTATATTGTAGTAGGCAGTACCGGATTTAAAGCTGCCGCTGTAGACTCTGAGAAAACTCAAAGCGCCGGCTTCTCTGTCCGTCTGGATTTTAAAAACGAGAGCTAAAGGCGGGCCGTTCTCGGTACGTTCCACATCGATATGATCATGGGTTTTGGGATGAGCACCCGGCACGGGAGGAAGCTCCTCGGGAGCAGGCAGATAATTGACTATAGCATCGAGCAGCGGCTGGACCCCGATATTCTTGAGAGAGGCGCCGACTAATACAGGAACGATCGTCCGGTTGATCGTCTCTTTTCTTATTGTTGCAGTAATCAAGTCTGCGGGGATATCTTTCCCATCGAGGTATAATTCGGTGATTTCATCAGAAGCGGATGAAAGCTGGTCGATGACCTTCTCCCGCCATTTCTTGGCTTCATCGAGCCTTGATGCATCAATTGGAGAAAAACTCATCTGACTCCCGATCGTATCGGCGTCCCACCGGATCTCCTGCATGCTGATCAGATCGATGACCCCTTCGAACTCCGATTCTTTTCCGATAGGGACCGTCAGCACGAGCGGGTTCGAGCCGAGCTTGGTTTCGACCTCATTAACCACACCGAAAAAATCAGCACCAATTCTGTCCATTTTATTCACATAGGCTATACGGGGCACTTCGTAGTGGTCGGCCTGGTGCCACACCGTCTCAGACTGCGGCTCGACCCCTCCGACAGCACAAAAAATCGCTACAGCACCGTCGAGGACCCTAAGAGAACGCTCCACTTCTGCCGTAAAATCAACATGGCCCGGCGTGTCGATAATATTGATCTGACACTCTTTCCAAAAGCAGGTTGTAGCGGCGGAGGTAATGGTAATCCCCCGGTTCTGTTCCTGCACCATCCAGTCCATGACGGCTTGACCGTCATCGACTTCACCTATCCGATGGCTCTTTCCCGTATAAAAGAGGATCCGTTCCGTCGTCGTTGTTTTACCCGCATCGATATGGGCCATAATACCGATGTTTCTGGTGTATTTCTTTCCCATTTACTTTGCCTCGTGCGAAATAGTAACATAAAGCGATTATGTGGAAAAGGGGAGTAACTTTATCATTTTTTATGCTTTTCTCCGTTTTGATTAATACGGCGAATGTGAACGCAGAGAATGCAGCAGAAGAGATTATCCTGGAAGAATTGAACCGTCTCCGCATTGAAAAGGACATTCCGCCCCTTACAATCCACCCGCTCCTCTCTTCTTGTGCATCGAGCTATGCTGCGACTCTCTCCGAGGGAGGGTATCTTTCCCACACCGACGGTTCCGGCATGCGGGCGGTTGACCGTTTCCGGGAACGGGGCGGAACGTCGCTGCGGGTGGGGGAAGTACTCGGATCATCCCCGCCCGAGAAGATACGTGAGCTGTTCGACCAGTGGCTTACAAGTCCATCCCATCGTACAATCATCCTCGATACGAGATGGACCCATTGCGGAATCGGTGCCGAAGCAATTAATCCTGTAAACGAAAGAAGCGGCGGCTCCGAGCGGCTTTTCGTAGTAATTCAATGCATCGAACATCCTTTCGCAGATATTACTATAGGTCACGCAGGGGAGAAGGTCAGCGTAAGCGGGAGTTTTAATCCGCCTGAAAATAGCCCTGAGAGTCGGCTTTCCATCACCATGCCCGTATTAAAAAAGGGAAATGCCGTTCTCGAACCGGATATGTGGAACGGGGAAGAGGGGCGGTTTACTTTTATACTCGAAGGAAGTGACCGGTTTTACTATCTGTATCTCGGATACATCAGAGAAAGCGGGAAAATAACATATACCGATACGTTAACGATTTTCAATAACCGCCGGCATGCCCAATATTGACTTTTTTTTTCGTATCGTGGTAGAGTAGCACCGGTTTGGGCGGTTAGCTCAGTTGGGAGAGCGCCTGCCTTACAAGCAGGAAGTCGGCGGTTCAAGCCCGTCACCGCCCAAAAAAACTATTACATGAAATTGAACGACTTATATCAAAAGGGAGCAGCGGTTCTCACGGAAAAAAAGCTCGACTTCATGCTCAAAGGTGTTGAGACCGAATTTGTTCTCGAGCACAACGCCGCAATGCTTGCCCAATACACCTTCCTTCAGCGGGCCATTAATACGATTCAGGAAGTCTCCACTAGGTCGACAGTTTTGAACGTAGAGCTCGAAACACCTGTTATCATGTCGTCTATGAATGCACCAATACCTCAAATAGCTGATAACGGACTTGTCATCACAGCCCGTGCGCTCAAAAAAACTGGTTCGATGATGTGGACCGGCTCTCCGATACCAACCAATCTGGAAGAAATTGTCAAAACCGGTGTACCGGTCTGCCAGACAGTAAAACCTCTACGAGACAGAAAAGCCCTAAAAGAGAAACTGATCGAAATCGAGAAGACCGGTGTTACCTGGATCGGTATAGAAGTGGATGCAGGGCAATGTACAAAAGTACTCGATACAATGATGACAAAAGACTGCTTCCCCGTTTCGGTCTCTGAACTGAAAGAGCTCAAAGCGGCTGTCAGCATCCCATTTGTTTTAAAAGGGATATTGAGCGCCTGGGACGCGGAGAAGGCCCTCGAAGCCGAAGCGGACCTCATTGTAATTTCGAATCATGGTGCCCACACCCTTGACTATCTCCCCCATCCTTTTGAGGTTATCGAAGAGATCAACGCAGTTATAAACGGGAGAATCCCGATTATTGTGGATTCCGGTTTTCGAAGGGGCTCGGATGTGCTCAAAGGGCTGGCCATGGGGGCTGCGGCTGTAGGTATTGCACGGCCTGTCCTGTGGGCACTTGCCGCTGACGGAGAAGAGGGGGTGGCATCTCTCATTACGGAACTTACCGAAGAGCTCAAACGGTACATGACAATGACGGGTATCGAACAGCCGAAAGAAGCTCATCCGAGCATTCTGCTCAGATCACCGCATCCTTTCAGTTAGCAGTATCAGTTAGCCATATCAGTTGGTCATAGATAAAAAGTATTCATGGACACGCAGATCATCCGTCAATTCGGGGTGGAAGCTTGCCGCAAGCATGTTCCTCTCCCGGACGAGAACAGGAACTTCTTCGAATAACGCAAGCGGTTTTACGTCAGGGCCGAACCGTCTAATGCGGGGGGCCCGGATAAACACTGCTTTGATCGCCTCTTTTTCGAAAAAACCGTTATCAATTGTTGCTTCAAAACTTTCTACCTGCCGGCCGTACGCGTTTCTCTCCACTGAGATATCCATATTTCCCAGCCGGGGCTGGCTGCTCGTATTATCCCCTTCGAGTATGGTGCGTGCAAGCAAGATCATGCCCGCACAGGTGCCGAGTACAGGTAAGCCGGCATCTATGGATCTAATGAGCGGGTCCAAGAGGCCGAATGCGGCGAGTAATTTTCCCATAGTCGTACTCTCCCCGCCGGGGATAATAAGCCCGCTCAGGTTGGGGAGTTCATCCGGAGAGCGGACCTTAACGACCTGTGTGTCGAGTTTCTCTATGGCTGCTTTGTGTTTATCGAAATCACCTTGAAGGGCAAGTACACCGACCGGTTTCACGAGGAACTGTTTTTACCAACCTCTCGTTGCGAGCAGCTCTTTCTCTTCTATGTGGGCGCTGTTCATGCCGGACATCGGCTCTCCGAGGTTGCGCGATATTTCGAGCAGTTTTTTGGGGTCATCATAATAGGTGACCGCTTCTACAATCGCTTTCGCCCGTTTTTTCGGATTACTCGATTTGAAAATCCCGGAGCCGACGAATACAGCTTCCGCGCCGAGCTGGATCATCAATGCCGCGTCTGCCGGAGTCGCTACACCGCCCGCGGAAAAGTTCGGTACCGGAAGTTTTCCCGTCTCCGCAATTTCTACGACGAGATCGTAGGGAGCACCGAGGTTTTTTGCTTCGGTCATGAGTTCTTCTTTGGGAAGTACCGTAAGCCGTTTCATAGAATCCATGACGGTACGTATGTGGCGTACAGCTTCGATAATGTCGCCGGTGCCTGCTTCGCCTTTGGTGCGAATCATGGCGGCACCTTCATCGATTCTCCGCAGAGCTTCACCTAAATCCCTGCATCCGCAGACAAACGGTACTTTAAACAGATGTTTATTGACATGAAACCGATCATCAGCCGGCGTTAATACTTCACTTTCGTCGACAAAATCCACATCCATCGCCTCTAAGATCTGTGCTTCGACAAAATGACCGATTCTGCATTTTGCCATGACCGGAATCGAGACGGTTTGCTGGATATCGGTAATCAGCTGCGGATCAGACATGCGGGCAACACCGCCCTGGGCACGGATATCAGCCGGTACACGCTCTAATGCCATAACCGCAGCGGCACCTGCATCCTCAGCAATCTTCGCATGATCGGCAGTAACCACATCCATGATTACTCCGCCTTTTAGCATTTCAGCCAGTCCGACTTTCTCCCGCCATGTCGACTTTTGTCGTTCTGACCAACTACTGTTCATATTATTCACCTACCTGTATATATTTTCTAGAATGTAAGTCAGAAAAATGGAAAAGTCAACCAGTTCTATTATGTTCAAAATATTCACGGGATGATATAATACACCCTATGAGCAGTATCGAAAATAACATCTCCTTAATCTACAAGAAAATAAAAGAAGCAGCAGAGAAGAGCGGAAGAAACCCGGACGATGTACGCCTTATGGCTGTAACAAAGACAAAGCCGCGGGAAGATGTTGCCTCCGCCTACGAAGCAGGATTAAAACTGTTCGGAGAAAACAGAGTGCTCGAAGCTAAGGAAAAATACGAAGGGCTACCGGAAGACATAGAGCTGCATCTTATCGGCCATCTCCAGAGGAACAAAGCCCGGCAGGCGGTAGAAACGGTAACCTGGATCGACTCAGTGGATAAACTCTCAACGGCCAAAGCCATAGAGAAAGAATGCGCGAAACAGGATAAGCAGATGAATATTCTCCTCGAGGTAAACACGTCAGGCGAGGAGAGTAAAGAAGGGTTTCTAGGCGAAGAACAAATGTGGAGCACTCTGGACAGTATTTGTGAAGCACTGCCCCATCTTAGTGTCAGAGGTCTTATGACAATTGCTCCTTTTACAAATAATACTGATGCTATCCGCGGCTCCTTCAGTCAGCTCCGCTCGCTGTTCGAAAAACTGAAAAACAATTATTCGCAATTGCCGATAGATACGCTTTCAATGGGAATGTCATCCGATTACGGTATCGCTATCGAAGAAGGTTCTACGCTGGTGCGGATAGGCTCTCTTATTTTCGGGGCAAGGAACTATCAGTGATTCGAAGCTTCGCGTATAGAGTTTTCATATTTTGCGTAATGATATCTCTTGTAGGCACTACACTGCTTGCTCAAGACCAGCAGCAGAACCAAGATGGGGCGCAGAGTTCCGGCACCGATGATTCCTACACCCCTGAACCGTATCGAGACGAAGAGTTTGAGCCGTGGATGCATGAACTGCGGAGGGCTGAAACAATTCTTTTCGGATCGATTCCGCTCACATTCCTCTTTTCCCGGATTGCGGTCGACTTGGTCCGGTACGGTACGAGCGGCTTTGATGCATCCTATGCTCCCCCGCTTTTCGGTAACCAGACTCCGGCCCCTCTCACCGATGAAGAGCAAACCGGAGTACTTATTTCGACCATCGTCGCTTCAGCGTTCGTCACTCTTCTCGATTTCATTATTGGACAGATCCAAAAGGCTTCTGAGAAAAACCGGGAAAAACAGTAGGTGCATACTGATTCATGAAAAAAGAAGTGTATACGGTAGATCTTCCCGAAGGGGAATCGGTGAGAATCGATAAATATCTATCCGATGTCATCCGGATACTAACCCGAAGCCAGCTGAAGCAGCATGTAGAGTCTGTTCTGCTCAACGAAGAACCTGTAAAACTCTCCAAACAGGTGAAATCCGGAGACAGAGTAGAAGTGCTCCTCTCAGAGCAACCGCCGCAGGTCATAGAACCTGAGCAGATTCCCCTCGATATTCTGTATGAGGATGATTCTCTGATCGTGGTCAATAAAGAGCAGGGAGTTGTCGTCCACCCCGCACAGGGCAACTACCATGGGACATTGATCCAGGGAATTATGCACTACTGTCTTACGCTTTCCAGGTCATTTCCGGACCAGTGCGTCCGTCCGGGTATCGTCCATCGTCTCGATAAAGATACTTCGGGGGTGGTACTCATCGCAAAAAACCAACAGGCGCTCGAACATGTCTCTCTTCAATTCAGAAAGAGGACAATTGAAAAAGTATATCTCGCCATAGTCAAAGGGAATCTCTTTCCTCTCGAAGATACGATCAAGACATTAATCGTACGGGACAAAATCCATCGAAAGCGGTTCAGCACGTCGGAATCTGAAGGCAAGCGAGCGGTGACGAGCTACAGAGTATTGAAAAGATTTGATTCCTACTCGTTCATAAAACTTGTCCCGAAAACGGGCAGAACACATCAGTTGCGGGTACATATGCTGCATAGAGGCACCCCTATTTTAGGTGATCCTATCTACGCTCGAAAGGATTCGGTTTTTCCGGAAGAAACGCTTCTACTGCACGCGTATAAGCTGACCATCCGGATGCCCGGCACAAACGTAAAAAAAACGTTTCGGGCCCCGCTCCCCGAACGGTTTAAGAAGATGATTCGGAATCTCTCTGAGATGCAATGAGTTCGGAGATAATAGGGTTGTATAATTTTTCCAATTTCAATGTCGTCGGCGGTCCGTGGCCCGGGAAAATATAGAGATCTTCCTCGAGCGGCAGTATTTTATCGTCAATCATTTTAATCAACACCCGTCTCGCGTATGGATTGGGGCTGTCCCCCACCTTGCCGGCACCGAGCGCATCACCGGTAAAAAGCATATTATCAATACGAAACACCATACTCTCTCTCGTATGTCCCATTACTTGATATGTCTTTATTTTTTTGTCATGAAAATCAATGGACTGCCCGTCTTTGATAAGCACACAGCCGAAGTCGTAGAGTTTTTCTACACCGCAGTAAATCTGCGCATTATATATTTTTCTCAAGGTTTTAATGCCGAAAATGTGCGCTTCGTGAGCATTTGTCACTAATATGGTATCGACGTAGTAGTTGTTGTTTTCAATGAGGTTCAATAGTGTAATATCCATAATGCCGGGATCGATAAGAAGCGCTTTACCGCCTCCATGAGGCCCAACTAAATACGTGTTTGAAAAACCTGTAACAGCAAAGTGAAAAAATACGTTCAAAGCCCTTTCCCTCTCACCCTATTATTCCTCGCGAAAATCCGCATCTTCATAGTTAGAATATTTAAAACTGACGTTTTTCATGACCGTGTGAATAAGCTGTACTTTTTTTAGATTACAGTCTATAAATGTTGTTTTTTCGATAAAAGCACTTATAAAATGGGAAAAATATAAATCCGAATCGTTGAATGAACTGTTCGAACACCGAATTCCGTTGAAATTGGAATGCAGAATATCGGATTCGCCGAAATCGGTATTATCAATCACAGACCCCGCAAAGACCGATGCCTGTGCGTTCAGTTTGATGAACTTACAATGGTTGAATTGCGCGAAATCGAAGTATGACAGATGAAAGACCGCATGGGAAAAATCACACCTCTCGAAGCTGCTTCCCGCAAACCGGCACCTGATGAAGGCTTTTCCTGATAAATCGAGACCGGAAAACGGCATGTGGGAGAAATTGACATCTTTTATCGTATTATTCTCTGTGAGATAGTGCACAATTTTCCCGTGTATCTTTTTTTGATCACTCTCGTGTTCAAAACATGTTTTTCCGAATGTCAAGACGAAATTGGGACAGCCTTCTACCGGACACCGCTCAGCATCGAACATACGGATAGAGTAGTAAAAACCGACATATTGCACAAGTGAATAGTCGGCAAGGTATTCACTCTCTGCTTCGAAATGTGTAGTATAACGGTATGTGTTATTTCTGTGGCAAAACGATCGAGACAGAGATTTTCAGAAGCTCTACCTGTCCGGATTGCGGCCGTGATCTAAAAATATGCTTAAACTGTAAGTTTTACGATCCAAACGCACACTGGGAATGCAGGGAAACGATTCCTGAACCGGTTCGGGATAAAGAGCGGGCCAATTTTTGCGGTTATTTTACCTATGTCGAGAGGAGCGGACCGGGCCGTCAAGAAGAGAAAATAAAAAAAGCGCGTTCACAGTTCGACAGCTTATTCGGTGATGGATAACAGACCAGTTGGATTTATTGATTCCGGAATAGGTGGTCTCCACTATTTATACAGTACAAAGAAACTGCTCCCTCATGAGCAAATGGTGTATGTAGCCGATAATGCCCATTTCCCCTATGGAAACAAGACACATGATGAAATCCGGCGGACGGTACGTGCTACCGTTAAAAAACTGATAGCCGCGGAAAATCCAAAAGTTATCGTTATTGCCTGCAACACCGCTTCCGTTGTTGCCCTCGCAAACCTAAGAGAACATTTTACTGTGCCCTTCGTAGGGGTTGTTCCTGCAGTAAAACCGGCTGCCGAACGGTCAAAACGGAGAAAGATCGGGGTCCTTGCAACGAGCCGGACCGTTGAAGACGATTATACCGCTGCCCTTATACAAGATTTTGCATCTGACTGTATTGTTACGAGAAATCACGGAAGCAGCCTCGTCGATTTTGTAGAAAACCGATTTCTTACCGCCGATGAGGAAGAAATCAGAAAACAGGTAGCAGATGCCGTTAAAATGTTTGATCACGGCGGCATAGATACATTGGTTCTCGGGTGCACTCACTTCACGTTTCTCGAACCGTATTTCCGCGAGCTTCTCGGTCCGGAGATTACCGTTATTGATTCGAGAGACGGAGTAAGTAAGAGAGTCGTCTCTATTCTCGAGGAAAGAAAAATGTTCGGGAAGAATAGAGCAGGGGACCTGCTCTACAGTACCGGACCGGATGTACAGGAAAAATATAAAATGGTAGCAGAAAAGTTTAGCCTTTCATATGCCGGGGTGCTGTGACCGGGGACTATCAATTGTGAAAGGATTAATTCAGTACGGAATAAACAATATCTATGCAGTCTACTCGGCCGGTAAAACGTATCGATGCAGGATTAAAGGGAAAATACTCGGCAGCACTAAAAAAGAGTATAACCCTTTAGCACCCGGCGATTATGTAGCGTTCGAACCGGATACACATACCGGCAGAGAAGGGCTTATCATCGATAGATTCGAGAGAAAAAACAGCTTTTCCCGTTGGAATAAAAAAAAGAAAACGACCCAAACCGTAGCGGCAAATATCGACAGTATTGTCTGTATTGCATCTCCCCAAAGTCCGCCGTTTAGACCCCGCTTTATCGATAGAGTTTCTGTAATTGCAGAAATGGAACACATCCCGTTTACGGTTATCCTCAACAAAATGGACCAGCATATCGACAGGAGCACACAAGAGAGGCTTACAGCTTATAAAAAATTAGGATATGCAGTGCTTACCTGCTCCGCCTTGAAGAAAAAACAGCTTGCACCGGTAAAAGAACACTTAATGAATAAAACTTCGGTCCTTATCGGCCAATCGGGTGTGGGCAAGTCCAGCCTCATCAATGCCATCTACCCTCACATAAATTTGAAAACGGGCTCCATTTCATTAAAATATAACAGAGGAACTCACACCACCGTATACGCGGAACTGCTCCTTGCAGAGGAAGACACCGCTCTCATCGACACACCCGGTATAAGAGAAATCGAGGTGGCAGGCATTGATCCGGAAGATCTGCAGTACTACTTTCCCGATTTTCATAATGTTGCCGACACATGTGAGTTTCAACCGTGCAGCCATACACACGAACCGGGATGCTCCGTTATCGAGGCGGTAGAAAACGGCTCGATTCATCAAGATCGATACAGAAGCTATATTACCATATATCATGATCTCAAAGAAAAAACGAAACTGGCATACGGATAGCAGCATGGATAAACACACCTCGAACCTGCTTGAATTTCACCGCGTACGGGAATCGGTGGCCTCGTACTGTCTCTCTGAAGAAGGGAGAAAGCTGGTTTTAAGCCAAGAACCGGCTACGAAGAAACCTCAGCTCGATCATTTTTTCGATATAGGGTGGTCATTTAAACTGTTACTGACCGGCGGACTCGATTTCCCGTTCCCTCCTTTCCCGGAAATCTCATTTTTTTTACATCTGCTCGATACGGAAGGAACAGTACTAACTGAAGAACAGCTTTTCTCGATAGCGCAGTATATTGATGCATCACGTACGCTCACCAGTTTTATCACAAAAAATTTGAAGCAGATGGAAATCAAAGGAGAGCGCGAGAAGGAATCGGCACTTCTGCTCATAAACGAATGTACGAACGTTCCCGACGTGACTGATATTGTGTCAGCAGTCCGAAAAGTCATTGATGATCAGGGAAAAATCCGTGAAACATTACCTCAGTTAAAGTCCATACGGGAAAAAATGAAGCAGTTAAGCCGTACGATTTCCCAACTCTCCAACAAGTATCTACAAGATCCCTCAAAAAGCCGGTATTGGCAGGATACGGTACCGGTAGAGCGTTCCGGACGTATCGTCCTGCCGCTGAAGGCGAACTTCAAAGGGAAAATCTCAGGTATCGTTCATGAGGTTTCTTCGAGCGGAGCCACACTTTTTATCGAACCTCTCGACATTGTCGAAAAAAACAATGCACTCCTAGAGCAGGAAAACCGTTTTCGGCAGGAAGTGCACAAGATACTAAAAGATTTGACCGGATCTGTTCGAGAGAACCGGGATGAGATAAAACAGCTCGTCTCAGTACTCTCCCATCTCGATTCCATTCTTGGAAGGGCGCGTTACAGTATAGCACATTCCTGTACCCGTCCCGAGACTACCTCTGAAGAGTTCAGATTAATAAAAGCGAGACATCCGCTTCTCGGCAGGGACGCCGTTCCCATCACAATTGAGCTCGAAAAAGGGACCAAAGGGTTGATTATAAGCGGTCCGAATACAGGCGGAAAAACGGTAAGTCTCAAGACTGCCGGGCTGCTTGCCCTCATGCACCAGTTCGGCTTGGAAATCCCTGCCGGGGAGGGCTCTTCTCTGCCGATCTTCGATGATATCTTTGCCGATATCGGAGATGAACAGTCTATCGACGAACATCTTTCCACATTTTCGGGCCATATGAAGCAGATTGCACGGGTTATTGAAGAGGCAACGGCATCCTCTCTTATTCTCCTCGATGAGGTAGGCTCAGGTACGGACGTCAATGAAGGCTCCTCTATTGCAATGGCCCTGCTCGATTACTTTATCGAAAAAGAGTGCATTGTAATCGCTACCACCCACCAAGGAATTCTCAAACATTATGCGTTTTCGAAACAAAAGATCGAGAATGCTTCCGTTGATTTCAATAACGATACACTTCAGCCCACCTATACGATAATTCAAGGGATACCGGGGGACAGTCATGCTTTGGATATCGCCTCTTCTCACGGTATACCGAAACAGGTCCTCGCAAAAGCAGGCAGTTACCTCAAAGGTTCGGAAACCGATGTGGCCCATCTCATTAGGGAGATAAGCAGGAAACAGAAACAGCTGAACGAAAAGGACCGGCTGCTCAGTGAAAGAGAAGCAGCACTCGAGAAAGAACATGAATCACTCGACGAGGAGCGAAGGAACATTGATGAGCAGGAAGCCCGTCTCAAAGACGAGGAACTGCGGGAACTTCGTACTTTTCTCACTGAAAGCCGCAGGACCCTCGAAAATTTGATACGCGAGCTGAGAGAAGGGGAAATAACAAAAGAGTCGACACAGAAGGCAAAGAGATTTATAGAAGAAATCGAGAAAAAGAGCGAAGAGGAACAGAAGCAGCTGGAAAAAATCGAAAAGAAACGAGAGAGCCGGCAGCCGGCAGTTCCTCTCGAACCGGGCATGGACGTGTATATCGGGCCTTCAAAACGAAAAGGGACATTGGTCAAACGGTCTAAAAAAGGAGAATGGATCGTTGCGGCAGGGTCTATGCGAATAAATATGCCGGAAAAAGATCTTACGGCGATTCCTCAAAGAAAAAAGAGAGATAAATCGTACGAAGTACCGATAGCAGGCACCGAATCGGAAGACAAGCCTTCATACGAAATGGATGTACGCGGTTTGAGATTAGAGGAAGCCGTGAATGCAGTCGAAAATCAGATCGATAAAGCTCTCCTGCACGGACTGAATGAGTTTCATATCATCCACGGTAAAGGAGAAGGTATCCTGCAGCAGGGAATTCACGATTATCTCACTTCGAGTAGACTCGTCGATGAATATCACTTCTCTCATCCATCCCAAGGCGGACATGGTAAAACGGTTGTCCGCTTGAAAAAATAGGGACGATTGCCTCTTTTTCTATAAACAGTTATTCTGTTCTTATGCCGATGGAACTTATCAAGAAACTGTTCAGTTCATGGGAGTTTATTGCGGTTGTCGCGGCATTACTGTTTATTATTCCTCTTGTTTTCAAATTAGCATCGCTGGACAAGAGGCCGGTGACAGTAAAAAAGGTACAGGTGAAAAAAAAGAAGATTCCACAAAAACAGCCAGAGGAAGAAAGTGAAGATGATGCCCTCTAAGTGCACCAAACAAAAAAAAGTGTTCCGGATATTCATTTACTCAATGACCGTCGTAGCAGTACTTCTCCTCTTCAATGCGTGTATCGGGGTAAAGTCGAGCATTACAATACGGGAAGACGGGACAGGGACCGTTGATCTTTCGTACCGAATATCGCATAAAGTGGCCCACCTCGGACGGTTGGACGAGAAAGACCCGCTCGTTCCTCTTCCGGTAAATAATGATGATTTAGAAAGGACCGTTGCCAATACGGACGGCATTTCTCTCATCTCGAGTGACCAGAATGAAGATGAACAAAATGTCTATATTAATGCAAACTTTCGTTTCGATTCGGTCGAAGCACTATCAGGACTGTTCAGCACCTCACAAGAGGAAGAATCCTTTACCTTAGAGCAGGACGGAAACGAAACAGTCTTTCGATATCGATTGTTTTCCGGCACAGAACAGCAGGTGGACCCGGATACAATGACGATGATACATACATATTTCAACGATTATACACTCGAGTTTACATTGAACACACCGGCCCCGATTACAGATTCCAACATCGGTACTGTAAGTGACAACGGCCGTACTATCTTTTTTACGACATCCATCCCTGAGCTGTTGGAAAACAACACTGAAGTGGTGTGGGAAGTTCGATGGTAACATGCGCCATCCGAAATTAGTTGCCTGGGAGAAGAAGTTAAAACAAATCCTGGACAAGATTGATATATATCTCGAGGATACCTATGGAAGGAAGTATATTCTCCATCCCTCACGTCCGGAGAGAGGGACGACAGCGAACAAATCACACGACGGGCTTTTCAGCATCGGAGCTTCTTTTACTGCCGGATACGGTTCGGAATACGGTCGGGGATATGTCGTGGATGTGGATATGGTAACTCTGGAGAATGTGCCTGAATCTGTCCGGAAGCGGATTGATGAAGATGTAATAAAAATGTTAAAAAGAGAACTACCCACGGCATTTCCTGGGAAGAATTTAAAAATACACAAAGACGGAAACGTTATTAAAGTTCATGGGGACTTGAGTTTGGGTTCGCTATAAGGTGAAAAAAGCTTCATGTAACGAGAAAAATGGCTTTTTTTTACCGGTAAGGGAGGCTATATTATTGATTCTATTAGATATATTAGTTACAGTTTTTAGAAATCAAAGCATGTAAAGAGGTTTGTATGGAATCGCAATTACAGGAATTGATCGACAAGATAAAATCGGAAGGTGTTAAAAACGCTGAGGAACAGGCGAAGCAGATAACCGAAGAGGCTGAAAAGCAAGCGAAACAGATTACCGCGGACGCTCAAAATAAGGCGGACAAAATAGTCGCGGATGCAAAAAAGGAAGCAGAAAAATTACGACAAAGCGGCGAAGAAGCCCTCACCCAAGCCGGGAGGGACCTCCTTTTAACGCTCGAGAAAAAGATCACAGTGCTGTTCGACTCAGTTGTAAAGCAGGAAGTGGATAATAGCTTAAGCGATGATGTTGTAGCGGAATCTGTTTCTATGATCTTGAAGAACTGGAGCAAAGAACACACAGGAAATCTTTCCGTACTCATCTCTGAAGAACAATTCGATAAGCTCGAAAAAAAGCTGAAAGCAGCGTTAGCGGAAGAGATGAAAAAGGGTGTAGAAGTCAAGCCGTTTCGAGGAGTCAAATCGGGATTCTATATTGCTGAAAAAGACGGTTCAGCTTATTACAACTTTTCAGGAGAAGGATTGGCAGAAAACCTTTCCGAATTGTTGAATCCAAGATTAAAAGAAATTATGGAAAAAGCACTTACTTAAGAGGTAATCTCACTTGAGTCAATACTACTATATTGTCGCATCACTTCCTTTTCTCTCCTTTGATACTGAAAAGACTATAGAGACGGATGAGTATCTTGATCTCTGCCGGCGTCAAGCATCACAGAAAGATTACGAACTGCTTCAATCCGCCTCTTTTGAACAGCTTTTATACAAAAATTACACAAATCGAGTGCTTAATACGGTGTCTCAATGGGAGAAAACCGTGCGGAATGAATTGGCGGTTCTCCGCAGCCAGAAAATGGGGATTGAGACCCAAGATGCGGTATCCGCGGAAAATATTCCGGAAGCAAAAGAAGCGGCGAGAGAGGCGTTTAATCAAAGTTATCCGCTGCAGGGTGAGCTTACGCTTATGCATTCCCGTTGGGACCTGTATGAAGAACTTGAAGTAAACTATTTTTTTGAGATAGAGAAACTCATACTCTATTACTTAAAATTACAGCTACTGGAGAGAAAGGCCTTGTTCCAAAAAGAGTATGGCAAAGAACAATTCGACCAAATATACGAATCAATCGTGAGTGTGGAGTAGATTCATGGAAGAAACCAAGGGAAAAATTATTGGTGTAAATGGAAATATGATTACCGCGGAAGTCGACGGCGATGTTTCGCTCAACGAAGTCGGCTACGTGTTGTTGGGTGAAAAGCGGCTAAAATCGGAAGTAATTCGTATTCGAGGAAATACTGTCGAGCTGCAAGTTTTCGAGATGACGGAGGGAATCGGAATTGGATACCCTGTGGAGTTTTCAAAAGAACTCTTAGCAGTTGAACTCGGTCCCGGGCTGCTCCAGCAGATCTACGACGGTCTGCAGAATCCTCTCCCTGAACTGGCCGAACAGTGCGGGTTCTTTTTAGACAGAGGGGTGTATCTGACCGCACTTTCGGAAGAGACCGAATGGGATTTTACCCCGAAAGTGTCGGTGGGTGATACAGTAACCAGGGCCGAAACCTTAGGGACCGTCCCGGAAGGTATCTTTGAACATCGAATTATGGTCCCGTTTAATTTCTACGATACGTATACGGTAAAAAAGATTATAGAAAAAGGGAAATATAAAATAACAGAGACGATCGCCGAACTCGAAGACAGCGACGGAAATGTTGTTCCCGTCACAATGAGGTTTGAATGGCCGGTAAAACGGGCGATCGACTGCTACGATCAGCGGTTGAAACCAACCGAGCCGATGGTAACCAAAATCAGGCTTATCGATACGTTTATTCCGGTTGCCCGAGGCGGTACGTACTGCATCCCCGGACCTTTCGGCGCCGGCAAAACTGTTTTACAGCAAATTACCAGCAGAAACGCGGAAGTAGACATAGTCATCATCGCCGCCTGCGGAGAACGGGCAGGAGAGGTTGTGGAAACGCTTCGAGAGTTTCCCGAACTTCTCGATCCCCGAACAGGCCGTACTCTCATGGAACGGACGGTCATCATCTGCAATACTTCATCCATGCCGGTCGCAGCCCGTGAAGCGTCGGTATATACGGCTGTGACCCTTGCGGAATACTACCGGCAGATGGGACTGAATATACTCCTCCTTGCAGATTCTACTTCCCGATGGGCCCAGGCTATGAGAGAGATGTCCGGAAGACTCGAAGAGATCCCCGGCGAAGAAGCATTCCCGGCTTATCTCGAATCCGTTATCGCCAATTTTTATGAACGGGCGGGGGTTGTCCGGCTGAAGGACGGTTCGACCGGCTCCGTAACTATCGGCGGGACCGTAAGTCCGGCGGGCGGAAACTTTGAAGAACCGGTTACTCAGGCCACCCTGAAAGTAGTTGGGGCTTTTCACGGCCTTTCCCGGGAACGCTCCGATGCCCGTAAGTATCCCGCTATACATCCTCTGGAAAGCTGGAGCAAATACGAAGGTGCCGTAGACAAGGAGAAAACCGATTATGCCAGAGATATCCTGTTCAGAGGAAATGAAGTCGATCAAATGATGAAGGTTGTCGGAGAAGAGGGGACCAGTCTTGATGATTATATCCTCTTTCTCAAGAGTGATTTTTTAGATAGTGCTTATATACAGCAGGATGCCTTCGATCCGATAGACGCTGCAGTTACTATAGAACGGCAAAGACACATTTTTGAGCTCGTTTTAGAAATATTAGCATCCCGTTTTCAGCTCGAAAATAAGGATGAAGCCCGCACATATTTTAATCAATTACGCCAAAAATATATCGATTATAACGGCTGCGAATGGAAATCCGACGAATTTGCCAGACTCGAGAACGAGATAAAGGATATGCTCGAGAGTAAAAAAATCGGAATTGATGAAAAGGCAAAGGAAGTGCTCGAAAAAGAAAGAGTTGAGGCTTAAGCTATGAGAAAGATTTACAGTAAAATTGAAGAAATTGCAGGGAATGTAATCACAGTTACCGCTGAAGGAGTGTTATACGGCCATTTGGCGGAAGTAAAATCCTCCCACACCACTTCCCTTGCGGAAGTAATCCGCCTAAACAAAGATAAAGTCGCGCTTCAGGTATACGCGGGAGGAAGAGGAATTTCCACCGGTGATGAAGTACGGTTTTTAGGACACCCCATGCAGGTTTCATTTTCTGAGAACCTGCTAGGAAGAATTTTCGACGGCAGCGGACGTCCTCGTGATAATGGTCCCGAGCTTACCGAAAATGTCATTGAAATTAGAGGACCTTCGGTCAACCCGGCTATGCGTATTATTCCCCGAAATATGATCCGTACCGGAATCCCTATGATTGACGTGTTCAATTCCTTAGTCGTATCACAGAAGTTGCCTATCTTCTCAGTCTCGGGAGAACCATACAATCCGCTTCTCGCTCGTATTGCCATGCAAGCGGAAGTCGATATGATTATTTTAGGAGGAATCGGACTCAAGTACGACGATTATCTCTATTTTCGAGACACCCTTGAAGAGGGCGGTGCTTTGAACCGAACTATCTTTTTCGTGCATACGGCCGCCGACCCTGTTGTAGAAAGTCTGCTTGTTCCGGACCTCTCCTTGGCTGTTGCCGAGCGATTTGCTTTGGACGGGAAAAAGGTCCTTGTCCTACTGACCGATATGACGAACTTCGCCGATGCCATGAAAGAGATTGCTATTACCATGGAGCAGGTGCCCTCAAACCGCGGTTATCCGGGAGATTTATATAGTCAATTAGCCTCACGGTACGAGAAAGCCGTCGATTTTGAAGGTGCCGGATCGATTACCATACTTGCTGCAACCACGATGCCCGGGGATGATGTTACCCATCCGATTCCCGACAACACGGGGTACATTACTGAAGGGCAGTTTTATCTTCGAAATGGGAGGATCGAACCGTTCGGTTCTCTCTCCCGGCTCAAACAGCAGGTAAATAAAGACACCCGTGAAGACCACCGGCCTCTCATGGACGGCATGATAAAATTATACGCTAATTATCAGGAGTCTTTGGAAAAGAAATCCATGGGATTTCGAATGTCGGATTGGGACAATAAACTGCTCAAATACGGAGAGCTTTTTGAACGGGAGATGATGGACCTCTCCGTTAATATACCCTTAGAGAAAGCACTGGATAAAGGGTGGGAAATTCTTGCTGAATGTTTGACTCCCGAGGAAACAGGCTTGAGGACTGAACTTGTAAAACAGTACTGGCCGAAAGAGACGCAGGTTTCGTAGTATATGGCAAAGGTAAAGTACACTAAGAACGAACTCAAAAAGCAAAAGGACGCCTTGAAACGGTTTGAACGATTCCTGCCCACGCTGACATTAAAAAAACAGCAGCTGCAGATGGTCATACGTCAAACCGAAGCCCGGTTGAGAAAAAAGACTAAAGAGAGAGATGCTTATTATGAAGAGCTTTTTGATTGGATCGATGTTTTTGGTGAACGGGTCGGTATAAAAGACTTAGTAAAGATAAAAGAATTGCGAAGAGAAACCGGTAATATTGCGGGGGTGGATATTCCCGTTTTCGACAGCATCACATTCGAAGATATTTCATACAATCTTTTTGAAATGCCGTTGTGGGTTGATACCGGCATCGAATACATAAAGAAATTAATCGAGATAGATGAGGAATTGACTTGTCTGCAGGAACAGATAGACCGGCTCAGTGAAGAACTGAGAATTACCACTCAGCGGGTAAATCTGTTTGAAAAAGTAAAAATACCCGAGACAAAAGAAAACATACGCCAGATTACGATTTATCTAGGCGATCAACAAACAGCAGCGGTAGTCCGCGGGAAAATAGCCAAGAACAAAATCAAGAAGGTGTAACGCAAAATGATTGTGCCGATGCAAAAAGTCTCCTTGATCACCATGAACACGGAAAAGAAGGAGACATTAGAACAATTAAGAAAACTCGGAATACTTCATCTCGAAATCGGCGATGCATCAACCGCAAATCTCGAGAAATTGATCGAAACGTACAACTATCTCGAGCGCACGATGATGTTGCTCCCCCCGGAATACGCGGACCCGAATGCAGAAATACTGAACCAGGAAGATACAGTTGAATTTGCCGAAGAGGTTAACCGGTTATACGAGGAACAGCGGAGCCTTCAGGATAAAAAGGACAAGCTCAAACGGGAAACAGAACGATTAGCGGGGTGGGGCCGGTTCGATCCTAAAGAAATACGTACACTCGAGAAACAGGGGGTATTTATACGGTTGTACTCGATTGCTCCTGATACATTGCAGTCGCTCGAAGAGCAGGGTTATGTTTTTATTGTGGCTCGCTCTAAGGCTGCCATTTTAGCTGCTGCTGTTTTTCTCAACCCGGAAAATATTATCGAAGACAATCAATTTTCGATTCCGGAAGCCGGAATATCTGAACTGCGGGAAGAAATGGATATCATCGATGAAAAATTAGAATCGATAACCGCCCGCATACGCGACATCGCACACTACCGCAGCTCTTTTGAAAAAAATATGGAGAGTGTTGACCTTCGGATACAGTTCGAAAGAGCTCACGCAAACATGCAGGAAGATGGAGAGCTGGCATTTATATCCGGATATTCACCTCAACCGAAAACAGATGCCTTAAAAAAAGAGGCATCCAAACAAGGATGGGCGCTTCTGTTCGAAGAACCGAGCTCGGAAGATCCGGTCCCGACTCTGGTCGAGAACCCTAAATGGATAAAGATTATACAACCCGTCTTTGATATGCTGGGGACAGTCCCCGGTTACCGTGAATATGATATCAGTTTTTTCTTTCTCGTTTTCTTGAGTATTTTCTTTGCAATGATCGTCGGTGATGCCGGATACGGATTTATATTTTTCGGTTTCACCTTCGCGGTCCTGCTTAAAAAACTGCGCAAAAAGGAGAATGTAGGTCTCGGCATACCGCTTCTGCTCGTGATGAGCAGCTGTACCATTATATGGGGCGCGATTACCGGTACCTGGTTCGGCTGGAAAGGGGCGGTAAGTAGTAACAGCTTTCTTTCCTATCTGGTAATAGAGCCGATAGCTACGTTTAATCCGCGAAGCAGCGAGACGGTTAAACATATCTGTTTTATAATCGGTACTGTGCAAATCAGTATTGCCCATATCTGGAATTTTATTACCGAAATTAAGAAGAAACCTCGTATACGTGCATTTGCTCAGTTGGGATGGTTTGCCATCGTAATAGGCCTTTACTATGTGGTCTTAAATCTTGTTCTCAGTTCCGCAAAGTTTCCGGTACCCCAGTATGCACTGTATCTGATTTTTGGGGGGCTCATAACAGTGCTTCTCTTCGGTAAACAGGAAGGTAACTTCTTTAAAGGTGTTCTTCGCGGAATCGGCGGATTCCTCACTCTCTTTTTGGACGGGATCAGTGCTTTATCAGATATCATTTCGTACATACGGCTTTTTGCTGTAGGGCTTGCTACAGTAGAAATTGCCAGGAGCTTTAATGAAATGGCCGCCGGAGCGGGAGAAGGGGTAATAGGTATTATTGGTGGAGTGTTGATCCTTCTTCTCGGACATCTTCTTAATATCGCAATGGGAGCGCTCAGTGTGGTAGTACACGGAGTACGGCTAAATATGCTTGAATTTTCCGGTCATTTGGGAATGGCATGGACCGGAATACCTTATAAACCCTTTAAGAACTTAGAATCTGAATAAAATTTAAAAGGAGAATACTGAATGAATATTGGTTTGATTGGAGTCAGTGCAGCACTTGCATTTGCTGCAGTAGGATCTGCTTTGGGGTCCGGTACAGCGGGGATGGCTGCTGTCGGGGCATGGAAAAAATGTTTTGTTCAGAATAGACCTGCGCCATTTATACTTATAGCATTTGTCGGGGCACCGTTGACCCAGACTATTTATGGCCTAATTCTTATGAACACACTCTACGAAGCTGCCGCGGATACCGACCCGGCCTTGTTGTTGGGAGCGGGAATATTAGGCGGTATCGGTATGATGTTTTCAGCCTGGTTTCAGGGAAAGGCGGGAGCGAACGCATCCGACGCTTTAGCTGAAACGGGAAAAGGATTTGGTAATTATCTCATGGTTTTAGGACTGGTCGAGACTGTCGCGCTCTTCGTCATGGTCTTTCTTATGGGAGTTATCGGATAAGTAAAACGGTTTCTGTCGGAAATGTTGTAATCGGCGGTTCTTATCCGGTCACGATACAGACCATGTGGAAAGAGCCGCTTACAGCAGTGACTCCGTCCCTCATTCAAAAGATCAATAATCTCAAAGTACTCGGGTGCGACATTCTCCGTTTTGCTGTACCTGATGAAACGAGTGCCCATGAACTCGGGGGGCTTTCGAATGCAGTCGATGTGCCTCTCGTTGCAGACATACATTTCGACTACCGGCTCGCCCTTGTCTGTCTCGATTACCCTATAGCGAAAATACGCATCAATCCTGGAAATATCGGTGCCCGGTGGAAGGTGGAGGAGGTGGTTTCAAAGGCAAAAGACAGGAAGGTACCGATTAGAATAGGAGTAAACAGCGGTTCTCTTCCGGCAGGGCTTAGAAAAGAGACAGACACGGCAGCTGCCATGGTAAAGGCAGCCGAAGAAGAGCTCGACGTACTCTACAGCCTGGGGTTCGAAGATGTTGTTGTCTCTCTAAAATCATCAGATATCGAGACCACAGTACGTGCTAATGAACGATTCGCTGCTTCACACGACATCCCTCTTCACTTGGGCATTACCGAGGCCGGTCCTCTGCTTGCCGGAGCTATTAAAAACGCAATCGGTATATCGAGAATGCTTAGAAAAGGTATAGGGAGTACGATCCGGGTATCGTTATCAGACACCCCCGAACGAGAAATAATCGCTGGAAGAGAAATTCTTTCTGCCGAAAATAAATACAGGAACGGAGTCAATATTGTATCATGCCCGCAGTGCGGCAGAGCATCTTTTGATGTACACAGATTTATGGCGCAGGTACAAGCCGATTTATATGCTGTTCGTAAAAATCTGACTGTCGCAGTAATGGGGTGTGTGGTAAACGGTCCGGGAGAGGCAAAGCATGCCGATATTGGTATTACCGGTTCAAAAGATGGTGCAGTTATCTTTAAGAAGGGTAAGATCGTTGCAAAAGTGCCTTCTGAAAAAGCCCTGGAGGCGTTTAAACATGAGTTATCGAAACTTTTATAAAACCGCGATTACATTAGCTGCATTTCTATTCATTTTTGTTGCAGTCGGCGGATTCGGACAAGAGAGGGCAGATGCACAGAATGGAACGGCTGCCGGGGATACAGTGCCAAATGCGTGGCTTCTCCTCGAACAGGGCAAAAAGAAGTTTCGAGACGGCGAATACGGCGAGGCTATGCGTTTTTTTCGAGAGGCCAGGAAGGAACGTGGGCAGTTTCCGGAGGCGGAGTACTGGCTGGGTAAGGTATTCGAGGTGGAGGCGGAACTCGGATTGGCCGAACGTCAATACAAACGCGCCTACAATTTCAAGAACCAGTTTTACATACCTGAGGATCAATACACTGTTTTATATACACTGGCTCAACTCTACGATAATCAAAAAAAGTTCAATAAATTCGAAGAAACCCTCCTCGATATCGTCTCTGATGATTCATCATTTTCGGACCCGCAGCAGGAGAGAATGCGCAATGCTATGATGGACACGCTCAAAGAGGACGGATTCGATAAACTGCTCGTACTCTACAGGCTGCAGACAAGTTTCGCCCTCGATGCTCACGGCAAGCTCGGGGTCTACTACTACCGCACCGGAAGATACGGAAGAGCTGCCGAGCATCTGCTTCATTACGTTGTATCGATTTTTTCTAAATGCATAGAAGAGCTGCGTATAAAAGATCCGGATTATGAGTTTGAAAACGGCGATGAATGTCTGCAAAAAATCCTTCGGGACCAGAAACTCGAGAGCTATGTAACGACAACTGAACTGTTTATGCACCTCTACTACTTTGCCGGGTCCCTGTACCCGGAGGGAGAGCTCGATATATTCAACAACCTGATGACACTTATAACTGACTATTCCACTGCCTCGGTATGGCGGCAGCGGGCGAGAAGGCAGCTTGCCGATCCTTTTCTCGAACCGCTTATGGAAAACTGACCGTTTCTATGAAAAAGCTTATTATCAAGGGCGCACGAGAACATAATCTCAAGAATATAGATATAACCTTGCCGCGTGATTCACTTATTGTTGTCTCCGGAGTAAGCGGGTCCGGTAAATCATCTCTTGCCTTCGATACGATTTACGCGGAAGGCCAGCGCAGATATGTCGAATCGTTATCCGCGTATGCGAGACAATTTTTAGGAAGACTCGACAAACCGGATATCGACTATATCGAGGGGCTTTCTCCCGCAATATCCATAGAACAGAAAACCGGACACCATAATCCCCGTTCTACCGTTGGTACTGTCACTGAGATCTATGACTACCTCAGGCTTCTCTACGCGCGTATCGGGACCCCTCACTGCCCCCGGTGCGGCCGGGTAATTGAAGAACAGTCCGTTGATCAAATTATCGATACGATACTTTCGTACCCGGAAGGTGAGCGTATCATGCTGTTAGCTCCGGTTGTCCGGGGAAGGAAAGGAGAACATAAAAAGATCATCTCCGATGCCCAAAGGGCCGGATTTGTACGGGCCAGAATAGATGGAGAGCAGGTATCTCTCGATGAAGAAATCGAACTCGACAAACAGAAAAAACACACAATAGAAATTGTTGTTGACCGGCTCAAGATTCAGCCGGACAGCAGAAAGCGGATTGCTGAATCAGTCGAAACAGCCTTGGAAATAGGGAATGGAACGGTCATTGCCGTATCCTACGGCTCGAAAGAAGAGCTGTTCTCTCAAAAAAGTTCGTGTACGGCGTGCAACATAAGCCTACCGGAGATGCAGCCCCGTCTGTTTTCTTTTAATAACCCCTACGGTGCGTGCCCAGACTGTTCGGGTCTCGGTGTCACTCTCGAGTTCGACCCCAAATTGGTCATGCCGGATAAGAGGCTTTCTTTTAATCAGCGGGGTATTGTTCCCTATAACCCCTCTGCAGCATGGCACAGGAGCTGGTTCGAATCACTTGCAGCCGCGTATAATTTCTCTTTGGATACACCGCTAGGCGAGCTCCCCGATGAAATTATGCATATTCTCCTGTACGGTTCTGATGATACGATCGAGGTCACGTATGAGAACAGCAAGAAAACAGGAAAGTTCGAATATTCGGCCAAATTCCGAGGCATACTGCCCGAATTAAAGCGCCGTTACCTGGAAACGACATCCGAAGGTGTGAAGCAGTGGCTCGAGCAGTTTATGAGCCAGAAAGAGTGCGCCGCCTGTGAGGGGCGAAGGCTTCGGCAAGTTGCCCTTGCCGTAACTATCCAGGAAAAGAACATCTATGACGTTTCATGCCTCTCCATAACCGATGCGTTGGGGTTTTTCGACACGTTCACACTAACTGAGACTGAAAAAAAAATATCCGGCCAAATTCTCAAGGAGATAACGGATCGTCTCTCCTTTTTACAAAGTGTCGGTTTGGATTATTTAACATTGGAAAGGAAGGCTTCTACCCTTTCCGGAGGAGAAGCGCAGCGGATTAGGCTTGCCACTCAAATCGGATCTTCTTTGGTCGGTGTACTCTACATCCTCGACGAGCCTACTATCGGGCTTCATCAGAAGGACAACCGGAAACTTATTGATACCCTTAAGCACCTTCGGGATTTGGGAAACACCTTGATCGTCGTCGAGCATGATGAACAGACATTGCGGGAGGCCGATTATATCGTTGATCTCGGGCCCGCTGCCGGAGAACACGGCGGACATGTGGTAGCGGAGGGCACGCTCGAAGAGATACTTCACGACAAAGACAGCTTGACCGGCCGTTATTTGAGTGGGAAACTTACCACCAAAACCAGAGAGGCAAGAAGAAGCGGAAACGGTAAGGAAATCCGGCTGATCGACGCAGCTGAACACAATCTAAAACAGATTGATGTCGCGTTTCCCCTGGGAAAATTGATTGTAGTAACAGGTGTAAGCGGTTCCGGTAAATCGTCCCTCCTCTGCGACCTCCTCTATCCGGTTTTATCGAATAGAGTAAACAGGAGTACACACCCGGAAGGAGCATACGGGAGCATTACAGGGTTTGAACACATCGACAAAGTAATCAATGTAGATCAAAGTCCCATCGGCCGCACTCCGCGCTCAAATCCCGCAACCTATGTCAATCTTTTTACTCCGATTAGAGAACTGTTCGCCTCTCTGCCGGATTCAAAGGCGAGGGGATATAAACCGGGAAGATTTTCCTTCAATGTAAAGGGAGGAAGATGTGAAAACTGCGAAGGTGCCGGTACGATCAAGATCGAAATGCACTTTCTGCCCGATGTTTATATTACCTGTGACGTATGTAAAGGACGAAGGTTTAATCAGGAGACACTCGACATCCGCTATAAGGGAAAAAATATTTATGATGTACTCGAGATGACCGTCGAAGAAGCACAGGAGTTCTTTTCTAATATTCCGAAAATACGGCGTAAATTGGACACCTTAACAGATGTGGGGCTCTCTTATATCCGATTGGGCCAATCCGCCACTACACTCTCGGGTGGAGAAGCTCAGCGGGTAAAGCTTGCACTGGAACTTTCAAAGACCAATACCGGAAACACATTCTACATACTCGATGAGCCGACGACCGGGCTCCATTTCGAAGATGTGAAAAAGCTTCTTTACGTGCTGCATATGCTCGTTGATAACGGAAACACGGTTGCAATAATCGAGCACAATCTCGATGTCATAAAACAGGCCGACCATATAATTGATCTCGGTCCCGATGGTGGTCAAAGGGGTGGTACCATTGTCACATCGGGCACACCGGAAGAGGTTGCCTCTGCTCCCCATTCTTATACAGGTCACTATCTCAAGACCGTTTTAGAGGGGCCGTTTGCATGAGGGGTCAATCATTCCTGGTTTTATTGCTGTGCGGATGTATTCTGTTTCCTAGCGTACTGCAGGCCCAGGAGAACGGGCCCTCAGAAGTGAATGATTTTATCGGTGAAACCCTCGGATTGGATATTCAAACCGCCGGTTATTACGAATTGCTTGCCTGGTGTAATCGGCTCGGACTCTCTGAAAAAGGGTCTAGAGAAGACCTCGAGCAGCGTTTATTAACCTACTATTCAATCCAAGCTGCGGCTGCAAAAGATCAAGCTGCTTCGAGGACTGCTACAACTATCACGATCACTTCCGCGGAAAATACCGAGTATTTCACCATCGAACAGATTGATGAAGATTACGTAAAACTCGAGGGCGATGTTGTTCTGGAAATGAACGATCCGGAAAAGGACACCATTCACAAAATCCGTGCAGACAAAATACTTTTCAATGAATCCCAAGACCTTATTACAGCCGTGGGTAATATCACCTACACCCTTATCGAACGGGGTAAAGAAGAAACATTTCGCGGGGAAAGCCTTTCGTTCAACGTCGATTCTTTAGAGGGTTTCTTTTTCAGCGGTGTTTCTGAGAAACAGAGAATTGTTGAAGGGGAAACCCTAACATTCCGCTATTCCGGGGATGAGTTCTTCCGTTCGGCGGAAGAAATAGTCACCCTGAATGATGGAATTATCACCTCGAGTAAGCCTGAAGACCCGTATTACCATATCAAAGCAAAAAAAATATGGGTTTTAGCACCCGGCGAATGGGGATTACGCGATGCCGTTCTGTACGTAGGTCGTGTTCCAATGCTCTACATTCCGTTTTTTTTCTATGTTGACAATGATCTCTTTTTTCACCCCTCTTTCGGCTATCGAAATATCGAGGGTAACTTTTTTCAGACTACTACCTATATCTTCGGCAGAAAGCAGGACCAAGAGGGTTCACTTTCCTTTCTCCAGAGTGAATCTGAAGAAGCGGAGGAGTACAAATATGAGGTAAGAGATTTTTTTATCCGGCCGACCCGGCCAATGACACCTAAAGAAAAGCAGGAATACCTGTTTATCGAACGGACCAACTCGTTTATCAAAATAATGCTGGATATGTATACCCGTCTCGGGGTTTTTACCGGAATCGAAGCGGATATCTCCGAGATAGGGGTGGTGGATGATTATTCTCTCTACCTCGGAGTGGCAAGGAGCAGAAATATTTATTACGATTCCACCAGTGGAGAGTATCTTCCTTACTGGTACGATGAAGAAGAAATCGTCGAATCGGACTGGCACACTTCCAATTTTTTAGGCAATGATATGCCGGTGCGTTTCGGATTCGAATCGCATCTCGATTTACGGAGTGAAATTCTTACTTTTAACACCGATTTTGATCTCTATAGTGATCCCTATTTTCTCCGCGATTTTGACCGGAGAAGCGAGGATATCGACTGGGGTACGATACTCGGAATCGACGACGAAGCAGCGGAAGAGGATGCCCAGCAAGACACCACGGGAGCAGATGGAGGCGACAGCGAAGTGGGGGAGGCGAATCAGCAGGCGAACGACGTTTTTACAATAAAAGAAACACTCCAGTGGAATCTTGGAGGTTCGTTTACGCCTGTCATAACACCGCTTCAGCCTATTATTAAAAACGCACGAATAACAAATTTCGATTTCAATATGTACTGGAAAAGCAAAGATACGGACATTGACGGAATCACAGGCCTCGATTCCGACATTTCAGGCTATGTGCCGGTCCAATCGCGAACACCTTTTAGTTTTCCCTCTCAAAAGTTCTACTATCCCGACAGCTATCTGCTCCCTGAAGTCGGCGCAGAGCTCTCAGGCACAATTTTTGATGTAGTCTACGATAAAAAAGTGGTTCCTGACGGTGAGAGGCAAACTGCAGGTGATCAGGACGAAAAGACAGGGACATTACCGCCTTGGGATGAAAAACAAGATGAAAAACAAGATGATAACCGGGATGCCCCGCTGACAGAGAAGGGAACCGGCGGGGAAGAAGAGCCAGAGTTTCGATTACGGGAAATCCAGAATGATCTTCCGTTGAGAGACCGTGCGGTACGTAAACCGTTTCAGCACACACTGCTGTACAAAATATTGCCCGAAGTAAATGTCAGCTCCCGAATGAACTCGAGCGTGTGGAATACCCCTTATGATATAGATTTTTCAGAAGAATACTCCATTTTCAAAACAAACGGGTCGAGCAGCCTGCAGTACAGCGCAAAACTGTTCGATGACTATTTTATCCTTTCAGACGAATTCATCTTTTCAGGTACGTATCAGGAGCACTTCAACAGAGCGGAAAACGTCCTTTCAGAGACCTGGGCCGAATATCAGCAGCAGGACTACAATTCGACCCTCTATACCCTCACAAACAACTTGACCCTGACGAGCTTTCCTTTGAGTTCGATCGATTTTGTCAACAATTCTTCGATTACCTACAAACTGAATATGAAACTGCTGGAAAAAAAATTCGACTATATCGACGACAACGACCAGCCTGTATATGAAGATTCCACCTTCGAGTGGGATGAAGAGTATGTTTCTCAGCATTCCCTCGGTGCAAGACTGGTGTTTATACCGTTCACGCAGCAGCAGATTCTGGATGTAAATACTATCCTGCCCCCGCTCGACCAGGAAATAAACGGTACCTTAACACTCAATACCGGCCCTTTTACGACGATAGCCCAGGGAAAACTCAAAAAGGAACCGATCGACCCTGATGATGAAGATTCTCCGGAAGAGTGGAACCTGAAACCACTATCCTTGACCGAGCGGTTTCAGGTAAAGCCGGAATCAACCTCCATTCTCTTAGAGCAGCTGTTTACCTATGATTTTGATATCGCAAAATGGATAAAAAGCAGGTCTACTGCTAACTTCTCCTTTTTTAGTAATAACATTGAGATAAAGGAAAGTTTTATTTTCGGCGACCCGGCTATACAGACTCCGGACAACACCACAGAAGAGGTCTTGCCGCTTTTCGAAGACCCCTATTCCAACACATCCTCACTCAGATTATGGTTTTTTTATTCCGATTTTACGATGAAAAAAACGTATCCTTCTACGTTTGAACCGGGTATCGGATGGCAGCAGGAAGATACGAAGAAATTCATCCCGGAAACAGTGACGTTCGGGATAGACACTAATCCCCAAAACAATCCTGTATGGAAAAACAGGATAAGTTTTCTTCTCGACATCGATACCTCTGTAACAATGAATCTAATAAAATTTTCCGACTCCCTATTTACATTCAGAGTCGGTCTCGAGCTCAGTATTTACCGTTTTTTGGACCTCAATTTCAGTTTCGAGGCAGAAAACAACAACATATACCGCTATTTTGATGCATATACGGCAATTACCGGAGAAGAAACACGAGATCCTTTTGTCGACCTGGGCAAATCGTTCAATTTGTTCAATATGAGCGACAGGGAAGAATCATTTTTTAACGCGCAGCGCATAACTTTGAATCTTGTTCATCATATGCACGATTGGGACCTCACCGTAGAGTTTAGTGCCGAACCGCTATTACAAACGGGGGATGATGGAGTTCAACGGTACGAATGGAACAGAACATTTTCAATTTTTGTCCAATGGAACCCGATTCCGGAATTGAGAAGCAGGGTACGTTACGATAATGATGTACTTGCTTTCTAAAAAAACAATTCAACCGGTACAGATGCCGGACACGTGCACTTGACAAAGGCCGACCTTGACGTATCCTATTAGCCGTATGTACACTATTAAAAGGGAAGGGTATTGGCGAACTGTCTAACTATCGTTCTAAATGATCGAAAAACCTTGAGTGAATTATGCGGAGTTAATGATGCTAATCTTCGTGTAATCGAAGACCTCATAGAAGAAAAAGTATTTTCTCGCGGCAACGAAATCTTTATCGAATCCGATGATACGGCCAAACGGGAACTATTCCGCTCAATCATCGATCAACTCAAAGCGCATACGATGATGGGTCACACCCCCAGTCCCGATCTCATTCACGCCCTTTATAACTCTAACCGCAAAGGAGAAGAGGAAAAAGAAAAAATAATGCAGGATTTGACCATCCGAATTCCTTCGAGTGATGTCAAAATCTATCCGAGGAGCTTCCATCAGGCACTATACGTCGAGAAAATGGGAACACACGATATCGTTTTTGCTATCGGTCCTGCAGGAACAGGAAAAACGTACCTGGCCATCGCCCATGCGTTGAAAGAGATCCTAACTAAATCCAAACGAAAGCTGATTTTGACCCGGCCGGTTGTTGAGGCGGGGGAACGGCTCGGGTATCTGCCCGGAGATTTGGCCCAGAAAATAAGCCCCTATCTGCGACCGCTCTACGATGCCATGGATTCATTGATACCTATTGAAACTATCAATAAACTCGAAGAGAATAGGATCATTGAAATTGCGCCGCTTGCTTATATGAGGGGGAGAAGTCTTAAAGACAGTTACATCGTTTTAGATGAAGCACAAAACACGACAAAAGAGCAGATGAAGATGTTTCTTACCCGAATGGGTGAGAATTCAAAAATCGTAATTACGGGAGATATAACCCAGATAGACCTGCCCCGAAAACAGGAGTCAGGTCTACTCCACGCAATGAAAATACTTGAAGGTATCGACGGTATTTATTTCTCCTATTTTGACGGCACCGATGTTGTTCGTCACCCATTGATCAAAAAAATCATCCACGCATATGAAATCAACGAAACAAAATAAGCGCCCGTTCATCTCAAAGCTGCGGGCGTTTCTGAATATAAAAACACGTGATAAATATCTCTACCTAGCGATTATCATCTCCTATCCGCTCGCGCTGTTTCTCATCATTCTTCTCCTGCAGCCGGGGTCTCTTTTTGAGTCGTACAATCCGGAAAATTACGAATTAGGGAATGTCGCGGAAGAAGATGTCGTATTGGAGAGAAACATCCTCTATGTGGACGAAGAAGCTACCGACCTCAAATACAGAGCGATGAAGCAGCTTGTCTATCCGGTTTTCCGATATAATGCAAATGTTACCGAACGGGTTTTTTCCGAATATGAGGATTTCGCGTCAAAGTTCATTGAGTTATACAATAAGAATATATCGACAGAAGAATTGTTTCTTCGTATTCAAACCTCTTTTCCCGGTCTTTTCTCAGAAGAACAGATATCAGAACTGGTAGAGACAGGACAGGTAAGCGAGTTGATCTCTCTCTCATATAATCTGCTCAAACGCATCATGGACAAACCTGTTTTACAGTTTTCCGGATTGGACGAAGGTTTTATTCTCGATAAAATCGAAGTGATCTATCCGGAAGAAAACCGGGAGCGGGAACTAACACGTTCAGAATACGTTGCCTTTGAAAATCTCGAATCCCATGTCGGCTCCCTTATCGAGGAAATGGGGCTGGAATCGTCGAACCGTCCGGCCATCTATCTTCTTCTTTCTTCGTTCATCGAGCCCAATACATTTTATGATAGTGATGCAACCGAAAAAAATCGGGCGGAAGCGATACAAGACGCGGCACCGGTTATTAAACGGATGCAGAAAGGTGATACGATTATCCGTAAGGGGACAGTAATAACGGATGACGATATTGAACAGATAGAACAACTAAAGAAGCATACTGCAGCTGCCGGATTTCTCACAATTTTGCGTACAGCTCTTTTTATTCTTCTGATCTACGGATTAGCATTTGTTATGTTTCGTCCCCCGTTTGTCAAAAGGACACCCAGTCACGAAAACATTTACATACTTCTCGGGATGTTTATTTTTTATCTGCTCGTTGCATTGGTCTTTAAACAATTCGATATCCTGCCCGAACAAATACCGTTCTCAGTTCTGCTGCCCACCTCACTGCTCGGTATGCTAACCGCAATTCTTTTAAACGCCAGGACATCCGTGGTCTTTTCCCTGCTTCTCTCTCTTACGGTTTTTCTGTTCCGTGACGCAACTCCTATTACATTTTTATTTGCCTTCTTTTCCGGAGTCGCCGGTGCACTGGTTGTACAGGAGGCCCAACGCAGAATCGATCTTATAAAAGCAACGATCTATCTGACATTAGTGAGCAGCGGAATAATTGCAGTGTGTACTATGATTTTCTTTGATGAATTGTCTCTGCTTCCCGGTGCGGTCGGGTGGGGCGCGTTAAATGGATTTCTCTGCGGATTTCTCAATTTAGGAATTCTGCCGATTCTCGAGCATCTTATAAATGAACCGACCGTATTCCGGTTGATGGAGCTCTCAGATACAAATACACCGGTCCTGAAGAAAATGTTAACTCTAGCACCTGGAACCTACAGCCATTCTCTCAATGTCGCGAATCTCTCCGAAAGCGCCTGCAGGGAAATCGGTGCCAATGCGCTCTTGGCACGAGTCGGCGCGTATTACCATGATATCGGAAAAACCGACCAGGCTGAGTACTTTATTGAAAATCAAAAAGCCGATAATAAACATGATGATCTAAAACCATCTCTCTCCGTTGCCGTGATCAAGTCACACGTAAAAATAGGGATAGAGAAGGCGAAAGAGTTAAAGCTTCCCAAATCAGTACTCGATATCATATCCCAGCACCACGGAAGCGGGCTTATCAGCTATTTTTACAGTGAAGCACTCAAGGACAAAAAGAACACTAAAGTTGCTCCGGAAGACTATTCATATTCTGAGTCACCACCTAAAAGCCGGGAAGCCGCGGTTGTTATGCTTGCCGACACCGTCGATGCCGCGACTCGAACGTTAAAAAAACCGAGTATTGCAAAGTTGGAAAAAGCTGTCTGGGATCTGATTATGCAGCGGTTTCGAGAAAAACAGTTAAACGATACAGATTTGACCCTAAAAGATTTGGAAACCATTCGAAAAACATTTGTCCAGATTCTTGCAGGATATTTTCATTCCAGGATAGAATATCCGCGTACGAACGGGGAAAAGAATTGAATGTTGTTGAGGTAAACTACGAAGAAGAATCCCTTTCTGATCATCCTCCACCACAGGCGGTCGAGCGGTACTGCTCGACAGTCCTCTCATTTTTGTCGATCGATAATTGGGAAATCTCTGTCCTCTTCTGCAGCGATGAGTACATCCGAACACTGAATCGGCTATACAGAGATAGTGATGCACCTACTGATGTTCTCTCTTTTCCGCAGTCGGGACCTTTTCCGTCCCCTCCGGAAATTGAACCTGAAACAGGAGGACACGCGGGGGATATTGTCATTAGTGTGGAGACTCTTTCGAGAAATGTTTTAGAGTATAATGTTACGAAGGATGAAGAAGTAAAACGGTTATTAGTCCACGGCATTCTCCATTTGATGGGAATGGACCATACATATGAGGACCTTGAAAACCAAGAAATGATAAAAAAACAGGAATATATTTTGCATTCTGTGAACGGAGTAGAACTATTTTGAAACAGGTACCATTTATTCGTAAACTGTTCGGACACCGCGTCCAGGAAGAAGAAACCTCCTACGAAAACCTCAACGCTGCTGAAAAGGACATGATTCGTGGAATTGTAGAATTGTCCCAAACAACGGTAAAGGAGGTTATGGTCCCCAGAATCGATGTTGTATTTATATCTGCAGATGTCTCGCTCGACGAATTGATGGTGAGCTTGATCGAATCGGGACATTCCCGGTTCCCTGTTTATAAAGACACGATTGATAATGTCATAGGCACCCTCTATGCAAAAGACCTTCTCTCCTATCTCTACAAGAATGAAGAGATCAATATTGAATCAATTATCCGGAAAGCCTACTTCATTCCTGAAAGTAAACGTCTCGACAGCATGCTCAGGGAGTTTCGGCTCAAAAAAGTGCATATCGCGGTTGCCGTGGATGAATACGGCGGCGTTTCAGGAATTGTCTGTCTCGAAGATATTCTAGAAGAGATCGTTGGAGAGATCCAGGATGAGTTCGATCACGAAATTGAAGACATCCTGGAGATCGGGAGCGGGATCTACCTCTGTGATGCCCGCTTAGATATCGAGGACCTCAATGAAAAATTGGAAATGAACATCCCCAATGAAGATTACGACACACTCGGGGGGTTTGTTTTCGATCTGTTCGGCAAGATCCCTGTAAAATTTGAAAAGGTAGGGTACGGTCATGCTGATTTCATTATTCAAGACATGGACGGACATAAGATCAAGACAATAAAGGTGGTAAAAAAGGCGGAAGAACCGGATGCTCAATAAAACAGGAACCCTCTGTTTCTTTCTCGTTTTCTTGCTCACTGTTTCAGCAGGGGCACAGAATAGAGCCGGACCACGTGAATTATACAACGAAGCACGTTCTGCTCAACAGAACGAACAGTACTACCGCGCAATAGAGCTCTACAGGACCATTCTCGAAGAGGCCCCGAACTATATCGATCCAATTATCGGGCTGGCGGAAACCTACTTTTATCTGGAAGAATACGACGAAGCGCTGCAGTGGGTGCGGAAAGCCAAGCAGTACAACCAAAATGATCCCCATATCATCATTCTCGAAGGAAGAATCCACATCGCACTCGGTAATTATGATCAGGCCGAGAACCGATTTCAACAGGTACTCAAAAGGGAACCGTACAATATTGCCGCCCAATTCGGACTCGCGGAACTGAATATTGTTCTCGGAAAAACCGAATACGCAACAAACAGGTATCTCGAAGCTCTGAATTACTCCCCCCTGAATAAACGCGCCCTGCTCTCCCTTATGCTCGTCTATGACGCACGAGGAAACCGCAGACAGGCGGAGGAGTATATCAGGACAGCACTCCACCATTTTTCTCATGATCCGCAGGTGCACTATTTCGCCGCGAAACATTACTTTACCTACGGTGATCTTACTGAAGCGGAACTGCAGGCGAAAACGAGCATCTCATTAAAACCTGATTATACCGATGCAATTCATCTCTTGAGCAAGATATATTTGCACAGCGGCAGATACGAAGAAGTGGTCCCACTACTCAATGAAGTGCTCAAAACCGACAGAGAAAACCATCTCCTCTGGTACACGCTCGGATATGCCTACGGTGAAAATGGAGAGTATGACCGGAGTATTAACAGTTTTACCCGCGCATTCCGGATTAGAACAGACGATGAGATATCGAGAATGGCTTTAGAGTACATACTCATCAATCATTATGATCTCGATGATCCTCTCCGCGCGCAGTACGCCGCGTACCATTTTGAAAAGGGACAGACTTTCGAAGAGCGCAACTTTTTTAGAAGGGCCAGGGAAGAATACCGACGCGGATTGAGAATCGACCCGTTTTCCGTGGAGGGAAGGCTCCTCTACGCTGATATTATCAATAAAATGGGAGAACCTGCCCGATATCTTTCACAATTAAAACTGATCATTGATGACCTCGAGTACAGCGATGTCGATATACTCGATGAGTATGAAATACAAAAAAGCCTTCAGGAGGAGAGTGTAGCCAACAGGTGGGGAGTACGGCAATTTCCTCCTACTCTCAAAGAGAGCAGGAGTGAGCAATCGGGGGTGAACCAAACGCTGCCCATGGAACGGTTTCACTATCGGTGTTTGCTCTTTTATTCCGATGCGAGCACACTCCGGCACGTTTCAGCCGACCGAACTCTAGCTCACTATCTCCGGGACCAGCTTCTCCATTACGAGACAATTGATGTGATAAATGAAATCGAGCCGACCGATTCCTTTTCTAAGGCTTTCCGGCAGGCGAGGGAGGCAGATGCGCACTATTTTCTTATTGTCACCTTCCATGAAACAACACGCTCCTTTGCGACCGAATGTGAACTCTACAGTGCCCTAACCGGAGATAAAATAAAGGCATACAGGTATTATCGGACCGGCAATGACAAAGTCACAGAAGCTTTAAAACAGATCGGTACGGATTTCTTTGAAGATCTGCCGCTGCGGGGGAGACTCGTAGATCGTAGATTCGATTCAGGCCTGGTCAATGTGGGCTCTTACGACGGAATTGAGGAAGAAGAAGAGCTTGCACTGGTAAAAGCGGGTTCGATAACTCTGAAAAATGATGTCATTGGACTCAACTACAACGAAGAAGCACTATTAGGCACATTTACCGTTACCGAGACCGATGAATTGATCG
>CAZKZZ010000003.1:9764-28814 GCA_964557375.1 uncultured Spirochaetales bacterium | reverse complement strand
AGGGACTATTTCTACTGAAATGTTTTTCGATATGATAAATCCGGGTGATGAAATTATCGAGCTGCCCCCGGAAGAAGAGGACGAGGCGGCTGAAGAAGAACAAACAGGACGAAGACTATTCGGCGGCAGGGCGGAAGAAGAGGCGGAAGAAGCAATCCGATCAGGAAGGACCGTAGATCTCTACGAGGATCTTATAAAAATAGACTGATTTTTTATTAAAATCCGGCTAAAAACAGCAGCGGACTGTTTATTTCCCCTCCTTTCATTGACACAGTTACACCTTTTTTCTTATATTCTCAATGGAAATACGAAGTTACAGTCAGGAGGAAAATATGAAACTAGCTATTAATGGATTTGGACGGATTGGAAGAAATGTATTCAAAATTGCATTGGAAAATTCAGATGTGGAAGTAGTTGCTATCAACGATTTAACGGACAATAAAACCTTAGCTCATCTATTAAAGTATGACTCAACACAGGGTCAATTCCCCGGCACAGTTGAGTATGATGATGCAAATATTATTGTAAACGGAAAAAAATTCAAAGTTTGCTCCGAGAAGAACCCCGTAGATATCCCCTGGGGCGATGCTCCGGATATCGTTGTTGAATCCACCGGAGTGTTTCGGACCAAGGAAGGCTCGAAAGGCGGGTATGGAGACCATTTGAAAAACAGTAAATATCCTGCAAAGAAGGTCATTCTGACCGTCCCCGCAAAAGACCAGATAGACAATATGATCGTACTCGGGGTAAATGACAACGACCTGAAGGCGAGCGATACGTTTGTCTCGAATGCAAGTTGTACTACTAACTGCTTAGCACCTGTTGCTAAGGTCTTAAACGATTCTTTCGGCATCGAATACGGTGTCATGACTACCATTCATTCCTACACAAACGATCAGGTAATTCTCGATGCGCCTCACAAGGACCTGAGACGGGCCCGTTCCTGTGCTGTGTCCATGATTCCGACCACAACGGGCGCGGCAAAAGCTGTAGGGAAAGTGCTCCCCGAGCTCAACGGGAAGCTCGACGGTGTTGCTATCCGTATTCCCACCCCGACCGGCTCTCTTGTTGATCTCGTAGCAACCGTTAAAAAACAGACTTCGGTAGAAGAAGTCAATGCAGCAATGAAAAAAGCAGCAGAAGGCCCCATGAAAGGGATACTCTCTTACACCGAAGACCCCATTGTGTCGGTAGATATTATTCACGATGAACACTCCTCTATTTTTGACGCTCTGAGCACGATGGTCGTTGGAAACCAGGTTAAAGTTTTCTCCTGGTACGACAATGAATGGGGCTACTCCTGCAGGGTAGTCGATCTTGCCGTTAAACTCGGACAGCATCTATAAGAGGATTTTTCTTATGCCAGTTAAAACAGTAAAAGACATTGATTTAAAAAATAAACGGGTAATAGCCCGTGTCGATTTCAATGTACCGATTAAAGAGGGAAAGATCAGCGACGATACCCGCATCCGGGCGGCCCTTCCTACAATACGATATGTGCTCGAACAGGAAGGCGCCTCACTTATTCTGATGAGCCATTTGGGACGGCCGAAAGGATCGCCGGACCCGGCATTCACCCTGAAACCGGTAGCGGAACACTTAGGGAAACTATTGAACACCCGGGTCGTCATGGCCGGTGACTGCGTCGGTCCGGAAGTGGAAAAACAGGCCGGTGATCTCGAACCCGGAGATGTTATGCTCCTCGAGAACACCCGATTTCACGATGAAGAAAAGAAAAATGATCCCGATTTTTCCAAGAAACTCGCATCCTTAGCAGATGTATACGTCAACGACGCTTTCGGAAGCGCCCATAGAGCACACGCCTCTACGGAAGGTATCACTAAACACCTTCCGTCAGTAGCAGGATTCCTCTTGGAAAAAGAGATTAAGTTCTTTGAACCGCTTCTCACGAGTCCGAAACGTCCGTTCGTTGCAATCATCGGCGGGGCAAAAGTTTCAACTAAAATCGGGGTCCTCGAAAACCTCATACCCAAGTGCGACACCTTGATCATCGGCGGCGGAATGGCATACACTTTCCTTAAGGCGGAAGACCACGAAATCGGCAATTCGCTCTTTGAAGATGAATATCTCGAGACTGCGAAAAAACTGCTCAAAAGCGCCAAAGAGAAGAACGTAAGTGTGATTCTTCCAACGGACCATTTGGTCGCTGACAAGTTCGACGAGAATGCTGAAGCTGAGAAGGTGGACAAAATCGATATCCCTGCCGGGAAGGTTGCAATGGACATAGGGGAGAAAACCTTAGAAGCGATACGAACACCGATCGAGAATGCACAATCGCTTGTTTGGAACGGACCAATGGGTGTGTTCGAGTTCGATAAATTTGCAAACGGGACTCTGGAAGTCGCAAAAATGGTCGCGGAGTGCAAAGGCATGACGGTTATCGGTGGAGGCGACAGCGTCGCTGCAGTGAACAAGTTCAATCTTGCCGATAAGATCGACCATGTGTCGACAGGCGGGGGAGCTTCACTCGAATTGCTCGAAGGGAAAACACTTCCCGGAATTGCCGCCTTAGAATCGTAACAGATAAAAAAAAGGATTATAACATGAGAGCTACATATTTAGCCGGTAACTGGAAAATGCATAAAACAATACCCGAAGCTGTAGCTTTGGCTGAAGAATTAAAGAATACACTCAACGGGAGCAATCATAAGATTATGATTGCTCCCCCTTTTACAGCGTTACAATCGGTCGCGGAAGTTTTAAAAGATTCCAACATTCTGTTGGGCGCTCAAAACATGGCCGGCGAAGAGCAGGGCGCTCATACCGGTGAAATCTCCATTCTCATGCTGGAAGATATCGGCGTTGATGTCGTCATCATCGGACATTCCGAGAGAAGACTGGTATATGAAGAAAGTGATGAGCTTATCAATAAAAAAGTAAAACTCGCCCTTTCTCATGGAATGGATCTCATTCTCTGTGTGGGAGAAACGCTCGAGCAGCGTGAAAAGGGTAAAGCGGGTGAAGTCGTAAAAAGCCAACTTCTAAGCGGACTCAATGATGTGAAGAACAACGACTTGAGTCACGTTACGATTGCATACGAACCGGTTTGGGCTATCGGGACCGGAAAGACTGCAACACCTGAAGACGCAGACGACATGCACAGATCAATTCGTGAGACGTTGACCGCACTGTACTCTCAATCTGCAGCCGACAGCATGGTCATTCAGTACGGCGGTTCTGTTAAGCCCGCGAACGTAAAAGACCTCATGGCTAAAGATAATATAGACGGTGCATTAGTGGGCGGAGCATCACTTTCTGCCGAGAAATTCGTACCGATTGTGCAGTTCGATAAATAAAAATCTTATACGGAGACAATTACCATGGGAATAATTGAAATAATCCTGCTGATCCTATTCATTCTGAGTGCCATTGTACTCATCGTTCTTGTTCTCATGCAGGACGAGCAAGGAGAAGGATTAGGAGGCATTTTTGGAGGAGGCAGTTCTACCGCGTTCGGCTCACGTTCCGGGAATGTCCTGACCAAATTTACCGCTATAATCGGCGGCATCTTTCTGTTTTGCTCTTTCGGGTTGGCCTGGGTAAATAAAACTCCGGAAGCAGGAGATGTCATCGGTGCAGCAAGGCGTCAAAGCAGTGAACAATCATCGGTTGAAGAGTGGTGGGATGTAGAAGAAGAAACTCCTATTGAAACAACCGAAGAAGAGGCGCCTTCTCCTACCGATGAAGAGCAAATGGAGCAATAAAACCATCTCTATTCCGTCGTAAACCTTGGGGGAAGCATGCGCGTTGGAATCATTTTCTTTTCAAAAAACAACCGGGACAAGCTGTTAAAAATTGCAAAAGGACTTGCCGGTGGTATGGAAAGTCAGGGACATCAGGTTGATATTATCGATGGAGACCGTGATGTCAATACAAAACTGACGATCTACAGCTATATAGCGGTAGGGACTGCCAGTACTACCATGTTCGGGGGTAATATACCGGATACGATTAAAAGTTTTCTCGATAACGCCGGAGTTGTTACGGGAAAACGCAGTTTTGCCTTCATCCTCAATACCGGATTGAGGAAAATCAAAACACTTACAAAATTGATGAAGGCAATGGAACACGAAGGAATGTATTTAAAAAACTCAGATATTATTAGTACGGAAGAGGAAGCAGCAGAGATAGGAAAAAGACTTCATATCAACAAATGAAACAAGAACCGATAGATTATTATAAGATCTTAGGCATACATCAAACTTCTTCGATTCATGAGATAAAAAGGTCCTTCCGACAGAAGGCAAAACGGTTACATCCTGACATCGTATCCGGATCCGAAAAATCGGATACGGCAATGAAACTGCTTTTAAAAGCGTATCAAGTTCTAAGTGATCCTGTAAAACGAAAAGAATACGATCGTCTCCGGAGAACCGTCACTGTTGCATCTCAATTCAACTACAGAGATTTTTTGAGAAAACGGGAGGATGATTTTTATTCTCAATCTCATCTTGTTTTCTACGATCTGCTCCATGATAAGGAACACGATGCGCTTTCGCTCTTTGAAAAGCTGGTCTACACATACAACATTCCCTTAGAGCATTACTTAGGGCGGGAAGATTTTATGGATTGTGCTTTTCTCCTTGCAGAAGAGTATGAAAAAAACAGAGAATATTTAAAAGCATACGATTTACTCATAAAAATAGTGCTATTGGAATGTGAAAGGCCGTACTTCAAACACTTCATGGAAGAAGTAATAGAACGGTTAAAAAATATTGCCTGCAATAAGCTGCAGGAAAAAGTAGATCCTGAAACCCAGATAGAGTACCTTACAACCCTTGTAAAATACGATTTTTCCCCCAAGGTAACCGCACATCTGTTAAAAAAGATATCGGAATTATATTTAAAATTGGGCAAAATCGAAAAAGCGAGATATTATCTAACAAAGAGTCTGAATCTAGCACCGGGTCTTTCAGGAGTCAAGAAACTGAAAAAAAAGACTGCTATAACATCTTCATAAATAAAGTAGCAATACTATATACAACGAGGTTTTAAAATGAAACTACTAAAAATAACGGCACTTGCTATCCCATTTCTTTTATTCACAATCATTTTCGGCCAGAGCCAAATACTCGATACAGCGGTAGCAACGATAAATTATACGACACCGGAGATTATCACCGAAAAACAGCTCAACAATGCCATTGTCAAGATAAAACAGCAGTATTCGGCAGCAAACCAGCCGGTACCTCCAAAAGAAAACATTCTCGAAGAGTTGATGATATCGAAACTGATCAATCAAGCTGCCCAGGACGAAGGACTCATGGTCACTGACTCCGAAGTGATAGCGACAGTAAAACAGCAGGTAATGGCACAGGGCATGAACATAAGTGACGCGCAGCTGAAAACCCTTATTTACCAGCAGACAGGCATGTCATGGGAAGAGTATGTAAGTCAAAGCAAAAACCAGCTTCTTGCCCAAAAATACGTAAAATACAAAAAACAGTCGCTGTTCGACAGCATCAAACCCCCTTCGGAAAGTGAAATCGAAGACATCTATCAGGCCAACTCTCACCTGTTCATAAACCCGGAAATGGTACGGTTTAGCCAGATCTATCGGGACACTAGGAACCTTTCCAGCTCGGAAAAGCGGAAGGAACGGGAGCTGATGGAAGAGATTTATCGCGATTTGAGAAACGGATCCGCCGGTTTCGAAGACATGGCTATAAAATTCTCCGACGACAAGGAATTACGGCATCAGGGCGGTGATGTGGGGTTTTTGGCCCGAAATGATGTAAACTCCCAGATGCTTCTCGGAAACAGATTTTTCAAAATAGCTTTCTCGACTGAAACCGGTTCGATAACTCAGGTAATCGAGTCCAATATCGGTTTCCACATCTTAAAGATTACTGATCATTTACCCAAACGATTTCTCGAACTCGACGATCCTGTAAGTCCAGCGTCAAATGAGACTGTACGTCAGAGAATTATCAACCTCAAGAAGATGGAAAAACAGCAAGAGATCTTTAAACAGGCTGTCGACGACATCGTAGAAGACTTGAAGGACCAAGCCGATATCCGCATTATCAAAGACAGCATTGATATCAACGAAGAAAACTTAAGTTACTTTAGAGAATTCGTACAGTAACGGAGATGGGTTCACGTCGACAGGGAAGAATTTTGGCTCTCCAGTCGCTCTATTGCTGGGAAATGACGGGAGAGCCGATCGAATCGTTATTACAGTTTTCCTGGATTGACCCTGAACGGAAAGAAAAGCTGGACACGGAAACAGTATCGTTTGCGCGTCTTCTCATCCAGGGCACCCTTGAAAATATAGATGTCATAGATTCATCTATCCAGGCAAGGCTCGAACATTGGGATATTTCCAGACTTTCCAAAGTCGATCTGGCAATTTTACGGATGAGCACCTACGCGTTACTCTATCAGAACGACATTCCGAAATCCGTCACCATTGATGAAGCTGTTGACATTTCTAAAAAATACGGAAACAGTGATTCTTATCGATTTATCAACGGGGTTCTCGACGGAATAAAAACGGAATAAGAAATGGGACTTTTTACTAAGCGCCGGTTTTTGCTCATTCTTATTATTGCAGTCATTCTTGTAGGAGGAGGAGTAGGCGGATATATCTTTTACAACGAGGTGCTTGCGCCAGAAAAATCCATAAACGTGGATCAAACCCTTCTCCAAATAGATGATTATTTACAAACAGGATACTATTCCAATGCGGAAGATCTTCTCATGCAATTTCGCTCTTTCAGCGGTGGCGTAAACTCGTGGCTGCGTATTTTAGATCGGGCGTATACACTATCGGAAAATACAAATGACTACACTATCCTCAACACATTGTCACAGATTGCTACGGAGAATATATCCGGGAGTGAAGTACTCTGGTATATCCGGATTGTCGCGGAATTAGAGCTCAAGCAGTATGAGCAGGCTTATTCGCATGCCGTCAAATACCTGACGAATGAAAATTATCCTTCTCTCATCACGGAAGCATCACTTTACTACACCGGGAAAAAACCGGTCTCCGCACCCGATACATACAGTGGAATGCTCGCAGGTTTTTCAGAAAAAAAGGTGGACACCTTTATTGATGCCGGCAGAATGACCGGAGATGACACATTTATGCTTCTCGCGGCAGTACTTGCTATGCACTATGGTGAACGCGACCGCTCATTGTCACTCATAAGAGAAACGGCTGTTGGCATATCTCCTTTAGCACATTATTTTATCGCTTACGACGCGGGGGACCTCGAATACGCGGAAAAGCTTCTTCCCGAAATTCGCAATGATGAAACAGTCGATTCTAATGAATGGCTGATGCTTGCGGCAGATCTAGCTATGCAAAAAGAACAGTTTTCAAAAGCAAAAAACTTCTATACTGAAATCACGGAATCTTCACCTACCGAATCATGGATACCGTATCTGAACCTCGCCTGGATTGCTGAAAACCGCATGAACGGAGATAGTCTGCCCTATCTTCTGGAGGCGTATAACCGCTTTCCTGACAAAAAGAGTGTTATCCTTCCTTTGGCCTGGTATTTCACGGAACAGGAAAACAGTGAAGCAGCACTGGAGAGAATAGCCCGATACAGAAGTGATCATCCCGAGGACCCCGATATAGAACTGCTCTATATGACCCTCTCCTCTACAGTGAACAATCCTGCAAAGTATAAAGCTGCTCTTTGGCAGCTTTACAACCGCTATCCCGAAAATATAAACATTGCCCAGTATTTGTCCTGGTATCTGCTCGGACTAGAAGATTTTGAAGAATTGACAACACTTCTCGACCAGTTCGAGCGGAATATGGGAGAGATGGAATGGGCCACATTTTTTCGGGCGGCTGTGCATACTCTAAACGGTGCTTACGAAAGTGCGGAAGCATCGTTTAAAGAATCTCTTACCTTTGTCCCCCGTTGGGAAACCCGGTACAATCTCGGATTGATTTATTTAAAACAAGGGTTTATTGATGACGCTTTGAATCAGTTCAAACAAGCGGAAGACCTCCTCACCCGCGCTTTAAGAGAACAAGACCCCCTCGGGCCGGATAAAAAAGAAGCAAATCTCTATATCAAGATTGCGCTTTCTCATTATCTGAACGGCGATTACAGTATGGCGAAAAGGCAGCTCAATTACGGATTGGAGATTGATCCCCATAATCTCGAAGGACGGCTTCTCTTAAAAAAGCTTGAAGCTGCTGAAAAAAGGTGATACTCTTTACAAACTAAATTATTTGGACAAAAGGAGCATATATGGCCAAGATATCCGAAAGTGCTAACTGCCTCATTGGAGAAGGAAGTATCTTTGAGGGTAAGTTCTATGTTGACGGCTCCATTCGAATTGAAGGAAAATTTCAAGGTGATATAAAAACCGATGATCAACTCATAATTGCACCAACCGGAAAAGTAAAAACGGATATTGAGGCAAGACGGGTAACCGTTGCCGGAACATTGATCGGTAATATTACCGCCTCAGAAGAAGTCAACCTCATTGAGACAGGGAAGGTTCTCGGAAATATTACGACTCCAAAACTCACGGTTGAAGCCGGCGTTATTACCGAAGGAAAAGTCACAATTACCTCTAATTCATCTGAGAATGTCGGCTCGATTATAAACGATTCGTTTGGCGAAGAAACCGAAAGTCTTTTTCAATCTATTGACAGGAAACCGGCCGCCTCAAAAGAGAAAAAAGAAGTAACAGAAGAAGAATAATACAATAATCCACCATGATACGCTTGAAAAACGATGACGAGATAGGGAAAATCCGGGATGCCGGGCTTATTCTCGCGGCAACATATAAAAATTTAATCAATCTTATCGAAGAAGGTATTACAACCAGAGAGCTGGATGCTTTTGCCCGTGATTTTGTAAACAAACACAAGGCAAAACCGACTTTTTTAAACCACATGGGCTATCCCGCCTCTCTCTGCGTGTCAGTCAATGAGGAGGTCATTCACGGAATTCCTGGGAAATACCGACTTAAACAGGGAGATATTGTCAGTCTCGATTTCGGAGTGACCTTGGCCGGATACATAAGTGACGCCGCATTGACGGTCCCTGTGGGGACAACATCTGAAGAGGTTTCGAAACTGCTCAAGGTGACAAAAGAATCCCTGTATCTCGGCATTGAACAGGCACAAGTAAAAAAAAGAATAAAAGATATTTCCCGGGCCGTTTATGAACACGCCACCAAACATGGATATGGTGTGGTGCGGGACTTCTGCGGACACGGAGTCGGCATTAAACTGCATGAAGAACCGCAAATACCCAATTACGTCGGTAATGGGCCGAATCCGAGAATAAAAAAAGGTATGGTGCTCGCTATAGAGCCCATGATTACGACGGGGACCCACGAAATCGAGATCTTAGAAGACGGCTGGACGGTTATAACGGCGGACCACAGCATGTCCGCCCATTTTGAACATACAATAGCAGTTTTTGACTCACATACAGAAATTCTCACACCATGGGAGTAATGTATGATATTGTATAATAAAGAGAGAGGTATTCGGATATGTCTTTAAAAAAACTTTTTTATTCAAAAAAGTTTTTATTTATAAACCTCATACTTGTGGGCATCATCATCGGTTTCTCGATGACCACACTCATTTTCTCACTCTCGAATCAAAGTGTGTTGAACAATCGGGGCTACAATCCTGATACTGCCGTATCATCGCGCACCATTTCAGCGATTGAAAACCTGGACACATTACAAAACTCATTCCGGGAGGTAGCAAGAAGAGTATTGCCTGCAGTAGTGCAGGTCGATGTTGTTGAATTCCGTGAAACAGCGGCAGAGCCGGAAAGTGAACGGTTCCCTTTCCTTCCGTGGAATTTCGGGCCGTCCGAGCCGGGTGGTCCGGACGAAGACCTGTTCGAGTTTCGTAATGAGGGACTCGGCTCGGGGGTTATCGTTAAAAGGAAAGGAAACAGTGTCTTCGTGCTTACTAACAACCATGTAATCGGGAATGCTGATGAGGTAAAAATAACCCTCTACGACCAGCGGGAGTTTCCCGCCGAAATCATTGGAAAAGATCTTCGAAAAGATTTAGCACTTATCTCTTTTACATCGAAAGACAGCACCATCCCTACGGCCCCTTTCGGAGATTCCGACACCGTTTCGGTTGGAGATTGGGTGCTTGCAATCGGTAATCCCTTCGGCTACGAATCAACCGTTACCGCGGGGATCGTCAGTGCAATAGGAAGGCAGGGCCCATTAGATAACATTAATGACTTCATTCAAACCGACGCAGCTATAAATCAAGGCAACTCGGGCGGTGCGCTGGTAAATATCCGGGGCGAAGTGGTAGGAATCAACACATGGATTACCACACCTACGGGCGGCAATATAGGAATCGGATTTGCAATTCCGGTAAACAACGTACGGAAAGCAATAGAAGATTTCATCAATCTCGGCGAAATTGAATACGGCTGGCTGGGAGTGAGCATCTCGGACGTGCTCCCGGAGATTGCCGAGCAGATGCAGTTATTGGATAAAAGAGGGGCGTTTATATATCACGTTTTCAAGGAATCTCCCGCGGACCGGGCCGGAATACAGCCGGGAGATTTCGTAACTGCCATCAACGGCAGAGGAATCTCGGACGCAAATATGCTTGTACGATTAGTGGGAGATCTCCCGCCCTCTGAAACTGCTACATTCACCGTTATCCGGTTTGGTGAAACCAGAGACATAGATGTTGTAATCGGAAGACGCTCCGATGCACGGACTATCGCGTCCAAAAACAAATATTTGTGGCCCGGGCTGAGTGTCGTCCCGCTTACGGACCTTCTCCGCGAAGAGTTCGGTCTCCCGCAGAAACAACAAGGGGTGCTTGTCCGCGAAGTCGAACCAAAAACAAAACTGCAGATAGCCGGAATAAAGCTCGGTGATGTCATAACTCGGATCAATCAGACTGAAATCCTGACTGCTTATGATTTCTACCAAAAAATTAACGAGGATACTGAAGATGAATTGCGTTTCTATTTTCTGCGTGAAGGGAACGAATATAATATCGCGGTGACACAGTAGGGGTACCCATGTACAAAGAGTTTTTGCCGTACGAAACGATGCGTAACAATTCGATAAAACTTGCCTACCGGCTCTATCATGACAATTTTATTCCCGATGTCATCTACGTCTCACTTCGCGGCGGGGCTTATCTGGGTAATATCGTAAGTGAATATTTCAAGATTGTTAGAAAAGATTCGAGACCGGTATTTTATGCTGCCGTTGTTGCTCGATCTTATACTGATATTCGTCAGCATGGGGCCGTCATGGTCGACGGCTGGACCTATAATCCCGAATATCTCCGCCACGGAGACAAAGTGCTCCTAGTAGATGATATCTTTGACAGCGGTAAAACGATCAATAAATTGGTCGAGTTAATTGTCGACAAAGGAATTCCCCGCGAAGATATTAAAATAGCAGTCCATGATTACAAAGTTATTGAATACGAAAAAGATCCGCAACCGATTCGTCCTGACTATTACTGCCGTAAACACATTATCAAAAAACCGGAGGAAGAAATCTGGATCCATTATACGAGTCATGAACTTTTTGGTTTAACCGCGGAAGAGCTGGAGAAATATTACTTTTCTACCGATGAAGAATTAAGAGAACCGTTAAAAGTACTGCTGGATGATAGGGAATAACCGTGTAGCGGAAAGAATTGGTATCTTCTCTTTTTTCTTGGCCTTCCTCCTCGTATGCACTGCATCTGCTGAAGAGGAGGTCTATTTTTCCATTTCACACTCTTCGGGTAATTACTCTTCAGACCAGCTGGTATCAATTACCCCGGTCGACGGTTCCATCGACATACAGTATCTATTTTCACAGAGCAGATCACAAAATAAAGTCCCTTATACCGTTCCGCTTCAGCTGAGTGCTCTTCCCGGTGAAAACCGTACTTACGATCTTACCGTATTCGCTGAAAAAAACGGGGTCGTCGTTGATGAAAAAAAATATACCTTTATTATTGCAAAATCCTTTCCTGATCCGCCCGAAGTTACACCCCCGCCGGGAGTGTTCCACGAACAGTTCGAGATAACCTTCAAAAAACAGCCTGGTGAGACGATTATCTATAGTTTTGATTCTCCCCCAACAAAAGAAGGCTTAGAGTGGAACGGCTTGCCTATATCGTTGCCGGACAACAGAGACAGCTCGAAGAAGACAACTCTGTTCGCATACTCGATAAATGAGTACGGTAACAGGAGCAGCATAAAATCCTGGGATTATGTATTAAAACAGCCGGCACACGGTACTGCGAGTGATTCCTTCTTTGAAATACTATCACCTGTCGAAGGTAATTTTGCCAATCGCCAACTCCTATTCATACGGCACAAGGGATATGAGTGGATTCGTTATACAATCGGGGGAGGAGATCCTGCAGTAAGAGGAACCGGATACACCAAACCGGTTGAGCTAGACGCTACGGGAGATGTAACACTTCGTGTTGCCGGTAAAAAAACAGGTTCAAACTCCATAACTGCAGAAGAGATTACTTTTACCGTAACACCGCAGGCTTTTATTACCACTTCTTTGAGAAACGGTACGTATACTGAACCGCATACAGTCACATTACGCAACGAAGATTCGAGAGCAGGGCAGGTCCGCTACATCGTCGGTGAGAAAGCCGTGAATATCCACGATTCCGTCTATTCAGGGCCGTTTACGCTGTACCCCTTGCGCGGCGGGTTAAAATATTACACGGTCCGGTTTACCGCCGAGGCGGGAAACGCGTTAAAAACCAGCGAATACCGCTATTTTGCGATCTTTGACGAGAGAATCCCTGTTGATCCCGAGATAGTTCTCTCTAAACCGCCGCCGCTGCGTTCGAAAGCAACAGTTGTTATTCGGGGTTCCGCGGAGACCGACATCTACTACACAACCGATGGGACTACACCGGATAGATCGTCTCTTCGATATGAAAAACCGTTCCAACTCACTCTCCCCGACACCTCGAAAACGGGCACTATCACGCTGCGGGCACGTGCATATACACCGACAGGTGCTGTGAGTAATCAGGTGACCCGCCTTATCGACTACGATGTCGAACCGCCGGAGGTGCCACTCGTATCTGTTTCAGGAGCAGAGATCGTTACCAACAGTTCGGAAGACGCATCCATTATTTATGAACTTGCTTTTGGTGAAGAAGAGCCCGCTGTCCCTACATCAGCTTCTCCTCGATGCCCGGACCGAATAACCCTTTCTCTCCCTCAAGGCATGGAGCGCAGGTTTACCTTTCGATTTGCCGCTCTCGATGCCGCGGGGAACATCTCAGAATCAACTGAAATCAAAACAGTTACAGTGGACACACATCCGCCTCCTCCGCCGACAGTTGAGTTCGACTCCGGAATTCTGAGAATGCGCAGCGGGGGAACGATCTATTATACGTTGTCAGAGAATAATACGCTTCCGGAAGTCCCTGACAGGACCAGTGAAACATACACGCGGCCAATTTTTTTGTTCGGTATACAGGATAAGCTTACGGTCTACCAGCTCAATGCCTTTGCTGTGGATGAAAACGGTAACCGAAGTGCACTGTCCGGACCTCATACCTTTTCGATTGACAGACGTGAACCGTCTCTCCCTGTAATACGAGGGATAGAAAACAACGGTTTATACAATTCAGAACAAGTAACGATACGATTAGAGTCGGTCGAGCCTAAACTTGCCGTCGTGTATACAGCTACCACCGACGGAAGCGAGCCCCCGGAACCCGATTTTTCTTCGCCACGGATAGAGGAGAGCCTGACCTTTCCCGGAGTCGAAGGTGAGGAGACAGTTGTACGCCTAAAACTCAAACCGGTTTATTATGAACGAAACCGGGCAGGAGAGACAAAAGAATACACTTTTACGATCGATCTAGACCCACCCGAACCTCCCCGGCCGACCGGGTTCGAGAACGGAGGTGTGTATAACAGGAAAGTTTCCGTTTCCATAGATAATCCTGATAGCACTGATACGATCTTTTATACCGTAGCTTCTAAAGAAGATGATTTAGCAGATCCTTTTAGTGATTCAGGAAAGTTATACAGTAAAAATCTATTTTTCGATACATCGTATAACCGTGAACAAACGTTTTTCCTTCGATTCGGAAGGGTCGATAAAGCTGGAAATAAGACCCTCAATCCCGAAATATATCATTTTACAATCGATCGATTGCCTCCGCCCCCTCCCGCACTAGACGAGGACATCGAAGAGGGGATAAAGCTCAAACCGTTTGAAGTAGTTCTTTCGAGTGAAGGAAACACAATTTTTTATTCGGTTTTCGAAGAAACTTTGAATTTTCCCATTCAGGGAGGCGAATCGACCGAATTGACCGGATCAACAGAAGCCACCGAAGCGGCACAAACAGTGTATCAAGGTCCTTTTACGCTCAGCGGATCTGCAAACGAAGAAATTACCTACTACGTATATGCACTCTCTGTCGATCGAGCGGGCAACCAATCACAGAATCCTGCTGTCTTTCGCTTTACCATCGACCGTAAATCTCCCGATTATCCGCCGGAACCGGACGTAACCATCCTTGATAACAGAAACAACGCTATTCTTTCCTGGAATTTGGTATCTGACCATTCCGTTTACTACCGTATCCGGACCCAATCGCGTATCGATGTCTCTTCTTTCAAACAATACACCAAACCGCTTCAAATAGATGTCACGGACGATAAGTTCAGCATCGAGTACTATATCCAAGATCAAGCCGGCAATAAAAGTCGTATTGAAACGAGGAATTACCGTGCAGCGGATATACCGAGCGGAAACTATATAGCGGGCCTGCAGGACCGGAAAAGATACAATGACGATGTCACAATACAAACCGAGGTTTCCACCGGCATCGTCCGGTTCGAAGTTGCTTCGGGGGGCAGAGAACCGTCACCGGTCACTCGTTTTTCTCCTATTCTGCCTCGGGAATATGTTTTTAAGGCGGCACAGGGGGAATTAGCGGAGTACTCTCTTCGTACGAGAGTGTACGAAGATGATGAGGATGAAATAGGCGAGAATGAACAATCAGTGCAATTCAGCATCGATAAAGACCCGCCGCCCAAACCGCAAATCGCCGGGGTCGAACCGAACGAATACTATCAAAAAACCTGTACCATTACCATAAATGCAGAAGAGGGTACGGTCTTTTATCGTCTCCAAAAACACGCGGCCGGTAGTGAGCAATCGGTACAATCAGATTACAGAAAATATACAGAACCTATCGAGATTACTGCCGAACCCGGTACGTACAGTTCATATTCCATATCGGCTTACGCCGAGGATAAAGCCGGAAACAGGAGTCCGCTCACACCAACAATTCCCTTTTATATAGACCGGGAAGTGCTCTATGTAAGTGAAGAATACGGAAGTGATTATTTTGACGGAAGCAGAAAGAGACCGTTCAAAACAGTAGAGAAAGCTGTAAAAGAAGTCCAGTCAACGAGTAGAAAGACCATTTTCCTTGCCGGAGAAGAGTTCTCTATCGATACTCCCCTGCAGCTCGATTTCGATGTGACGATCCAGGGCGGGTTTGATCCGAAAAACTGGCAAAAGACCGATAAAGCAACAACAATAATCAAACCCGGTAACTATTTTCCACCCGACTCACCCCTTATCACAGTTGCTGCTAAGGAGGCGAATATTAGTGATGTCGGTTTAGCGGACCCGGATGATATATCGCACTATTTTATCAATCAACAATCGGGAGAGCTGGTACTTACCGAGATAACATTGCTCCCTTCATCTTCGTACCCTTATCCCCCCATACACCAGGAAAATGGAGCACTGCGTATAAACGATTGCCGGTTCCGTTTCGATACTGTCGCTGTTCCCCGGGTAATTTCGGTAAAAGGCAGCTCTTTTACCATGAAAAAATCCACGATCTCATTCAAGAACAGCATCGATGATATATCACTCATCTTTATTGACCGGGTCCCCGAAGCAGTAATTACTGAATGTTCGTTGTTCCCCGGAAGCGGGAACCGGATTTACGGAATAGACGCCGTAAACAGCAGGGTGTCCATAACAAAAAGTATAATAGAGACGGGAGTGAGTGCCGTTCGTTCAGCCGGAATCAACGCACTAGATACTGAACTATCGATCGAGAACACTGAGTTTACCGGGAACGAAGAGAGCAGGGTGACGTTCTGCATTCAGGGCGAGGGGAACGAGATCAAACTAACCAATACAGAAATTTACGCTCTAGGCAAACGCGGAGCTACCGGGCTATATGTGAAAGATACAAACGTCGATGTACAAGAATGCACTTTTGTGACCAATTACTGTGAAGAGTTCTCATACTTCCTCAAACTCTACAATAGCAGCGGTGTGTTTTTCAATAATCATTTTCTAGGATATCACACCAATGACTTGATCGGAGTCGAAATTACGGGGGGGAACATAGACTTCATTCACAATAGTGCCGTTATCGAAGAAAGTGATAACGTCGAAATCGGGTTTCTAATTCAAAACAGTCCGGACACAAAAATCGTCAACAACATTTTTTGTAAGCGAGGGAACAATCGTAACGGGAGAAAAACAGCTGCTCTGATCATTAACGGTGAGCTGCCGTCACACATCCTCGCTAATAATTTCGGCGGCTGGAATACATACGCTCGGATAAACGAAACCGAGTTTACTGATTTGGCCGGATTCAACCTGTTTGACGGAGAACCGCTTTCAGGACCGATTTCTGGTAACATCGCAGAACCGTTCTATAAAACCTTTCGAGAAACGAAGATCGGGTCATTCCATCTCAAAGAGAGTTCACAATGCGTGGATGCCGGAATCGATCCTGCTTCTCTAAACGGGCCACTTTTTGATCGGGACGGAGAGCGAAGGCCCAATCCTGACCATGGGGTCCCCCCCGCAACTGATATAGGAAGCGACGAGTATTATTCAAGGTAAGCAGCTATTCTCTGTTCCAAATTCGGTCACCGCCTTCTTTCTCATTTCGCCACAAACCGTTTACTAATGTACAGGCAAAAAGAGGCGGGTCGTCACTGCTTTCTTCCGTATCGGTGTACAGTTTTGTTACTACACTTTCAGAGAGCTCTGTGTTCAAATAATTTTCCGAAGTCGAATAGCTGTCCAATCCGGGAGTCTGAAGGTTGATATCATCGAGATCGTCGTTTTCGACAGGCGGCTCGTTAAATACGGCTTCGTAGTATCCGTTACTCGAGCCGACGATGAGCAGAGTTCTGTCAGGATACTTGTCATTACCCACCGGAAGTTCGGTCATATCGTAGAACCGGTAGGTCTCATCACCGTCAATTTTTCCGGCACTTCCCCAACTCCCGTCTTTATATCCGAAAACCTTTCCGTCTATGGTACTCAGGAAGAGGGCATCGAGTGTCGGTGCATAATAGAGTCCTTCGTATTTCGCGTCACTGTCCGGAGTGTCGTTCTCGATCTGAAATGAATCTCCGTTATCTGAGGTGTAGACGGTATTACCACTTACGATCCAGATTTTAGAATCGTAGAAAGCGGCATCACTTATCATATGAGCCACTTCATCGTCGGAAGCCCCCTCTATACCGCATTTAGAGAAATCTCCGGAAGAATCCGTTCGGTAATAGAGTTGGTATGCGTTGTCACTGCTTCTCACAGCAGTAAAAAGCGCTATCGTAACTCCGGAAGCATCGACTACCGGAAGAAGATTCATCACTTTCTTCTCTTTTAGGTCGTCTTCCCGTTTGAAACCGTCACCGGAGACGTAGTAGAGCCTAAAATCGGTGCCGTCCGTATTGTAGAATACGGCATAAATTCGCGAATCAATAACAGCCATCTGAAAACAGATGTAATCCTCCGCCGGAGCTTCATATGTTTCCCACGTATCATCACCGGTCCCGCGCTTGTATACCAAACCGGCACCGATATAGTACGTATCGTCCTGTTTTACGAGCGAGCCGACGGATAGGTCGTTCGAAAGCTCACCGTCATCGAGCTGTGATTCCACTTCGAGACTCTTGAAAATACCCATTGGTCCGAAGTTACAACTGATGAATAATGATGCGGTAACTGCTGCTATTAGTAATTGTAGTATTAATTTTTTTATTGTTTTCATGCGTGTGTCCTATTCGGAAAAGTGGTAGAGAGCGGAAATCGTAATTTCCATGAAGTTTCCGAAGCGGGAATCTTCTCTCAAACTTTCCTCAGTATAAACCTCGGGTACCCACCAGTATTGGACTTGAAGTCCGATCGACCATTCAGGATGAAAATTCCAGTAGAATGCCGCCCCCGGCTTCAGAATTGGTCCGAAATAGAGATATTCATCGAAGGTGAGGAAGTTTACCCCCGCTCCGATAAATATAGGCAGTTCAAAGGGAAAGAAACGGAAATAATAGCTCAATTTGGCGGTTATAGGAATCATCCCGATGACCCTCTCCAAAGGACTGACTGCAAACATTCCCGCGAGCTGGAACCCTAAAGAAACATTACTGCCCAGAAACGCTCCCCATTCCAGTCCGCCTATTCCCCCTAAAGTGAGGTTGGTCTTCTTGATTTTATCTTTCTCGTCAGCGTCATACGGATTTTGGAAAAACAGAGGAATAAAAAGCCCGGCACTGATAGAAAAAAGTTGGTCTCCGAGATCATAGGTCGGTATATATGTCTCTTCTTCCTCAGGCGGATCTTCCGGTTCTTCCTCCTGCCCAAAGACAACTGGTGAACACATTATGCATATAATAAGAAAAAAAACTGCTGTTTTTGTATACTTCAAATTGGTCCTCCAAACCGGCTGCACCTCATTATCAAGCCAGTAGAATACTATCACTTGGACATTCTTTTTTCAACCACAACCGACCCGGAAAGCAAAACATCCGGTGTTGTTCAATTATCATAATTTTTGTAGGATAGGTTCCTATGAAATTAAACAGAGTAGAAAAGATCGATAATACCGTCAAAGTGCAAACCGCGCTCATTAGCGTGGCCGATAAAAGCAGCCTCGAAATAATCGTAAAGGGGCTTATCGAGAGCAATCCGGAAATTACCATTCTATCCACAGGCGGGACCTACGGCAAAATCAAGGAAATACTCCAGAATTTAGGCGGCAGGTATCCCGTCCCCCAAACCATG
>CAZKZZ010000003.1:0-9664 GCA_964557375.1 uncultured Spirochaetales bacterium | reverse complement strand
GCGATCGCAGAATACTTGGCAGGAGTAGATCTCGGGCAGCTAGAAACTATTTACAATTATTCAAAAGAAAGAGTTTAAGGAAGAGTTGAATGGACACAAAAGACCTTACTGCAGCTTACAGAAAGATGACCGGAGACCAATTTCCTCCGCGTATGGAAATATCTTTTTATGATGATGCGAAGCGTCAGACCCTCGTCTACGAAAAGGTAGAATGGACGATAGCCGGAGAAAAAAAAGGGCTCCGCTATGGTGAAAACCCCGATCAGCCTGCAGCTTTTTACAAATTACTCAACGGGAACCTGCTGCTTGGAGAAGTTGAAAACATTACTCCCGGTAATTATCTCGTCTCTGATATCGAGCTCTTGCAGTCAGGCAAGCATCCCGGCAAGACTAACATAACCGATATCGATAACGCCCTCAATATTCTACGGTACTTCCATGAAGAGCCTGCCGTAGTCATTGTTAAGCATAATAATCCCTGCGGTGCAGCCGTCGACAGCCGTTTGAGTGATGCCTATGAAAAAGCCCTGCTTGCAGACCGGATAGCAGCGTTCGGAGGCGCTGTTGCCTGTAACCGCAACATCGACAAGGAGACCGCTGAATCGATTGCATCCGGTTATACCGAAGTTGTTGCCGCACCGGACTATGAAGAGGGGGCTTTTGACATTCTCGCCTCGAGAAAGAACCTCCGCATCATGAAAATCGCAAATATTGAGAAACTCCAGAGTTTTATCGGGAAAACAGTCCTCGATTTCAAATCATTGATCGACGGAGGTATTATCGCTCAGTGGTCATATGTGCCGAAAACACGCTCAAAAGCCGATTGTCTACCCGCGCGGGTTACTTATAAGGGAAAAGAGTACTCCGTAAAAAGAGAACCGACCGAAAGGGAGTTCAAAGATATGCTTTTCGGCTGGCTTGTCGAAAGCGGGATTACCAGCAATTCCGTAATTTACGTGAAAGACGGCGTTACTGTAGGAATCGGAACAGGTGAACAGGACAGAGTAGGGGTAGCAGAAATTGCCAGAGACAAGGCGTACCGAAAGTGTATGGAACGGCTTGCCTGGCAGCAGTACAACTGCTCGTTTTCGGAATTGGATTCCGAATCAAAACGGAAGGAGATAAACGAAAAAACGGAAACTGTCCGGGGCGGGGTGCAGGGAAGTGTTATGATATCCGACGCCTTTTTCCCCTTCCGTGACGGCATTGATGTGGGGTTACGGGAAGGAGTAACTGCCGTTATCCAGCCGGGCGGTTCCCTGCGTGATTTCGAGAGTATCGAGGCGTGTAACGAATACAATGCCGCTATGGTTTTCACCGGTCAACGCTCGTTCAAACATTGATTTTCAGCTACGATTTTCTTTACCTTCGCTTTTTTACATAGTATTTTTAAGGCCAGGAGAAATATATGAATGATGTAGTACCACGTAACACGCTGGTCAAATACGGCATGAAAGCCGCAGGTGGATTTGGTGGCGGAATTGTTCTGTTTATCCTTCGGGCAATCGCTGTAGGGGGGGAGGGCGCGTTCTCTCTTCCCGGGCTGATCGTAGGAGGCATTATTGCTCTTGTCGGATTAGGCCTCTCGACATCAAAGGATGACCGAAGTCTTGGATTGATTGCTGTGGGTGCAGGTGCACTGACCGCAGTTGCCTCACTCCCCATTGTGGGATGGCTCGGAGGTGCGCTCATGTGGATTTCCGGTATCGGACTTTTAATCGGTGGTGGTTTGAACCTGTTCCGCTTCATCCGCGGTAAACGAACGAGAATGTAAACGAATATCATTGATGAGTAGTACAATACAACATCCTCTCTCCAAGTACTGGCTCGAGACATACGGATGTCAGATGAATAAGGCCGAGTCTCGGCATGTGGAAATATCTTTCGCGAACATGGGGCTTAACCCTGCCGATTCTCCCGAGCAAGCTGATATCGTTATTCTCAACACATGTTCAGTACGCAAAACAGCAGAAGAACGAATTATCGGCAGACTCGGATACTTCTCGGCCTTAAAGCGGCAGCATGAGTTCGAACTGGTCGTTATGGGATGCATGGCACAGCGTTTAAGGGACAGTATCAAAGAAGACTTCCCTTCTGTTGACGGGGTTGTCGGCACCTTTGACAAGCAGACATTTCTCGACGGTGTCAGCAATACAGTTGAGAAGCAGCACCATCTCGGTTCTCTGTTTCTTGACAAAAAGGAGTACGAGTTTCCGGCTGCTTATACAAACGGTACTGATGTTACCGCCTTCGTACCGATCATGCACGGCTGCAACAACTACTGTACGTACTGCATCGTCCCCTATGTCCGGGGGAGAGAAGTGTCGAGAGAACCGGCTTCAATTATAGATGAAATAGCTGTGCTCGACCGATCGGGGTGCAGGGAAATTACATTGCTCGGGCAAAATGTAAACTCTTATTTCGGCAGTGAAGACGGAGCTGTCATCACTTTTCCCGAGCTTCTCGAACGGATTGTAGAAAGCACCTCAGACGAACTGAGAATACGGTTTCTCACTTCCCATCCAAAAGATTTCTCTTTACATCTCATATCTTCTATCAAAAAACATGACCAGATTTGCCGCGGCATACATCTTCCCGTACAGAGTGGTTCGAACACTGTGCTCGCAAGAATGAACAGAAAATATACACGAGAAGATTATATCGAAATTATCACCGCATTAAAGCAGGAGATACCGGATATCTCCGTCTCGACCGACCTTATCGTCGGGTTTCCCGGCGAAACTGAAAAGGATTTTCGCCAAACCCTCGAACTCGTCAAAAAGGTCGAGTTCGAAGACGCGTTTACCTATAAGTACAATCCCCGAGAAGGTACAAAAGCGTACACGTTCGATGACACTGTTTCAGAAGAAGAAAAAAAAGATCGCCTTCAGCAATTGATTGATTTACAGCGATCAATTAGCATTAACTCGAAGAGAAAAAAAATCGATAATACAGTAAAGGTATTAATTGAGGGAGTTTCGAAGAAAAGCAACGATGAACTGCTCGGTAGAACAGAGTATAATGAGATGGTAGTATTTCCCGGCGAAAAAAAACAAGTCGGCGCCTTCACCTACGTAAAGCTTACATCACTCTCCGGTAATACCTTTAAAGGAGAACAAATCGTATGAAACCGTGGAAACTAATTATTTTTCTGGTGATCCTTGCAGTTTTTGTACTCTTTGCCGGCTTTAACATCTCACACACGTCGACTATATCATTCGGTTTTTATAAATTTGAAGATATTCCTATTTTTGTATCCCTTTTTATCGCTTTTATCCTCGGTGCTTTCGTCATGCTTCCGTTTGTTATCTTCTCCGGGAGAAAAAAACGTGTTCCTCCGCAAAAAGAAAAAAAACCGAAATCGCCGGAAACTCTAACTGGAAAAAATGAAAAAGAGCAAACCGAACCCCGGGAGAAAAACTCGTCTCAATAAGGTGAATAATCAGCTCCGATTCTTTTTGATTTCCCTCTGTCTGGTTCTTTTTACCGCATATCTCTCCGGTCAAGAACACAACGGTCAAGAACATACCGGTCAAAACACTCAGGAACAACTCAGTCCCGCTGAAGAGCTCCTCGACCAGGCCGGGGAGTACGAGTCAGCGGGCGATTTTGAAAAATCTTTCGCTTCGTACTGCAGCTATCTCAAAAAAAAACAAGGAACGGGAGATTTTGAATCGGTATTCGTTCGTGCGTTCACCTTGCCGGTACGGGTGGGAGTTCAGCTCGATTGTCTCTACTCACTCCTCGAAAATACCGAAAACAGTCCCTACCGCTATATGATTCTCAAAAAAACCGCCCAAATAGAGGAGTTTCTTGGTCGTCTGGCTGAGGCCCAGCAACATTATGAAGAAACGGCATTTTTGATTCCGGAAAAAAGAGATTTTCTCTCCCTGTTTCGTTCCGCCTTTCTTCTCTACGAATTGGGATTTTTCGAACGCTCATTGGCACAGGCAAAAACGATACGTTCGATCTGCAACGAACAGGAGATCGTAGACGATGCCGTTATTCTCTCGATTAGAATTCTGTACGCACAGAACAGGCTCTCCGATGCAAGGGTGCTGCTGCGCACACATCTAAACGGAATAGACCCCGAATCGGTCACTGCAGATCAGCTGTACAACATTCATCAGCTTGCAGTGCAACTCGGAATGCAGGGCCAGGCGGCGGCGGTCTCCGGCATGCTCGAAACAGTTTACCCGGAAAGTATCCCCACACACTTATTATCTTCTACCGAAGACCAGTCTCTTATAACAGACTATCCAACTCCCGCCACTCTGCTTTCCGCCTCCTCTGATCCGCCCGTAAAAAAAGAACCGGGCACGACGTACACAGGCGTACAGACCGGTTCTTTTATAAAAAGAGAGTATGCGGAACGGATGGCCGACGAGCTGAAAGAGAAAGGGTTTAGTGCTGTTATTACGGAAAAAGTGACCGAAGGCAACCGTTACCACAAAGTGATCGTGCCCGTACCCGCAAACAGCGACCCTCAAAAAATTATAATCAGGCTCAAAGAAAACGGCTACGAAGGATTTTTACTTTCCGGGAATTGAGAGGCATGCTTATAACATGCTTTCTTTAGTTAAGTCGTTTATCATCCTCGATAAATTCGATCCTCTCGAAACGGAGCGGTTGTTCACCCGAAGAAGTAAATCCGTGTACAGTAACTTCTCCCGGTTCGAGAATGACCGTATGGGTTATAGAGTTCTGCTGGACTTCCTTATCATATTCTATGCTGTAGATAATGGTATCTTCTACTAAGCCGTTTCTCTTGATTGCTTTGAGTTCCAATACGTTTGTGTCTTCAATAGGATACACGCTATAGCCCCCCTGCTTTTTCTCATCCCCATTTTGATAGGAAAAACGGGGAAAATTGAAGGAGATCTCTATACCGCTGTTACTCAAGAAAGTGCCGGTAAGCTGTTCAGGTGCGACAACCGGTCCGGTCAGAGATGATTCCGTCAATGTAGCCACAACATTGTCGGAAAGTTTTACGTAAGTTCCGTCCCATTTAAAATCACTTTTTTTGAAATCATTGTCCTGTACAAATATTTTTATGGAGTCAATTGTCAGTACTTGAATAGAAATTTGCTTTCGAATAAAGGGTACGAGCTCATTCTGGGCGTTTAGATAGAAACTGTTAGGAATTCTGGTTTTATGTGAATCCTCCCATTTATACACTTCCTGCAAACCCTCTTCATAAAAGGAGATTGATCTCCGGAATTGATTAAAATGGATCATTTCATAATGTTCATTGAAAATGTCGTCGGTATCTTCTTCGAGTGTCTTGTACCACAAACCGTCGAGATAGTGCTCATAGGCAGCAACTTCCCGCTGGAACAGATCATGCAGCTGCTTCTCCTCTATTTTTTTGCCCGGAATTTTCTCCTCTTTGCCCAAAACATAACGGCTTTCTTGATATTTCCAGTAATACTCCCGGACGATAAGATCGAACATATTGTCTGATTCAGGGTCTTGAGAGAAGGAGACAATGGGAAAACTAATACCGTTTTTCTGCCCCTGCTTATAAGCCTGTGACCGTTCCTTCCTATCGATTTCTATGGTTCCATCTGAATCGATATGAATTATGGATTTGTAATAAAGACCGACCCCGGTAGGGGAATGGGTTTTTCTGAATACATCGAGCGTCCTGTTCCCTTTTTCATCGATACCGAAACAGATGATTTCCAAATTGTGGTCACCGACGATATCTTCGAATGCAATATTAAAATTCCTTATATTTACGGCCGAGGTCTTGTTTTTCCAGGAAACTTCATAGCTATTGGTAACGTTGTTGTAATCAATAACCGCAATCTCGATAGGAGACTTCGTTTTTTTCCGGTCTTTTAACACGGTGATTTGTTCATCGACCCGATCGAAATCGAGATTTACATTCATCACCTGGAGGACCATCTCATCGGGGAAATCTCCCACTCTCGGTGTAACATTTTCCTCGAAGTATTCTTCAGGGATGTTATCTCGAAACTGCGACTGGGAAAGATCTTCATTAGAGCTTACCGGTACGATTGTTTTCGAATCAATTTCTTTACCACTCTCCCGTTCAGGGGCCTCGCAGCCGGAAAGACCGAGGTATAGGCTGATTAAAAGGAGTGGGAAAACTGCTGTTTTTTTCATATACATTGTTCGCTTATTACGCCCGTTTACGCAAAATACTTCTGTAATTGTTTTAACACTTCTTTTTTCGTCGTATCAAGTGGCTCTCTGCATTTAAAACCGGCAGCAGTTTTGTGTCCCCCGCCGCTGAAACCCTGTGCAATCTCTGCGACATTTATATCACCTTTTGAGCGTAATGAACATCGGAGGGTGCCCTCTAGATTTTCCTTGAAAAAAACAGAGACAAGAATTTTTTCACTTTTGAGGGGGATGTTTATCAGGGTATCCGCCTCCTCGTAGGACGCATCGCATTCCTGTATCGTTTCTTTGAGCATTGTCTGTACTGCAACGTGCGAATTATAAAACAGTTCGAGAGATGCAAGCACTTTCGACTGGAGAACGAGTGCGGATATCGAGTTGCTTTCATAGAGATTGGAATAAACGTTGTTCGGTTCCACTCCGGTACGGACCAGTTTTTCGGCAATGGAAAACGTTTTTGCCGTTGTTTTCGGATAGATAAAGGAACCGGTATCATAAACGATACCCACATACAGCGGTTCCGCTAATTCAAAGGTTAAATCGATTTCGAGCTCTTCAAACAGTGCATAAAGAATTTCGCACGTCGACGAAGCATCAGCTTGAATGAGGTGGTTTGTTTCGAACTCACCGTCATTCTCATGATGGTCGATGATAAAGTAGTTCTTTACCCTGGAGAGAACGATGTCTTTTACATTGCCGATATTTTCTATATCGTTTGTGTCGAGTATGATGAGCACGTATTCTTCAATATTTTCAGGAAGCTGATCCTCGGAACCGAGCTGCTGAATGTTTCTCTTCTCAGCGATAAACTGATATTTGTAGGGGGTAGAGTCGGCATTAAAAATTATCACCTCTTTTCCGAGAATTTTTAGTGCCGTGTAGAGGGCGCATTCACTTCCGATCGCATCCCCGTCGGGAGTTTCGTGTGCAGTGAGTACAATTTTATCGTGTTTTTCGATAAATTGCGCTGCTCTGTTCAATTTCATTATCTCACCTGTAAAGTGAAGACCCGCGCTTGATCGTTTTTTGTTTGCGTATTAGAGAGGCCGAAAGATCGGAGGCTAAAAAAGAGCCCGGTTCTATAACCGCGCTGTCCGGAATGTTAGGATTGCTTCCGATAACAGTGAGGCCGGAATGAATCTGTTTCGGATTGTCCCGGTTCGTTACTTTTGATTTGTACCCTCCTATTTTAGACCGGTCACCCACCGTTACAGTGCCGAGCGTCTCGTGGAACACCGGGAACAACAGTGTTTTTTCTATTACAACATTTCTTCCAATCTGGTTCTGATTCATGATAACGGAGTTTATGATACGGGAGTTTTCTTTAACCTGCACACCGGGAAAGAGGACCGAATCCTCCACGTATCCTTCGATTTTTGTACCGGGAGAAAAGATCGAATTTTTTACACAACCTTTATGCGTTATCAGTGTATCACTTTCATCGTGAGAAGGGATTTTTTTAAAACTGTACGGAAGCTGTTTTTTTATGTTATCCGAGACAATGAGAAGGTTGCTTTCAAAAAGCTGCATGAGATTATTCTGAAAGAGAACAATGCCCGGAAGTCCACTCATTTCATCAAAATTGGAGTGGAGAATTTCATTGAATAAGGTTGAGACGAACGGTGCGTCTCCTTCACTGGGACTGCGATAGTTTTTGATGGTTTCTAAGAGCCGCTTCCGTTTTGTAATGTAGAGGTCTACCGGTACTGAATCGATCGCGATTTTGACGATTTCGCCCCTGAATCGGCCTGTCAACGCTTCGAGATTGGCAGATTCGAGCAGAAACAGAGAAGAGGTGTTGTAGAGGATGACTCTTTCACTTTTTATACCACTTACTAGTTTCAGAAAATCTTTTTTTGAGAGACCATTATCCTGTATTTCTACGCTGCGTTCCTCCCACAGTGATAGATGAGATAAAATCTGTTTTACCGCACTCTTCTGGGTAAAAAGACCGGTATAGGAGGTCTCGGAAAAATGGGTATTTGACAGAGCAAAATCAATAAATTGATACGATCCCCAAAAAGGGAAAAGAGATGGCATGGTGCCCGGTAATACTCCTGGTATTTTGCCTGACAGGTCTATGTCGAAAAAGAGAGTCGCCACATCCGGCATAGCTTAAGCAGCCTTGAAAGAAAACGTTTTGTAGCCGCCTTTCAAGCCGATTCTAAACTTCTGCCCGAGTACATCATCCGGTATTTCATCTTTCGGCTTCAACTGCTTCTCATCGATTATCTTTATAGAGAGAGCAACCTGATCGGTCGTAAGCTCGGCTACACTGTTTTCGTTTTTCTCTTCGGATATGGAAAAACTGAGCTTTTCCATATCGAGATAGAGAGGATTTTCCTTGTGTATAGTTACAGGTCCACTCGTTACCGGTTGATTATCCACATAGATACGAAATGACAAACCCCGTTTCGAAGCAGCAGATTTTATCAAAAGAACGATCAGTACGGCTAGTGCAGCGGCGATTATAACTGCCACAGGGATTATCCAGATGTTGTTTGCCAAAAACCCTTTTACGGTAAAGGAGACGGTTGTTACTGCGGGAATGAGTACGGTGTCCCCTCCGAATTGAAAGGTAAGTGTGGCCGTTTTTTCTCCCGGTTCTAAATCGAATGAAGGAGGCAGTGCTACCGGAATGGAAACGGACTTCTCCTTTTCAGGGTCTACGGAAAACCGGTACGGTTCATCGAGAATAGACCCGGAAACTCCTTGTTCAGTTTCCATAATAATATTTGTAATAGTGACGGTTTTAGTCGCTGTATACTGTTCGCTCGTTACGGTGAACCGGAGGGTCGTGTCCGCTTCCTTCCCGATCGGCTCCATGGTCGGAGTGCCCTGAATTTCGATCGTTCCTAAGAGTTCTTTTGTTTTTTCAACCAGCTCTTCTTCCGTGGGTTGGTCCGAAGTCTCTTCGTACTCACCCGAGAGCTCCTGCGCCAGTGCTTCGGCCGCGGATCCGGTCCCGATACCGAGAATCTGGATTTTCCAGCCTTCCTGCTGGATCGTCTTGGCATTTTCCAAAAAAGCATGGTTGAAAGAACCGTCTTCCGAATAGTATTTACTGTCGGGAGGCGCTTCCTGTATTCCGTCGGTGAGGAGCAGGAGGAACTTTTTCCGGTCTCGGTCCTCATACTGCCGCAGAACTTCCCTCAGGGTGTCCAAAGCATTGCCGATATCCGTGAATCTTCCGTCAGCGAGGATGGAACCGATTTTTTCCTGCAGTTCGGGAATGTCTGCAGGCTGTACGTCGGTATCAACGATGATTTTTTCGGTTTGCCCGTAAAAAGCGATAACCACGAACATATCACCCGGAATCATCAACTCGTCGATAACATAATTGTCGACATAAGACTTGACCGCGCTGATCTCCTCTTCCATAGAGAGGGATTTGTCGAGTACGAGATAAATATCGATATTTTCGGTACGCTCATCGGCACAGAGAAGAGTAACAAAGCCGAATAACAGCACACAAACCAGTGAAATTAATATTATTTTTTTCATAATCATCACC
>CAZKZZ010000002.1:31742-73777 GCA_964557375.1 uncultured Spirochaetales bacterium | reverse complement strand
GATTTTTTTGTAGGCTTTATTGGAGAAGTGTTGGGATGGTTGTCCCCGGTTGATCGCTATCAGGATTTTTCTATGGGCATTCTCAAGCTCGATTCGATCGTCTATTATCTCTCGTTTTCAGCATTTTTCCTCTTTTTGACCGTTCGTCTCATCGATAAAAAACGCTGGATATAAGGAGCTTGATGTGAAAGAGAAGAAATCATTACTGGAATCATTAAAAAATAAACGCGTACGGCACGGAGGATACGCTGCCGTTATCACTGCAGCTGTGCTGATTGGATTGGTAGCTATCAATCTCTTGGTACAGCAGGTGCCGACCGAAATCGACATGACCGAGAAAAAACTGTTTTCTCTTACCGAACAGACGGAGAAGGTCTTGGACAATCTTTCGGAAGAAGTAACGATCTACGCCGTCTACCGAGTGGGAGAAGAGTCCGACGAGGTCGTACAGGTGCTCGAAAAATATGAAAAAATGAGTGAGAATGTCACACTCGAATTCGTGGACATTGAAAAAAATCCCGGATTTACGACGCAATTCGAAGAAGATAGAGAAAAAATCAGACACGGCAGTCTTATCGTAAAAAGCGGGGAGACCTACCGTGTCATAACCGCCATGGACCTCTATGACATCAGCACGAATCGTCAGGGGCAGTCGCAGCTTATGGGATTCAACACCGAGCAGCGGGTGACAAGCGCGATTCTCTACGTAACCTCCGGGTATACTCCCGTTCTGTATCAGCTGACCGGTCATGGTGAATATACCTTTGCAGATTACGAACTTGCCTCCATGCTCTCCAAAGAAAATTATGAGATAAAACAGCTTAATCTTCTCAAAACACCGGAGATACCGGAAGACGCGTCGGTAATCGTCATTATGTCACCGAAAAACGATTTGAATGAAGCTGAGGCCGATAAAATACGGACCTTTCTAAACGAAGGGGGAAGAGGACTGTTTTTGTTCGATTTTATATCCTTCGAGTTCTTCCCGGTATTTGGAGAACTGCTCCAGAGCTTCGGTATCGGGTTTCATCCCGGTATTGTCATGGAGGGTAATCCCAACTATCTCTACACTACAGACAATAGATTCCTCTTAGCGCCGTCGTTGACGGACCACGAGATACTCGCACCGTTAAAAGAGAGCAAAATGAGCCTCCTCGTACCGAATTCCATGGGAATCGAGCTGCTGGAGATGAAAAAGCGCAATTTGGAAGTACAGCCTATTCTGCAAACCTCCAATGATTCATGGGTCCGTACTGTAGACAACGGCACTGCTGATTCACTCCCGTCCGACATCCCTGGACCGGCCACCCTTGCCGTCTCGGTCACCGACAAGTACGATAAAGAGGAAGGGACCCGTTTAGTCGTTATGGGAAGTTCCGGCATTCTTACTCCCATTCCGCCGTTCGGCCAGATAAAAGGCAATATCGAATACCTGGTAAATAGTATCTCCTGGGTCAATAACCGGGAAGAGACGATTTCGATTCGCTCCAAGAGTCTGTTCAAGCTGCCTCTGCGTATTTCAGGTCTTCTCTCGTTTGTCTACTCCGGGGTGGTGGTCATTATCATACCCCTCGTAGTCATTATCATCGGTCTTGTTATTTGGCTTAGAAGAAGGCACCTGTAAACACAATGCTGTAGGAGGCAGAATCAACAATGAGCAGAACAATCAAGCTACTTCTAGCAATTATAATACCGGTTGCCCTTATCGGGTCTTACCTTATCGTAAGTAACGTCCAGAAGAAAAAAGAAGAGGCTGAGAAGGAAGCGGTAGTACCTCAAAGAATTGAGCTGTTTAATTTCGAAGAGGATACTGTCTCCCGGATCGTCCTAATCCGAGACGGCCAGTCGATCGAGGTAGTACGGGATGATGATTCATGGGTCTACGCCAAAGATGTACCCTACGAGCTCAAGCAAAATGTAGTAAATTCGATCGGGAAGAATGCAATCTCTCTTACTGCAGCCAGGATGATCAGTGAAAAGCCGGAAGATCTTTCACAATTCGGACTGGACCCTCCGGTTTCGAAATTCGAGGTGCATCTGAAAGAAGGGACCGTGCATACAGGGCTTTTAGGGGACCGTGCTCCGACCGGCTCCAGTTTCTACTTCAAAAAAGCAGATAGTGATACCGTTTATACAATCTCTCTCTACCATGGAAACGCGTTTCTGCAAACGGAAGATGACCTGCGGGAGACCGTTTTAGCTGAGGTGGACCTCCAGCAGATATCCTATCTGAAGATAGACACCGGAGATACAGTGGTCGAAATGGAAGAAATAACCGATGAAGAGAAACCTGTTACCTTTCTCTCCCGCTATCTCCTCAAACAGCCGTATGAGAATATAAGAAGCATCGACTCGACCGGGTTCCAGGAGTTATCCCAAAACCTCCCCGGCACAATTACAGCATCAGCTTTTATCGAAGAAAATCCGGCGGACCTTTCCCGGTACGGCCTCGATAAACCGCATACCACGGTTACCATTCGTGACCCTCAAAAAGGATATACGCTCTATCTCGGGGACAATATGAATGAACGGCAGGTCTATGCCACACTGGCTTCGCATCCGAGAGTTTTTACGATCTCATCGTATAATCTGCGATTTCTTCCCGTCGATCCTTTTGTCTTAGTAAGTAAATTCGCGCTAATCATCAGTATCGATGTAGTAGACTCGGTAACCATTTCTTCTCCTGCCAACAACCTCTCCTACAATATGGGTATTGCCCGTGAGCCGATAGAAGGGGCGGAGGGAGAAGACGAGGAGGAGAATGTAACCTATTATCTCAATGGGGATGTTGTCGAGGAAGATCCGTTTAAAACCCTCTATCAGAAAGTGATCGGATTGATGATGGATTCGGAAACTCCGGAGCCCGATTATTCCGGCCCTCCGGAGGGCGAACCGGTCCTCGTCATCTCGTATGAACTCAATAAGAAACCGTTCTTCGCAGAGATTTCCCTCTATCCGTTCAATAAAGATTTCTATGCTCTATACAGGGAGGGTGTATCGGAGTTTCTTATTTCCAAAGAACAGGTGGAGATGCTGCTTCAAGCTGCTGAAGATTTTCCCGATATCGAGGATTGATCATTCTTTCCAGGGGAAGATCATTCCTTTGAGGCTCCGGTGGCCTACCCGCTCTTTTTCATCGTAGAGAAGAGAATCCCACGGAATATTTTTTCTGTCCGCCTGGGGATTCTCTTCTAAATAATCGTACTTATACAGTCTCAGTTTTGTGCCTACCTGATGAAGAAGCAGGAGTGAAGCGAATCCGGGCAGGAGAAGAGCAGTAAAGATCGATAATACGAGAACGATCAGTGTAAATATGGCCATCCCCAGAGAAAACATCGTATTATCGAAAAGAAGAAGAAAAGATTTCTTAAACACTTTCTTGATATTCGTATCAAGCCTGCTCCGTACCGGAAAAAAGTACTGAAATGCCAGCCACCACACAACACTTGCCCAGAAAATGATGGAAAGAGCAATCAACCCCATCGTACCGCCGAGCGAGATATAAAACGGCATGGCAAAAACAACCAAAAACAACTGCAGCAGAGTAATAACCGAAATGGCAATGGTACTCTTCCACACTTCTTTTACATATTCGATAAAATCTTTGAATCCGGGGCCGTTGTAATCCGCTATCTCCGAGACGAAACGGGCAGCACCGCCTACATAGAGATTGAAAATAACGATAACAACCGCTGCCGAAACCATAGAGAGTACGGTAGAAAACCGCAGTAGAAACGGAACATATACTGCCACTCCTAAAAGTGCAATAAACCCGAGGTTGACAAGGACAATTTTAATCATGTTGTCCCAGAAATCGAAAAACCATTTTTTTATAAAAAATCCAAACATAGCGCAACTATACCAGTATATTCGTTTAAAACTCAAGACGGTACATGCGTACTGTCATGCGTACTGTCGCCGTACACAAAAAATGCCCTGCTCCTCAATACTTCAGGCAGGGCATTTCTCGATAGATTAGCTAAATTTTAATCCTGCTCTACTTTTCGCAGGCAGCAATTGCCGCGTCTGCAGCGGAAGCTGCGTCCGGAGCATAGACGTCCGCGCCGATGCTCTCACGATAGTTGTCCGTTACCGGAGCGCCGCCGATCATGACCTTTACCTTGTCACCGATGCCGGCTTCTTTTGCGGCTTTTACGACATTTTCCATCTCCGTCATCGTGGTCGTCAGAAGTGCGGAACACGCAATGATCTGAGCATTGTTGTTCTGAGCTTCTTCGATAAACTTCTCAGCAGGGGTGTCGATTCCGAGATCGACTACTTCGAGACCTTTACCCTCCATCATAATACGGACAAGGTTTTTCCCGATGTCGTGTAGGTCTCCTTTGACGGTTCCGAGAACTACTTTACCTTTCGATTCGTTATCCCCGTCCTGAAGCAGCGGTTTGATAATGGCAATACCGGCATTCATCGCCCGTGCAGCGATCAGAACCTCCGGAACATATACTTCGTTCTTTTTGAACTTCTCGCCGATAATTGCCATACCGCTCATGAGACCTTCATTCAAGATCTGTTTTCCGGCGATTCCTTCGTCCATAGCCTTTTTGGCCATCTCTTCGACTTCTTTAGCCTTTCCTTTTTGTAAAGCCTCAGACATTTCAGTTAATAAACTCATGTTTTCCCTCCAAACATTTATTTTGATTCCGGCTGTTATCCGGTTTTAGCATCCTTTAATCGGCCCAGTGACTCCCTGTATTTTCCGGGACTCATTCCTGTAATCTTCTTGAACACTTTTGTAAAATAGCTCTGGTCTTCAAATCCCGTCATAAAGGCAACATTGACCAGAGGTATACTGATATCGAGCAGCAGTTTTTTTGCTACCTCGACCCGAAAGTGGTTGAGATAGGTGTTGAAATTGCAATGCATTTCGTCTTTGAAAACCTTGCTAAAATACGAGGGGCTGATACTTGCCGCCTCCGCTACATCCTGCAGAGATATCTTGTTCATATAGTTCTTTTTGATATAATCCAGCGCTTTGAAAATAACGTCGACATGTTTTACATCAGCGAGATTGAACACCAGGTCCGAAAACCTGTTCATAATTCTCGCTACCCATGCGGTAAGCTGTTCAATTGTAGTAAAATTATGGATCTGGTTGATGTAATGGTAGTTCATCCCGAAGATCTCTTCGACATCGGCGCCGCCTTCCATCGCCGCCCTGGAGAGAAGTACAATCAGCTCTAAAATCCGGGCTTTGACTACATCAAAGTTGTTGCCGCTGGAAAAAAATACAAATCCCAGTATTTCATTGAGTGTTTTTCTTGCGGCTTTCTTGTCTCCGTTAGCAATGTAACTGAGCAGTTCTCTCTCTTTATCCAAAGGATACGGGTTGCTCTTTTCTACCTCTTCACCGCCCATGGTCTTGAGATAAAAAATGTAATCAGAAACGCGGGGCGGACTGTTCTCCGCCTCGGAAGAATACCCTGTGGGCTCCAGTACCTCTTTTCGGGAAACGGCAGTGGTTACCATTTCCAGCAATTCCGCGTAACTGTCCAGCTTGTCCTGATCAACTATCTTGACGGATTTCAGTTCCTCCCGGAGCTCATTGATATGGGATTTAAATGATTCGTCTTTCTGAATGAGGTCGTTGATAAAGTCGTCTACCTCTTCCATGAGTACTGGACCGCCGATGACCGAACCGCGGAGCATCTCGTTTACAATAATAGGAGAGGCCCAGTGGACGAGACCGATGGGACAGTAGAACGTATATCGGCCTTTGTGCCGTTCAGCCTGGTAGGCACCGTAGAGATGAGCATGCGTACAGTTTATTCTGTTACCGAATAATTCCTGAATTTTCGTACAGAAACGGCAGGGAGCTCCCGTTCCGTCTGTATTAAAAAGGACATCTCCCTCGTTATCGATAATGGTACAGCACGCATCTACCGCCCTGCTGTAGTGCAGAACACTTGATGCAGCGTATCGGATATCAAAACCGACGTTATTTTGAGGAAGAAGGTCAATCACACTCTTTCCATTTTCGTTCCGGTATATCTCCATAAATATAACTATCCATGAAGAATATACAATAGAGAAATTTCAACGTATTTTACTATATTTCTCTTTTTTGTAAAATCTTGCGTGACTTTCCTGAAAAAAGTTATTTTTTCAGGAAAGTTAAGGAGTTTTGGCTATTTGCTAGATACTAATTTATTGCAAAATAAATACTTAGCCAAAACTCCACTTCTATTTAAGGTTGTCTACTGAAAAAACTATAAGTTTTTTCAGTAGACTTTTTTGTAATCAGCAGAATTAGCGGCGAAGGGATTCGAACCCCTGACCTAACGGATATGAGCCGTTTGCTCTACCAACTGAGCTACACCGCCGATATGGTAAAATTCAGTAAGTGAAAAATAGCAATCAAACCCTATTGTGTCAATACAAAGACAAAAAACCGGTTTGAACAATTGCAATAGTCGAGGTGAATCTCTATAGTTACTCTATGGAGCATACGTTTCAGCTTACGGTCAGAAGTTTTGAATGCGACAGCTACGCGCATGTCAACAACGCCGTGTATTTGAACTATTTAGAAGCAGCTCGAATGGAATTCTTGAATGATATCGGGTTTGATTATGATAAAATGAGAAAAATGGGGTATGCAATCTATATTGCACGGATCAATATCGAGTACAAAGCTCCGGCCCGTACAAATGACGTTTTGAAGATCAAAACGGTCCCGATTAAAAGGAGAAAAACGAACGGCGTATTCAGGCAGACCGTTTCAAAGGAAGAGCAGGTTGTAGCAGACGCGGAGGTCACCTGGGTTTTTGTCAATGACAGAGGTGTACCCTCGAGATTACCGCCTGAACTTGATTATAGTGAGTTCAATCCGGATTAAAGGGTATGATAAAGTATATAACGTTTCGCGGAAAAGCGTACCGGACCATTAAACTGTATATTCATCCCAGCGCCCAGTTCAACGATATCCTGCTCGTTCTCAATTCACTCCGGTTCGATAACGTCAGCATCAATGAAGAGCAAATTATCTTCGCTATACTCGAACTCATAAACAATTCACTGCGGGCCCATCGTGAAAAAAAGAAAAACGAGAAAATATCTGTTATCTTTCATGTAAAAAACAATTATCTTTACATAAAAATCCAAGACTGGGGAGGAGGGTTCGATCCGTCGGCACTCCCCTACGATATCAGTAAGAATCCTGAGCAGATCGATACGAACAGTGATGTATTTCACGAATATAGGGAAGCACACGGGTACAAACGGTTTGGAATCGGACTGTATGTGGTAAAAAAGACGTTTCACACGTTTACACTTTATTTTATCGACGACAACCACTCACAAGTCGAATGGGAATCGGGTAAAACGGCCGGGACCTGCATCGAATTAGGTATTGGGGAAGGAAGATGAACATCAATAAATCAAAGCGCTCCGAGCGGGAAACCTGTTACGCAAAAGCACTCATCCTTGAAAACAATCTTCCCGGATATGTACGTGACATCAGCCAAACAGGCTGTAGAATTGATCTCATAAACAGGGTGGACTGGGAACCGGGCGATAATATAAAAGTAGCAATTATTCCGGACCCCAGCCTTGAAATAGGTTCCTTCCGCGGTACTCTTGAAATTCGATGGGTGAAAAAAAGTGAGATCTACTACCTCGTCGGGGCGCAGATAATAAGTGTAAAGGACGAAGAGTCGCGAAAAAACTATAAAAGGCTTCTGCATTACTACGAAAAACTGTCCAAAGACAGAAAATAGCATTCCTCAAACATCAATCGTTGAAAATATCGATTTCAGGAGGCTCGGCACCCCCTTCCCATTTTGATTCATCCTCAACGGTCAACTCCCGCCCGTAGACATAATCAAAGAGAAACCTGAAATCCTCCGGATTGAGCTCCAAAAAGAGAATACCATAGTAGCTCATGTTGGATTCGGTAAACTTTCTCATCACACGGGAAGGTATGTTCAATTTTCGCGGTCCGATCTGCAGGGTGAGGTCGAAATCGGTGTAGAGAACGAGCTTTCCCGATAATTCCGGTGAAGAATGGGCAAACAGCATTCCGGAAGCGCTAATATCGATAATGTTGGCATCGTAGTGAATGGGTTTTGGAGTGTCCTCTTTAAAGTAGTTGTGCATTTTCAGAGAATACGCGAGCACCTTAGAAAATTGACAGCTGTATTCGAGTATATTTTCACTTATTGACGATTTCCGCTCACCTGTGTTGGCAAGGTAGATATAGCCTACCGCGTATTCATGGTAGAGAACCGGAGTATAGATTTCGGAATTGATTCCCTGTTCCCATTTGTCATCGAGGATCATTCTGAGCCGGACATCCATGTTCGCGTCCTGGGTCCCCTCTTCCCGGAGCACCTTAATAATCATGTTGCGGGTAATTGTCGGGCACCCGGGAACCGGTTCATCGATCAAGAAATTACCCCGGCACGAAGGGATGTATAAAGAACGTCCGTACCTGGTTATGAGCCTCTCCTCGAGTGTTTCCGGCTCACGCTCTCTAAACATCGTAATCGCGTTAGTGGAGACGATATCCGATACTTTGCTCTTAAAGGTAGATACCAGCTCCGAGATGCTTGCCGTATCGAACTCTTCTTCCACCTCCGGTTTCGTGGCGGGATTATATTCCTCTGTTTTTGGAAAATCGAGTACAATTTCGGAGCCCTTCATCACAAAAGAGCAGTGAATCCCCTCCGGAGGAGGTACCCGTTCAAATTTTCGCTGCAGATTTTTTACAAGGCTAGTGGGAAAATGGACTTTCAGAACGTGGGTCTCGAGTTCCTCGATATCGGTCTCAAATGTCATAACATGGCCGAAATACGAGATATAGATGCGTATTGAATCTTCAGGCCCTATTTCGACCCAGTTGCTGCCGTCACTCTTCTCTAAGGAGACGTACCTTTCGGTATAATCAACAATTTTGGCATTGATCTGGGTCTTATTGCCGTGTACCATTACATCGAGTTCTTTATCCATTGCAGATTTAATGATGAACTCGCGTTCGATACGTCCCACTGCGATGCCCATTTGTATACCTCCGCTATTGACTATCTAACCACTGATAAATTGAAGGTTCAAACTGCTCATCCCGTGTATAGGGCCGGTCCAATTTTGAAAAATCGGCCTGAATGTCGGTAATGTACCATTCTCCCCCGGTCAGTTCGAAAAACAGTTCACCTGCCGCCCGCCCCTCTTCCCCGATAAGCCGCATATTTGCCCTTGCCGTGCTCCCGTCAATGATTATCTCACCAATTCTGATCTTTTTCGGAAAAGTACTGTTTTCTTGATGGTACCAAAGTGAGCGTTTCATATCGTCACGCCACTCGGGATGTACAGGTTCTTGAGGAACAGCACCCCGAACGAGCGCCCTGCTGAAAGATTCTGCCTTTGCAACAATAATTTGCGAGTCCCGATCTTCGGGTTTCGTACTCTGCAGGTTTCCGATAACAAAATCTTCAGGGAGCACCGGTTCGCCGTTTCGCAGAGCGAGAAGCTTTTCTTTAAAGGTAGGAGGCAGGGTGGCAGCTGCGGTCTCCTCTTCCCGGCCGCCGTCCTCCTCCTTTTTTGCATCCTGTTCCTGTTCGAGCTCGAGGGTCAATGTTCTTTGCGGACGTTCCTGAGAAGAACTCTCCTCCTGCGATGTGCCGGAGTCAGTTTGATTGGAGATACCGCTTCCGCTCTGCTCATCTTCTTTCCGGCAGGAAAACAAAGAGAAAACAATACAAATAATAACGGTAAAAACTGCGACCTTCACCCTAATTTCTTTTTTATCAAAACAATTCATGCCTGTCAAACTATAGACAAATGAAAACGTCTATCGTTATTATAACACGGAAACGTTTAAGTGAGGAGAAACCTATGGGAGATTCTTTAGCCGCGAAACTATTAAAAAACCACCGTATTGAGGGGACTGCTTCTGTCGGAGAAGAAATTGGTATCCGCATCGATCAAACTCTGACACAAGATGCAACAGGGACCATGGTTTACCTCCAATTCGAATCGATGAGTATACCCAGAGTCAAAACAGAGCTTTCCGTCTCCTACGTAGATCATAACATTATTCAATCCGATTACAAGAATATGGATGATCACCTCTACCTGCAGGATTGTGCTAAAAAATACGGGATATTTTTCTCCCGCCCTGGGAACGGTATCTGTCATCAGGTGCATCTCGAGCGGTTCGGTGTACCCGGGAAAACAGTGCTGGGATCGGACTCCCACACTCCTACGGCAGGGGGACTGGGGATGATTGCCATCGGGGCCGGCGGCTTGGACGTTGCCGCGGCTATGGCCGGTGCTCCCTTTTTCATCACGTATCCTGAAATTGTTGAAGTACGTCTTACCGGCACGTTACCGCCGATGTGCAGCGCGAAAGATATTATTCTTACGGTTTTAAAAAAAGAGACCGTGAAAGGGGGCGTGGGCAAGATCTATGAATACACCGGTGAGGGCGTCAAAGGCCTCACGGTGCCTCAACGTTCTACCATAACCAACATGGGCGCCGAACTCGGGGCCACCACTTCGATTTTCCCGTCCGATTCAGTAACAAAATCGTTTTTAGCGCAGCAGAAACGGGAAGATTTGTGGACGGCTCTCTCCGCGGACCCGGATGCTCACTATGACAGAATCATAGAAATCGATCTCGATTCTCTCGAGCCGATGATCGCCCAACCCCACATGCCGGACAATGTTGTTCCGGTAAGAGAGGTAGAAGGGCTACCCGTTCAGCAGGTGGCAATAGGGTCATGCACCAACTCCTCGATAAACGACCTGGGCATAGCATCTGAGATTCTCTCGAACGGGACGGTTGCAGCGGGCACCTCTCTTGCCGTGTCTGCCGGCTCGAGACAGGTATATATCAGTGCTCTTCGTGCAGGTATTATTGAAACATTGGTCCGAGCAGGGGCCCGTTTTCTCGAGTTTGCATGCGGTCCCTGTATTGGTATGGGCTTTGCACCTGCTTCCGGCTCGGTTTCGGTGAGGACGTTCAACCGCAATTTTAAGGGAAGAAGCGGGACTGCAGATGCAGGTGTTTATCTAGCTTCCGCGGAAACTGCTGCGGCCACGGCTTTAAACGGAAAGATCACCGACCCGCGGTCCATCACCGGCATAACCGGGAAGGATTACACAAAATACATAACAATAGACGATTCGCTTATCATACCTCCTGCACCTCCGCGGAAGGCAGAGACAGTGACAGTCAGGAGAGGACCAAACATCAAACCGTGCCCTCAAAACAGCCCGCTCCCCGATTCTCTTCAAGTGAGAGTTCTTCTCAAAACAGAAGATAACATTACGACCGACCACATCATGCCGGCAGGGGCAAGCATTCTCCCCCTTCGGTCCAACATTCCGGAGATTTCAAAACATGTTTTCGCGCCGGTAGATGAGCAGTTTTACAACAGAGCTGTGGAAGCATCCGGCGGAGGTATTATCATTGGAGGGGAAAATTATGGGCAGGGTTCCTCCCGAGAGCACGCGGCTCTCGCCCCCATGTATTTAGGGGTGAAGGCGGTATTGGCAAAAAGTTTTGCCAGGATCCACAAAGCAAATCTCATCAATTTCGGAATCGTTCCCCTCGAGTTCAAAGATCCTGCCGATTACGATTCTTTAGAAACCGGGGACACCCTTTATTTACCTGCCGTCAAAGCGGAGCTTGCTGCAGGCAACGAAATAACAGTACAAAACAGGTCAAAAAACAGTGAGATGAAAGCGGTCTGTTCAGTCAGCCCCCGGCTAAAACAAATCGTAGCGGCAGGCGGACTTCTCAACTACACCAGAGATCGAATAAAGGACGAACGTTGAGCGAAAAACAGCGCATTCTCGACTATCTCGATTCGGAGTTTACCGAACCGATTAGAGACACACTCTGGAGAAATATCAATCTCACACCCGGGATGATGGTACTCGTCCAGCATCCTCAATTTCAGAAATTGGGACGGATCAAGCAGCTCGGACCGGCTTTCCTGGTCTATCCCGGGGCCACCCATACGCGCTTCATTCACAGTTTAGGGGTTTTTTCCATCGCAAAACGAATCATTCACTCTCTTCTCCACCATCCGAATTGTCCCGCTCTGTCTATGGAGGGAGTAAAAGGGTTTCTCGCAGCTTCTCTCTTGCACGATCTCGGGCATTTTCCATTTGCCCATTCTTTAAAAGAACTGCCCTTAAAAACACATGAGACCTTGACTGCAGAACTGATCCTGAACACTGACCTTTCATCGATTTTACGGGACCGGGTAAAAACCGACCCACAGTTCGTTGCCGCTGTCATCGATTTATCAATCGAAGCCGGAGATAATCCCGAGATACTGTTTTTCCGCAAACTGCTCTCAGGGGTACTCGACCCCGATAAGCTCGATTATCTCAACCGCGACGCTTTTTTTTGCGGAGTTCCTTACGGCGTACAGGATATCGATTTTATAATCGATCGTATCGAACCGCACCCGGACTCAGGTATGTCAATCAACCTGCAGGGACTGCATGCGGTTGAAAACATGCTGTTCTCAAAATATCTTATGTACCGTACGGTTTATTGGCATCGCACTGTACGGATTGCTACGGCAATGATAAAAAAACCTCTTTTTTCAGCGGTGAGTGAAGGCATTATTAAACCTGAAGATCTGTACCATCTCGATGATGATGATTTTTTCAGTTCATTTTCCAGGGATGATTTCGCATATAGCGGAATTATCAGTGATGTTTTCAATCGCCGATTGTTTAAAACCGTATATGAATGCGATTTCGATCAGCGGAACAGCAGCCATCAGGGTATGACCGATCTATCACTTCGACTGAAAGCGGAAGAAGAATTACTCCGCCTCATAGCCCCTAACCATAGCAAATGCGGCTTGAATCCGGTCATTATTGATATCCCTGAACCGATTTCGTTTGAAATTGAGTTGCCGATCGTGATACAAGATAATTACATTCCGTTTATGGAATCAAAATCTGTGTTTTCTATACCGGTGGTCGAAGGATTCACCCGGTCACTTCGGATGATCAGGGTCATGGTTCCGCCGAAACTGATCCAAGAGGGAGTTTCACAGAAAATCGAAGAGTTCTTCGGTTAGAGGTATATGCCGGCTCAGCGTATACTTGCATGCACGAAAAAACTCTACTACAGTGGAGAAAACGGAAGGGGAACATGAAGTACTCAAAGCTAATGAAAGAACGGATTCGCCGGGTACGTGTACTGTTTAAGGAACTCGGTTATGATATCTTCGAAGGCGAGAAACATGAAGACAGCTATACCGCGGGGATTGATGATAATCACGGATTCCAATGCGGTTTTTTCATCGATATAGACAGCAAGTTTTTAGAAATCGCCTTTACATTTTCTTTTTCTCCTAAATTGAGTAAATTTATCAGCGAAAAAATAGAAGATATGCTGAAAATATGTTATGAATTCGGTTGTTACATGAATATCCAAAAAAACACGGATGAAATTGCTTTTTCCGTATTTTCAAAACTTTACTTTGCCGGGCTCAATTATTATTCGCTTCGAGAATGTCTTTCCGATTTCAAAGCGTGTATCGAATCACTAAAAGAAGTTTTGGATCTTCACATGATCGAATAGGGGGCTTGAATGAAACTCCACAACCTCATGGAAGACATAGTTCTCGAGAAAGTCTACGAAATATTCGATGAGGAGGCAAAACAGAACAATCCCGGCTACTGCACCTGTAAACAGTGCAGAATGGATGTCGTCTGTTTCGTACTCAATCGAATTCAGCCTCAATACATGCTCTCGAGCCGGGGGCTGGCCCACCTCCGCACAGATTATCAGGAAGACATGCAGAAAAGCGCCGATCTCGTGCGGCTGATCAATGAAGGGATACAGCAGGTTTCGAGCAGAAGACGTTCGCACACCAGAACACAGCCCGACAATGAAGAACACATTCCATCCGGTCCTCTGTACAATTTTCCGACCATTGTCGGCCGTATTTTTAACGGTGTGAATTTTGAACCGCTTCATGACACAGATATCTTCTTACTCTCAGAGAGCAAGCCGGTCAAAATGATCGATCAGAACTGGCTCAACCCCTACCCGATTGTTGAAAAAACGGCCGGCCATTATACGTTTTGGCCTTATCCTGCAGAAGCGGAATCAGTGGATAAGAAAAGAGTTTTCGAGTTTGAGCTGTTCATCGAAAAAGAAGGGTTCGACGAGTTCCACCATTTTTTTGAAATCGAATTAACATCCGATGCAGGCTTCAGAGATTCCTTTCAGCTTCAGCAAACCTACACGATCAAAGATCTTTATATATTCCCAATCTAAAAGGTTTCTGTGTGGATGCGGACATCCTGTATTCTTCCGGGCACTTCATCTTCAATAAACTGAAACGCCTTCTGCATTACCGACTCACCGAATTTTCGGGAATTGGAGACAAAAGCTGCTCCAATTTGAGAAAACGTAAGTGAGTTTATTAAATCCACTTCAGCCACAGACACCTTGTACCTGTTTTGCAGTTTTGCTTTGAGTGAGTTGACAATCTTGCGTTTGTCTTTTATCGAGTTTATATCAGGCAGCTCTATGATGAACTGCAGCATTGAAACAACCACGTTCTCTAACTTTCTTCTTTATCTTCCGTTTCTTCTGTCTCTTCTATCTCTTCTGTTATTTCTTCTTCTTCTTCGAGATTGAAATCGGGGACCTCCAGGTCCGAGAAATCGGCATCCGGGAAATCCAGGTCTGAAAGATCGTCCTCGGAAAACTCCGCTTCCGGTTCTTCTGTGTCTAAAATCTCTGATTCAAGGGATTCGGTTTCCGGGACATCGTCGTCAGGGATTCCTGCATCCGGGATCCCTGTATCCGGGATTCCTGAATCTGGGATTCCTGAATCCGGGATTCCTGAATCCAGTATGTCCTTAAAATCATCCATTTTCAGATCAGCCATTCCTCCCGAATCATCGCCGGAATCTCTGTCTTTCATAGGCAGAAACACTTCGTTGTAGAGAGCGGCGAGTTCGAACACATCATCGTTTCTAAACTGGGGAGGGACCCGCACTTCGAGATTGTACGATGTGTCCTCCATTCCTCTTTTCATAACATGGATCGGGTCTGTCACTGTTATGGCGAACATCGGGCTGTAATAAACCAAAAACACGATTACCAGCACAACCACAATGATAAAATAGAGCAGTGTGTCTTTCGACTGAAGTTTATGCAGCCCGTTAAGAGTAAAATACGCTTCATAGTCTTCCGCCTTTATGTAGCTGTAATCACTCGGTCCGAATCGGCGGGCATATTCATCTTTATCGTACCGGGAGAATAGGGTCTCTTCTTCTACTTTGAAGATCAGCAGGTCCGAAGAGTTCTCAGCCTCATAGACTGCCGAACGCCACCGGTCATTCTCAATATGTTCCTGTATTTTTTCAAAAGTGGTATTGTGCTTCTTCTCGAATGTCTTATCTACTGTCGGCAGTCCTAACACCGGGGAGAATATCGATACAGCAAAAATAATAAAAACGAAAACGGTAATGGTGATGGTTGTGATCATGGCAATATGACGCTGGGCCATTTTGGAATCCGCGTATTTGATCTGTTTGAACACTTTGAGTACACGCAACAGGCGCAGAATTCGGGCAATACGGATTGCTTTGACCACCTTCAGCACATTGAGAAAACCGCCTAAAACAAGAGTTGATCCTCCACCGGCTACGATTGCAAGAACCGCAGGCCCGGAATTGAGAAGCAGCAGTGGAATTGAAGCGAGAAAATCAATCCATCCCCGCCGCTGGAAAATGTAGCCTTTTACATCACCGTCGATTATCGAATAAAAAAGTCTGGTGAAAAACTCGATCGTAAAAAAGAGATCGAAACAGAAACCTGAAAAAACCAATATTTTTCGTATATCCCAGGACCAGCCTACTACAACGGCAAAATCCTCGAGAAACGTCTGGATGAGTACCAGCAATATCGCGATGACAACGATATTTTCAAATATTCGCCCTACTTTATCTCTAGTTTCCATTGTTTTACCATCCATTTTCCGCAGCTATTTTATATAACTCGTCCAGCATCTTGACATCATATCCATAAAACTTGAAATTTCGCCGGGCGATGCTAAACCAGCTCTTGTCCGCGGAATCCGCGCCTCGGTCAACCTTTACGTTTGGATTGTAATTTCTGCACCGGGATGAAAATAGTGCAGTAATGCGGGATGTTGCCTCCAAATTTCTGTTTTCCAGGAATGAGACATTGCTGTTGATACCGCTTCGTAAAACCTGATCAGGCAGGTACTTGAGCTGGTTTTTGGCAGAAAGGAACACCTTATCCGCGAATTGACTTTGAACAATGCTGATGCCGCTGCCGGATGCATTACCCGCCCCTGTGGTCATCAAATGGATGAGAGGCCGTAATAGAATGGATACGTTCAAGAAATGCCGCATTTCTTCTTTGGGCATTTTGAGCCGCTGGACCTTTATAAGCTCAAAGTGGATATACTCTTTGCGATTATAGATCTCATGTACATACTTTTCGGTAAAATTAAAAACAAGTGCCGAAAAAGCACCGGTAAAACCGCACCTCGCTTCAGGCTTCTGAACCAATTTTGAATAAAAATCGAACAATTCCTGCTTGATGTTCTGGTAGGGAATTTTTTGCTGTCGAAGGAAAGGGATGAAAGAGAGTTGGATCTTGTCATAGATGATTGTTTTTAAATTCGGCAGAAAAATCTTGTTTATCTCTCCCACTAACGCCTGCATGAGAAGATTCCAGATTTGCTCCCAATTCTTCCCCGGAAAGAAGTTTCCGGAAGAGAGCGTGGGATAGAGCTGCGGTCCGTTTTGTGTCAGAAATTGGAGGATCTGCTCCTCTTTCTGCAGCGGCGTCAATCCGCTGAGTGCGGGATTCTGAAGCAAACGATTTATGAAAGCTGCAGCTTTTTGGATTTCACCGTTCATTTTTTTCTTTTTCGGCAAAATAATCTATTTTCATGACGAAAGAGTTTCCTGAAAAACAGTAGTTTTTGCTGTACACTCATATTTGTGTAAAACTGTATTTCTGGTATTATTGCACAGTGTGGCGAAAAAGGACAAGTCTTCTTCTATTTCTTTTTTCTCTCGTCTCTTCGTTCCTCTCGGCACAACAGTATATCCCCCTCGAAGAAGAAGCACCGGAGGCACTCTTCGAAACCCAGCTGTGGGACGCCGATATGGAGCTTTTTTTATTGGGCTCGTGGGACCTCACTCTCACCGGGTCATTCGGGTTCGGGATCGATACCGAAGATGATACGGTCACGCCTCTCCCCTTCCCCACCTATACGCAGGGGATTATTTTCAATCAAGTGCCTGACCTCACGTTGTCCCTTTGGCTGCTGAACAGATTTTTTTTTGAAACCACCGTTAAAGAAGACAGTGATGACAACACCTTTCTGTTGGGTTATAGGGGGGCTGAAGAGGAGTTCCTCCAATCGGTGCTTATCGGCAACACGTCCATTACCATGGACACATACAGTTTTTTAGAGACGTATGAGAACCCGCCCCACTCTTTAGGGGGCAAAGCCCTGTTCGAATCTGATTTCTCAACGCACGAAGTAATGGTCAGATATGATCCCGCGGAGAAACAGAAAAAGATATACAGAGGCCACTATGAGATTGTCGAACAGACGATCCAGCTCAGTAATTATAGGCAGGGGTACCAGTTCCTTTTTCCTGACGCGGGGGTGGATAATGTCGAGATCTATATAGAAGACAGTAAGGGACCGTTTTCCGACGGGAGTGGAGAGCATTACTACCGTAACATACAATCAGACGAAGCCGTCATTTCAGAAGAAAACGGGTGGGTGCTTTTTGATACTTCCGTAACCCAGCGTGTACTGGTCTACTACACGAAAGCAGGAAAGGAAGTGGGTGATCCTACTCTCGGAAAAGGGTTTCTCTGCGGCCTTACCGACGGGGAGCTCGACCCCGCGGATGAACCGATAGACTTTTCATGGGACCTCGACGATTATCTCGGAGAGGACATGGAGGAGAGACGGGTAGTCGTAAACGGAAAAGAGTGTCTTCTTGTAAACGAGCCGGGAGTGTTCTCTCCGTTCGAACTGCAGAGCAGCTATGCCGTTACAATCGACCTCCCGGATGAAGCCTGGCGGGTAAAAACAGAGTTGATCGATAAAGCGGACATACTCGGCTCGAGTGAGACGGTCAAAACCAAACTGGACCGTGAACACAGTCGGGTCATATTGTTCTATTCAGGATCAGATATAAGGGACCCGTCGAACAGGTATCCGCTCGCGGGATCATTTCCCTTTCTCTACGGTCCCGACCGGGAAACGAGGAGCGGATATATCAGTAAAGAACTTCGAATCGAGGCATTACTCGAAAGTGACGGTTACTATTTGGAAGGGGACGTGATACCGGGTTCGATAACGGTAAAAATAAACGGCAGAGAAGAACAGTCGTTTGAGTTCGACAGTGACTCCGGGTTGATCACCTTCTACACCTATATCCATCCGCAGGACCGGATAGAAATTCTCTACCGCACTGCATCCCAATCGGGCGGGGGAAATCTGATAGGCGGTATTGGAAACCGTTTTCACCTTACCCCTGAGCTCACCCTCGACGCCGCTACCGGTATCAAATGGAACGTTCTTCCCAACGCCTTCACTGTCGAAGCGGGAGAAAACCCGGGATCGGTTTTGGCAACCGCGGGAATTTCATACACCACCGACCGGTTCTCCGGTTCTCTCGACACGGGCATCTCTTTCTCGACACCGGATACAACAGGGACATTCCGGGTACTAAGCATGGAAAACGACGGGATATTTGTACCGATTACCGGAAACACCCTGTTTCCGGCCAGTGTACCGGCAGGAGGCGATCTTGCAACAGGGAGCCAATATTCGGTTTCCAGACAAAATAGAGGGAAACTTTTCTACAGAGATTACAACTCATACAACGTATTGGGCAATTCCCAGCTCATGCCGTATACCTGGGACCCGCCCGATGATCAAATATACTCCTACAGTACAGGCAATCCCGCGGGACCCTACCCCGCCCTTTCCGATACCGAAGAGATTACCGGCACAATCATGGTGATGGACTACAGTCTGAGCGAATCGAAACCGTGGACCGGAGCGCAGATCCCTTTGACCGGCAGCGGAGGAACACTCGATCTTTCCGGCATAAACTCAATACGTTTTAAATGGAAAGGAAGTACGGACGGTCCTACTCCGCGGGTGTTTTTCCACATTGGGAAAATCGACGAAGATCTCGATGACGACGGCATTCTCGACAGCGAGACAAGTGAGCAGGATTCCGGGTTTCAGTTCAACGATCCATCGAACGGAGTTATTCTGTTCGTCGGGGGTGGGCCTCAGGGCACCGGAAATTACAGTATCGAGTCCGAAGATACGAACGGTAACGGAGTGTTGGACAGTGAGAATGATGATCTGATCATCAAAGAGGAGCTGTCGTACCCCGGTTCGAGCTGGAAACAAATCGACATCCGGCTTACCGAAAACCAAAGAAACAAATTACAGGCGGCAAACGCGGTAAGGATTATCATCTACAACGATGCAAACGAAAAAACGGAGGGGAAGCTCTTAGTCAGCGGGATAACACTTGCAGGGTCGTCCTTCAAAGCGGAGGCAACCGATCCCGGAACTGTTCGGGCGAGAGAAATCACAGAGTCGGAGGATCCTCTCGAAGAACGTTTCCCGGAAGTACAGGAGACCTTTCACCCCCTAAATACAGCCCAGCAGGTGCTCGAAGTCGACTGGAATGATATTCCTGATGGGGGAAACTGGGAATTGACAGGCTATACCAACAGAACGCCTGTTACCGACTACAGGTATGCAGTGTTTTATATTCGCACCGGGAAAGAGATCGATGATGAGGATGCCGAGTTTTCGATGCGGATTTTAGGGGACGATGACCGGGGTCTGCGTGTCTCCATGCCGCTTAAGCGGTACACGGATTGGAAGAAAGTGACAATCGACCGGGAAGCGGAAACCATTACAATTGACGGCGAATCCGTCAAAGATGGGAATGTTCGATTCGAAGAGACCACGGGGACGCTCTCGAAAATTATCATTTCATCACAGAACAGCAGCTCGGGCACCCTGTATCTCGATGAGCTGTATCTCGATACCGCCTACGTTCAGGTTTCCGCGGGTGTTCGCGGCACCTTTGAGTACACATATCCGGAAACGATTATCGCCGTTGATTCGGTGCCGATCCTAAGCAATATTCGTCTTAAAGAGAGCATCTCCCTGATCGGAGAAAACTTCGCCACCGCCTACGGGGAGACTCTCTCAGCATCCACGGTCGACTCTATGACCGAAGCGGAAGCAACACTTCTATTCACCCGCCTCGGAGCAAATATCGGTATCATCTATGCCGAGCCCAATCTCTTTCTTTCCGGAGGCCACAGGATCCAAATTCCTTCACTCCCATCATCTCCGGTCACATTCGTGGACAGTTACAGTGAGTCAAACGAGGATGAGGGACGGAGCTTCTCCCGCGAGAATAATCTCACAGTAGCGGTCCCCTCACTCTTTTCACTGCGGTTTATCGCAAAAAGCTCGTTTTTTAACCCGACTCTGCAGCAGGAATGGAGTGGCACGCTCTCCTCCCAGTTTACATTTCCTTTTCGCCTCGAACTGAAAACTGATTTCAGGCAGGCCTCGGAAACGTTTGAACTCGAGGAGATTACCTATTTCGAGAACTGGATCGAGCGATACGACCTTCTCGCCCCAGTCATGACCGATCTCGGTGCTGAACGCGGCTCCACCGAGAGTGCTCTTTTCTCCCTGACTACCGTGCCGGTCGGATTCGAACTGGCACCTGAGTTCGGATATTCCAACAGCGGTTATTCGGACAGGACCCAGGAAAACAGCGGGGAGATCGGCTTTACCTTACCGGTTACGATTATGCATGACACCCCTTTCTCATGGAAAATAACCCCTTCCTATAACCGGCAATTCTCCTATACTGTACCGGCGAAGCTCGGGGAAAGTTTCGGGGAGGACTATAACCTGTATTTCGAAACGCTCCCGGGGCAGAGCTACATTTACGACAATGCTCCGGGAGAAGACCTCTTCTCAACTGCTGTTGCCGACACTTTCGAGAGCACGACGGATTCCCTCTCCAATGCGTACTATCAGCCCGAGCTTTCCGTCACCTACTCCCGAAATCCCGGTTCCTATATTCGGGACCTCTTTATTCCCTCACGATCCGAACTCAGCTTCTCCCGCAGCCTGGAACGGGTAGAATCGAATGTCACCGACACCTTTATGTGGCAATTTTCGTTCCGAAATACGGCGATAAATCTATTCGGCAATAAGGGGGCATATCCTACGTTCCCGTTTTATGAAACCGAGGAGCTCACCCTCTCTTCAGAGTTGAAAGCGGAGTACGAAAACAGCACATCACCCACAGATATCACCCTTATCATCCAGAATTTGTGGGTTTTTGAGGGCAAAGGAGAACATGAACTGATTTTGGAAAACAGATTCAGCCATACCTGGGCGGAAGAAAACACGGTAAGTGACGATCTTACCTTAAGCTACACATGGCAGAAGTATCCCCGGTTTCAGCTAACACTTCCGTTTTTTACATCACGCCAGGAACAAAAACCGTATTTTCTTCATACCGAATCGCTGGAACTCTCGTTCTCACCCGGACAAACCGAAGAGTTTACTACCGCGTTCCTAACAACTGTACGGCATGAAACCGGGCTCATTTTTCCGGAAATCGGTTCGATCAAGGCCTTCGCCTCGCTCGGGTTATCTCAGGAAGAAGCCGATTTGATTCTATTCGGGTTTCAGGCCGGAATTGAAGGTCATATCAGCTTTTGAAATGTAGATTTTTGTGAATTTTCGATATATACTTATAGGGAAAGGAGTATGAATGATCATGAAATGGTGTAGAGTATTCTTCTCGATCGTTCTCGTAACTGTTTTATTAACCTTTCCGCTCGCAGCTCAGGAGGGTGATTCCGAAGAACCCGCGGCAGAGAGTGCGGACGAAGGGACCGGTGGCGAAGGAACAGAGGGTGAAGGGACGGAAGAACCGGATAAAGGCCCGGAGATAGATTTCGGACTCACCATGGGGTTGGGTGCTAACACGTTCAATGAAGACGGAGAAAAAATAACCTATCAGTATATAAGTCTCCTGCCGGAATTGACTATCGGGAAGTTCGGCTTGGGGCTTGATCTAACCATGAACTTTCGCTTCACGGGAGGGGAATCCAACGATCAATTCGTTATAAGAGAAGAAGACTGGGTACTGGATGATGCCGACGATTTCCTCCCAACCTATCTCCCGAAATTTCGATACATCCGATGGGCCCAAAAGGGAGACCCGCTCTATATCCTCTTTGGTCAAATCAACAACGGGACACTCGGTAACGGTTTTATTATGTCCGGTTATTCCAACACACTGCTGCTGCCCGATACCCCGATTTTCGGATTAACATTCGATATGGACGGAAAACTGTTCAATTTTCCGTATGTAGGAATAGAAACAATGGTGGGGAACCTGGCAGCCTTTGATGTGATGGGAGGGAGATTGTTTTTCCGCCCTCTGGCCTGGTGGGATGTGCCGGTCCTGCAGAATCTCGAACTCGGGACCACGGTGGTCGGAGACCGTGACCCGTACTATCACGTAGAAGACGGTGATTTCGATGATGACGGAGAACAAGATTCCGGATCAGTCGTCGTTGCCGGGGCGGATTTCCGGCTTCCCATTCTCTCCCTACCGGTCTACTCTCTTGCCACTTTCGGTGATATTGCATTCGAAAATGAAGCGGCAGGGGGGATGTTCGGAATAGAAGGCAGGTTTTTCGAAATTATACCGTATCGAGGGGAGATCCGAATTCTTGGCGAAAACTTCATTCCGGTATATTTTGATGCAACCTACGACCTGTTCCGTCCTCTGAAATACGAAATATTTTCAGGAGAAGAATCAGTTCCGGGGTACGTTGGATGGCTCGGACAAACCGGGCTTTCCATTCTCGACGATAAACTCGGTTTTCTCATTACATTAGATGGTCCGTTCAATCCCCCCGAACCGGAAAACGAAGACAACTTCAACAACTATCCTCATCTCCGTGCAGTATTCTTTATGGCGGACGGCGTTATCCCGGGTATCAGTTTCAATCTAACCTATGATAAAAAATACCTGCGTGAATTCGATGATCTTATCGACCCGGAAGGGGCTTTTGTAGGTGCTACCCTCGGTTTGAGAGCAGGTCCTGCCGTAATCTCCTTGATTTATCAACTGAGATACAATCCCAACATAGAAGGGGACAATAAATGGGAAACCACATCAGGAATACAGACCTCGATCAGTCTGTTTTAATATCAGGAGATCAACAATGAAACAATTGTATATAATTTTTGCTATTGCGTTTTTACTCTCTCCTCTACTCTGCTTTGCTCAAAACGAAGATCCGCACATGATTTTGGAATACTATGGTGATGATTATGAGATCGAAATAACGGACGAAGACGGTACTCCGGTGGATGAATTATACTACGGTATGGAACTCGAACTCGGAGATACCGTTACAACATACGGTACGGTGGCTGAATTACGGCTCGACCCCAACGGTTCCATCATCAAACTTTCGAGTAATACAGTATTCACTGTGGAGACCCTTCAGGGCAGACAGGAAAACGTCAACGGTTTTGCTCTTCTTCAGGGAAAAATCCGTGCCGTTGCCGCACGTTCTGAAGAGGGGGCGTATAACTATTCGATCCGCACTCCTTCCGCCGTCTGCGGTGTACGGGGCACGGAGTTTGGTCAGGAGGTAATACCCGGGGAGCGGGACGCAGCGGCGTGCTTGAGCGGGGAGATCGAGTTCATCAGCATAGAAACCGGGGAGACCATCACTATCACTGACGGTCAGGCCGCGGATGTGTTTGGGGCGGACTTCAAACCATTTACCCTCCCTCCCGGTGAGCTCGAAGCGATGTTCAATGAACTGCAGTTCGAACAGGTCGACCCGGGGGATGTTCCAGGCTATGAAGGGGCGGAAGAAGAACCGGAAGAACCCGCTGAGGAAATAGATGAACCGGAAGAGCCGGAAGAAACGGCAGAGATACCCCAAGTTCCGGAAGAACCTGCAACACCTGCGGAAGAACAGCCGAGTGTGCTCGAACCCGTATTCGATTTTCTCGGCCAGTTTATGGGCATGGAAGTAGGAGCACTGAGTATAAACGGGAAAACGTACGGGAAGGCCGTTATACAGCCCCACTTCGAGATCGGAAAGCTCCGGATGGCGTTTTACCTGCCCATTATTTACAACACAAATCTCCTCGATCCGAGCGACTGGTATAGACCTAAGGGAAACAACGAGTGGTCATTCGGAACGGACCACACGGGTACGTGGCCTGTCATATCGGATATTCTTACCGACTTGGCCCTAAAAATCCGCTATGTAGAGTTTGCAGAACAGCGGGACCCCTTCTTCTTCAAGATCGGGAATCTGGACAACCTCACCTTGGGGCACGGGATACTCATGTACAACTATGCAAACGATCATGATTTTCCCGCAATACGGAGAATCGGCTTTAATCTCGGTCTCGACCTCAATGCTTTCGGATTCGAATCAATCGTGAACGATCTCGCCTATCCGCAGATCATGGGGGGCAGATTATACTTCCGTCCGGCGCCTAAGGCCTTTCCAATGGCCATCGGCCTTTCTTCGATTTTAGATATCAAACCTTCAGAATCTCTGCCTGTAGACGAAGAGACGGGAGAACAGAATTTATACGGTGATCCTCTCTTTCTCAATCCGGCCTTCGATATAGATTTTCCCTTTATCGAAACCGATCCGTTTTCAATGGTCCTCTTCGCGGATGTGGCGGGGATGATTCCATATTACCGAGAATCATACAGTGATCCGGACACGGAAGAGACGATCCAATCGGGCTGGGCAACCCGAGCGCTCTACGATCCGAACGAGGAGGGCGAATTTTTTGATAAACTGAACAATTACGGATTTTCCACCGGTATCTTCGGCGGGCTCTTTTTCCTGGATTACCGTCTCGAGTACCGGTATGCTGACGGGATATTCCGTGCAAATTTTTTCAATGCCACGTATGACCGAATGCGCGGTGAATATGTAAAAAATCTGGCGAACTACCTGAACAATCCTGATGATCCCGAATACGATAGGATAACCATGGGTATCTACGGTGAGCTCGGGGCTACAATTGCGGATAAAGTGTATCTCGAGGGCGGTTATCTCTGGCCGTGGGCCGTTGTAGACGGAACGGTAACCACCAGTGACGATGATTTCTTTCATTTGGAAATCGGGATAAAACCGAAAGTGATTCCGGTATTAGGTCTCTACGGATCTATCACCTATTCTCGCACCAAATTTGCCCCGACACTCTTGGGCAAAGGGGACCTGACTCTCTTTGATGCAAATACCACCCTCGAAGCCGAACTGGTGTATCCGATAACAGATTTGATCCATTTGGCTCTCATGGTTACGACAAACATCGCCTACAATGACCAGGGAGAAGTGATCCCCAATCCTGATAATCCTGATCTGCCCCAAATCAATCCGTCTGTTAGTTTTGAGACAAGAATAAGTTTTTAACATGAATACAACATCCGATGGTTCCCGCAGGATCAAAATCCTGCGGGAATCTGTTTCTCAAAAAATAGCAGCAGGTGAAGTCATAGACAGGCCGGCTGCGGTTGTACGGGAACTGCTCGACAATGCACTCGACGCGGGTGCCGGGGAGATAACTGTCTCCATCGAAGACGGCGGAGTATCACACATCAGGGTCGTCGATGACGGTGCGGGCATGGACAAAGAAGACCTCGAATTGTGCTGGCAGCCCCACGCTACGAGTAAAATCGAACACGAGGACGACCTGCTCGAGATATTCAGTCTGGGATTCCGGGGTGAGGCCCTCTCGAGCGTTGCCGCCTGTTCCCGTCTCGAAATTATCAGCAAGACTTCTTCCCAGAATTCTGCCTATCGACTTGCGGTCGAAAACGGAAAAAAGAAAACACTCTCCCCCTCCCAAGGGAAAAAGGGGACCATCGTCGATGTGAAAGATCTGTTTTATTCTCTTCCGGCACGAAAACGCTTTCTAAAAAGTACCCGCGCGGAAACATCTCAATGCCGTACCGTGTTTTTTGAAAAAGTCCTTCCTTTCCCGGACGTAACATTCCGATTCAGCTCGGACGGAGATGTGAAGACAGTTTTACCGGCTGCTTCCGAGACCGGATTTCTAGAACGGATAGCAGCAGTCCACGCTTCCAAGCTGTCCAAAGAGCACCTCTTCGAACATTTATCCGGTAACGGCGGTGAAGATTACACGATAACCATCGTGGGAGCACGGCCAGAGATTACCAGACACGATAGAAAACTAATCCAGATTTATGCAAACAGAAGGAGGGTGTTCGACTATTCACTCATTCAGGCAGTAGAGTACGGCTTTTCACAGTACATTGCAGGAGGCAGTTTTCCCATATGCTTTGTTTTCATCACTCTCCCCCCCGACCGGATCGATTTCAATATCCATCCCGCCAAAAAAGAGGCGCGTTTCAAAGACGCTCAGAAGGTCCACCACGATATCGGGATCACCATAAAACAAGCGCTCACCCGGTACAATCTCTCCGCTGCGGGAAGCGAGAGAAGCATACAATCGTTTCAATCATTTCAATCGTCCCTGTTCAGTGGAAAAGGTGAATACGGGAGCAAAACCGGCGGGACAGCAAGTTCCGGTCCGTCTTTCCGGCCCGATACTCGCACTCCTCCCGCTCCATCCGCAGCTCCGCTCTCTCCAGCCCCTCTCTCTACAGGTGAGGGAAGTGAGGAGCCCTTTGTCTACCATGGTCAGATTTTTAATTTATTCCTTCTCGCTGAGTATGGAGAGACGTTTTACATCATCGATCAACACGCGGCACATGAACGGATTATTTATGAGAAGTTGATATCAAAACAATCCGAATCGAACCCCCTTCTCATTCCTATTCCGTTTACAGTCAATGAGTACGAAAACGAGATACTCGAACTTACTGCCCGCAAACTGCAATCCGCCGGAATAGCTGTTTCGAAGGTGAAAGGGAAACAATGGGAGGTTACCGCCCTTCCCCCCTATGTTCCAAAACAGGATCTCGTAAAAATGATAAAACACGCACTCGTGGAGCCCGACAAACTCGAAACGGTACTCTATGCAGATATTTCATGTAAGGCTGCGGTAAAAGACGGCGAGGTTGTTGCACCCGATTTTGCCGGGCAATTGATACACGATGTTTTTTCCTTAGAAAACAGCAGGTGTCCTCACGGCAGACCGGCGTGGTACGCTGTTACACGAGAGGAGTTGTTCTATTTCGTAGGCCGGAGATGATCCGCCCGAACTGCCCGATCAATCGGCGATGATCTTCTCGATCTCTTCGCGATGTTTGTAATCAGGTTTCTTTTCGAGGAGTGTTGTGAAAATCTTCTTCGCCCCCTCGGTATTTCCCGCCTGAATCATAATGAGCCCTTGCTGATAATAGGCATCCCAGTAAGTCGGAGCAATCCTGATTACCTTCGTCAATTCGGTCTGAGCTTCACTGTACTGTTCGTTTTTAATATAGGCTAAGCCGAGGTTATACCTTAACTCCGGATCGTTCGGTGCCTGCTCTACCGCCTTTGTGTAATGCTTGATGCTCTCCGAATATAATTCCTGGTGCAAATAGACGGTACCGAGATTATTGTTGACTTCCAGCGAATCGCGGTCCTCCCGGTAGGCGATGAGAAGATGTTCTAAAGCCTTGTCGTACCGTTCCTGTTCGATATATATCTTGCCGAGATTTATCCGCGGTTTAGTATATGAGGATTTCAGTTTGATCGCCTGCTGATACGCCTGTATTGCCCCGTCCGTATTTCCTAATGCTTCGTTTGCCTCGCCAAAAGTGAACAGATAAGCAGCATCCGGTTTCAGTTTTATTGCCTTAGCGGAATACTCGAGCGCCTCACTGTACTTGTTGAGTCTTAATTTAACCTGGGCCATATTGTAGTTCAGCTCTGCTATGTCGGGGCGCTGAATCAGCGCCTGTTTGAACTGGTTTTCAGCGTTGGAATAATCGGCCTGTCGGAAATAGACCGTTCCGAGCTGAATGTGATAAGCAGGCTGGGCCGGGTTAATGGAGAGGGCGTTTTTATACGCCGTTTCGGCCTCTTCGAGAGCACCCCGTTTTCGATTTATCTCTCCGATTTCATAGTAAGCCAGATCGAATTCCCGGTCCAATTCTACCGCCCGTTTAAATGCATCAAGCGCTTTCGAATTGTCGCCGAGTTTCTCAGCACTTTTCCCAATCCGGTAATGAGCTTTTTCAAATCGAGGATTCTGGTGCACACAGCTTTCGAACGAGCTCAGTGCTTCACGGTACTGGCCGGCGCGATACTGGACCAGCCCCAGGTTGTAGAGAATGAGATAATCTTCAGGATTAAGACGTGCTGCTTCCTTGAACTCACGGATAGCGTTATCATAGTTCTTCGATTCCATGTACACTTGTCCGAGTGTATTATGAGGTATCCACAAATTGGGGTCTTTCTCTATTGCCTTATTGGAATTGACCACTGCTTTTTGAACGTTCGAAGGATCGTTGCTGTCCTCGAGAAAGTACGATTCTCCCAAACGGGCGTACGCTTCGCCTGAATCCGGCTGCAGCTCGATTGCTTGTTCGAATTTGTCCCGTGCTTCCGCGTACTGTTCCTGTGAGAGGAGCTTTACCCCCTCGTCGATCATGCCGCGGGCCTTTTCAGCTTTCTCCCGTTCTTCACGGCTTAACTCCTCGAGCCGTCTGCGCTCCTCTTCTTTTTCCTGTTCGGTTTTCTCCCGCAGCGCGACAGCTTTCTCTTCCTTTCTAGAACTCTCATCAAGGCTACTCCCGAGCTCTTTTAGACTATCACTGAGCTCTTTCTGCTCGGCCAGTTCCGATAGTCGATCTTCTTGTTCCTTTTTCCGCTTTTCTTGTATTATCTTATCGCGAAGCTTTTTCGCCTCCGTATCATCCGCATTCTGAATAAGCAGATTATCCAGCAGGTCCAACGCCCTTTGATATTCACCGCTTTCCATGTAATCCCGGGCAAGCTCGAGAGTGTTTTCCCGGACTTCATCCTGCGATGTACCGGATGAAGCGGCATCTCCAGCTGTATCGCTGTCAGCCTGTTCGACGGCCTGTTCTCCCTTTTGTTTGTCTCCACCGGTAAAAAGCAGTATTCCTCCCGTGGTTAGACCGGCTGCGATTATCACCGCTGCCGCGATGATAAGAATCTTCTTCATATCCATATAATAAATCCTCCCAGCTATTCTTCGTTATTCTTCTAGTTCCAGATCGAGGTCGAGATCTTCAATATCCTCGGAATCCGCGGATTTACTCGTGGTATCTTCCGATGAACTCTCGAGAGAGTTGAGCACCTCTTCGAGCAGCGCCTCTTGCCGTCTGCGCTCCTCCTCTTTGCGTCTCTCTTCCTCTTCTTTTCTCTTCCGTTCTTCTTCTTCTTTACGGGCCTCTTCTTCCTGCCGTTTTCTCTCTTCTTCGAGACGACGTTGCTCTTCCTCTTTACGCTTTCTCTCTTCTTCGATACGCCGAAGCTCCTCTTCTCTTTCCTTTCTCTGCTTTTCAGCAATGGACTGCTTCAACAGATCGATCATCTTTTCTATTTTTTCTTTCTGCGGTGCTGAAGGGCGCAACGAGAGATACGCCGTGTAATCATCAACAGCACCCGGATATTTTTCGAGAGCAACGCGTGTATTTGCCCTATTCAAGTACGCTTCAGCCATACTTCCATTCGTATCAATCGCGTCAGAATATCGCTGCTCCGCCTGTTCTTTTTTATCCTGCGCGAACAGGTTATTGCCGATGTTGAAAAGAAATTTGTCTCGACGGTCTTCAGTAATTTTGAGTCCTACTTCCATTATGGAGACGGCCTTTTCGTGCATACCGAGCTGTTCATAGATAATACCGAGATACAGGTATAATTTCTCGTTCTCAGATCCTTCCGCTAACGCGGCCTCGAGCATTTCGAGCGCCTCTGCCGGCTTATTTTCCAAGAACAACCGCTCACCCTCTTCGAAAAAACTAAGTGAGACTATACGCATGCTTGAAAACATGATAAAAAAGGATAAGAAGAGCAATTTTCTCATAGAAATATTGTTTTTGACCTCCTAGGTTTGACAGTATAGAAAAAACAAATTAATCTTACTACTGGAGATAACAATGTCGTCTGTCATCCTACTCATTATTATACTCGGCGGAGCATTAGGTTTAATAACCTTTTTCGTGCTCAAAACGATCATTGCTCCTAAAAAGATGGCAACATTAGCGGACATGGTCAAGCAGGGCAAAACCGGCACCGTTATCCGTTCTGCCAAACAGATTGTCGCTAAAGAACCGCGGAATTTCGAAGCTCATTATCTCCTCGGACTGGCATACCTCGCTGAGAATAGAGACGAACTTGCGCTGATGGAGTTGAAGACGGTAAACCAAATCGGTAGTTTTAGTGCCCTGTGTCCTGAAACTCAATTTAGGGAAAAGATAGCAGCTCTTTACCAAAAATTCAATCAACCCGAAGAAGCTTTAAAAGAATATCTGCTTCTCATCAAAAAGGACCCCACGAACGGGGACCTGTACTTTAAATCCGGCACACTGTTCGAAGACAGAAATAAAACGGACAAGGCCATCAATTACTATAGAAAAGCAATCGAGCTCGAACCGCGCCATAAAATGGCCCATTATAAGCTCGGGATGCTCCTCTACCGGGCAAAAAAACCGGTAGAGGCAAAAGACGAACTGGAAAAAGCGATCAAGATAAACCCGGACAATCTCAAAGCGTACTTTTACATCGGAAGACTCCTCAAGGAGAACCACGATTACATTGGAGCGCTCCACGCGTTCGAGAAATCACAGCGGGACCCTGAACAGAAACTGAAATCTCTCATCGAACGGGGTGTCTGCTATATGAGCATGAATAATATCGAACATGCCATTTCCGAATTGGAGAGGGCCATAAAACTGCCTCAAAGCGAAGGGGCTAATGAAGCGATATATGCTCATTATTTCTTAGGTCTTTGCTACGAAAAGATTAGAAACATTGATAAAGCAATTGAGAATTGGGAAAAAGTGTACGCTAAGAAATCCAACTTCAAGGACGTAGCGGAGAAACTGAGTCAGTATCAAGATCTCCGCCAGGATGATAGAGTCAAGGATTATCTCACTGCATCGATGGAAGAGTTTCATGAAATTTGCAAAGGAGTTGCTGCTTCACTCGATCTTTCGATACGGGATGTAAACGATATTCCCAACGGTTGTCAAATTATTGCCGTAGAGAGCAGTTCCAAATGGCGGGCGGCCCGGAAGATGCCAAAGCTGCTCAGATTTCTGAGAACACCGGACCTCATCCCTGAATCAACCATCCGGTCGATGCACGAGGAGATGAAAAAAATAAGTGTGACCAGGGGAATGGTCTTCTCCAGCTCGAACTTTTCCCGAAAAGCACAGGAGTTTGCGGAATCACGTCCAATTGACCTCATCGATGTGGAAAAACTCCAGCAGTATTTGAAACAGGCAGAACCCGCCTCATAACATATGAAGATTCTTTGTGTCGCCGATCAGAGGGACCCCCTCGTCTATACCAACACCATAAAAAACCGGTTCAAAGATGTAGATATAGTGTTAGGAGCGGGAGACCTTCCGATGGAGTATTACGGTTTTATCGTCAGTTCCCTCAATAAACCGCTTCTCTTTGTATTCGGCAACCACCATCTCAAGGAGCTGCACTATTTCAAGAGAGGGTTTCGGGATGATTACTCCATCGTGGCAACTTCCAAAATCATCCGTCACACCTACGGGTCGATATACATCGGGGGAAAAATCAAAAAGGTGCGTAATATTCTTATCGCGGGTTTAGGCGGGAGTATGCGGTACAACGATGGGCAGAACCAGTATACGGATGTCGGTATGTTTTTAAACATATTGAAAATGATACCGAGACTGCTATGGAACAAAATCGTTCACGGCAGATATCTCGATATCTTGCTCACCCACGCACCGCCATTCGGTATCCATGATAACCCGAATGATCTCTGTCACCGCGGATTCAAATCATTTCTCTGGTTCATGCGGAAGTTCAAACCAGCTTTTCTCATCCACGGTCATATCCATCTGTATGACATGAATGCAACGAGAAAATCAACCTATTATGAAACAACCGTAATAAATGTCTTTTCTCATTATTTAATTGAGTTCGAGGTAAAAAATGAAAGGATCGTACTACAGCGCACAAGCGAATGAAGATTTTAATAAAGCCCGTACGAGGGAACTGTTCGGAACAATATTCAGTCTTTTTAAACCGGACCGTCAGGAACTCCTCTCTTTTGATGATGTAAAAGATCTCATCAAGCCGAGGGGAGAGAGCTATAGAGGAATTCAAGTAGTAGCGGTTTCCAAAATTGTCGGCAGTGAGGGAAGATACCGGGATTTCAACAAGGCTTTTCTGCCTAAGCACAGTCACACTAAAAAGAGGTGGACCAACGTTGATGAAGCCCATCTCAAAGACATTATCCTTCCCCCGATAAAACTGTATGAAATCGGAGGTGTTTATTTTGTGCGCGACGGAAACCATCGGGTTTCTGTTGCCGTCTCTCAGGGAGTGGAAGCAATCGATGCAGAGGTTATTTCTCTTAATTCCGAGTTGAAATTCGATCCCAATATGACCAAGGAAGACCTGAAAAAAATGGTCATTATCTACGAACGAGACAGGTTTTTCGAGGCAACTGAACTGGATAAAGTAGTCGACAGAGAAGAACTGGTCTTCTCAGCGACCGGGCGCTACGATGAAATCCAGAAACATATCGAAGGACATAAGTATTTCCTCAATGAAAAGAGTAAAGAAGAAATTACTTTTCTCGAGGCTGCGAAATCCTGGCATGATACGGTGTTTCTGCCGATTATCGTTACAATAAAAACAGAAAACATCCTCTCCCGTTTTCCCGGCCGTACCCAGGCCGACCTCTACGTTTGGATTGTAAAACACTGGGATGCCCTCAAGAAGAAATACGGGGAGGGTTTTTCCATTCAGAGAGCAACTCAAGATTTTTCCGCTCAGTACGGTAAAGGGATGTGGGAAAAAATAAAAGATATACTAAAACGGTTTTTTCAAAAGTAAAACGGCCCGATTATCTTTCCGATACCGAGAACGGGATCATAAATATACAGATAAAACGCGAATGGCTCTCCTATCTCCTGTTCAGATGATCCGGTAAGGGTCGTCACCGATATCTCGGGATCTGTTGTTTTAACGGTTTTAATGAGCCGTCCGTCTTCGCGCACAATCCAGTAGGTCCGCTGTTTCTCTCCGCCGCTTACGACAACCTTCCCGTTTTCTACGGCAACTTGGGGGAATTCAATTTCTTCCGGTGTATATTCCGGCTTTGCAATGTATATCTCCCGCTCGTCCCGCTCTCCGGCAGCGTCTATAATCAGCAGCCTGTAGTCTCCCCAAGGCAGTGGAGAGTAATCATTCATCACAATCCGGTTAGATCCCACCCAGTACTCCCCTTGCTCTTCAAAGCTTTCCCAGTTTTGATCGTCGAGTTCCCAGAAAAGCTCTTTTTCATCCTGGATAAGATAAATCGAATCGATATCATCGGTACCGTCATCATCCTCGGCGTGAACAAAAAGGGAAAGCTGCGGGTAGATATCTTCCTGCTGCAGATCTTTTACTACATTAATTTGGTGAAATATCTGGATAATGTGAGGAGGCTCTTCGCTGCACCCGGCGAGGAGAAGAATAAAACAAAGCACTACCGGGACCGGACGCAACAGGTTTACAAGTTTCATTCGTCTACCTCATCCGCCTTCCCTATGCCCGCCGTTCCTTCAGTAAATCTATTTTCGTTTTCTCTTGCGAGAATGTCCTCTTGTTCCATTTGCTCGAGGAGAGGGATACAGTACTTTCTGCTTACACCCCACAGCTTCTTGAACTCCGCTATTGGAACCGGCCCGCTGTTTCGAATCTTTTCTACAGCCTGCTCTGCAAGATTGTGATACACTTCATGATGGCAGATCAATTGATTGGAAAGTATTACAGCCAGTCCCATCCGAACAAGATTATTGTACTGCTCCGCAATGCGGTCATCCCTTACTTCTCTAAGGTCCGCACCGGCGGGGCCTCTCTCTTTGAGATCATTGAGTAGTTTCCGCGTCATCGGAGACAGAGGGGCTTTCTCTCCCCTTTTTATACCAACAATATGACCAAACGATTTTCGGATAGAAAACCCGCCCCTGCTCTTTTTTGCTTGCCAATAACGGACGAACTCATCGAGCAGCTTTACCGGAACGGATAGTTCCGCGGCCGCATGCTCCACTGTTATGCCTCCCTCTACAGCAGCTCGGGTTTCGAGAAAACGTATAATCCTCTTAAAGAAATTGTTATCTATCCAATACTCTCCGAGCACCATTACGCCATCATTTTCTTTTTTTGGAGAAACGGATCCTGAAGGAACCCATCCCCGGACCTTGCAGATTATAGCAAAAAATTGGCCTAACGGGGAGTTGCAGGAAAGAGAAGCAGCAGCACGATCGAGGGCTTGCTCCTGCTCCGAGGAGAGAGGGCCTCCTGTAAGCCACTTCATCTGTAATACCTCGTTTTTCTCTCCGGATTGAACTATTGCTGCGTTTCCTCCTGATTGAAAGAACAGTGACTGCTGAGAAGTAATTCGCACAATTCGGTTGAGAGGTACGATGTCCACCCGTTTTTTTGTTTTGCCTTTCTTTCCGAAAAGGGGGAAGGAGGACGAATACAGATGATAGTCACCGCCTGCAACACTCTTGATACTGTCTAAAGCACACGGGAGCAGCCATATCTTGCGGGCCGTTTCAACTCTGCTGTTTCGAGGGGCAAGCACCATTCCGGGTTCTATTTTCTTCTTTGCCACCCCTTTTATCGATAATTCCAGACAGCCCTTTTCTCTCAATCGATGATGATGTACGGTCACTGTTTTATTTACCGGGTAGAGTGTGAGCTTTTTTGGAACAGTAGGGTTGCGGTTTTTCCCGCTCTCTCCCGACTCCGCCCGGCAGATAAGTTTAGTCAGCTTTCCCTTTTCTTCAGAAGGGAGCAGTGTATCGATTACAAAAAGCGGCAGTGTCGGGGCCGGCTTATTCTTCGGTGATTGCTTCACGGTTTATTATAGACCTGGCGTAGATTTCCAGAACAGTTTTATATATATCATCTTTTAATTTTGAAAACCGGGAGATGAACTTTTCTTTTTCAATCGCTGTATATTTATCCGCGTATTTATCGGTTTCGAACATGAGATCATAACTGATATAATTCGTCGGCCAGTTGTGGTAATTGAGAATGATTCTTCGGTCGATTTCTGCAGCAACCTGTTTCGCCGTTTCCCATTCTCCGTAGAGCGGCGGACAAAACGAATAGTTCACCCGTCCTTTAGGAAAATTGATGCCCCTCAAAATACTGATGAGATCTTCACGTTCACCCTTCTCGTACTCCCCGGTTGTTCTTACAGAAAAAACTTCTCTAGCCTTTATTTCATCACAGGGATCGAGCTCGTACGAAATAGCGACCGGAATAATATTGCACCAGTTTATAAACTCCGAAAAAGATTCTCCGCCTTTTCGTTGAGATAAATAGAGCATCTTTATAATCGAAGGTTCCGTCCGGTCATCGCCGTCTTTAGCCCGGCCTCCCCGTTGGGCGAGCCAGATCGACCGATTATTAGTCAGCGTATACCAGATATAATTGGAGAGATGGAGTGACTGACGAAGCTGTTCTCTCATAGGAAGGTTCCGTTTCACGATAAACCCTTTATTGATTCGTATGATGGTCGAGACCAGTTCGTTCATCAGGAGATTATCACCAAAAGCGATCTCCGGTGTGGTTATTTTATTGAGCATGAGAATATAGCAGAGAAACGCGGAATCAAGAGTGATGTCACGATGATTCGTCATATAGATCGATCGTTTTTCCTTCGACACGTAGTGGAAATTGGACCAGGTGAGTGAGGTCATGGTCCTTCTTCTTATCCATTGAAGCACCGGTTTTCTCATAAATCGGTAGTGAAAATCATCGACAGTGTGGACTCTCATTACCTTAAAGTTGAGATAGAGCCGGATACACAACTCAATAAAAGGTACGATAAGAAAATGAGCTTGGGGAAGAAGAAAACGGCGTACTGTCCGGATCGTCCACGGGTCTTTGCTCAATCGATCGATAACCCGAATCAATTCTTCGTCCCGATACGGGCGTATATCGTCGAAATCACTATCAACAAATGGTGCGGGATTCATTAATAGTAACACTAAACGTTTTTACACTATAAGTAAATAGCTGCTGATGATGTTTTATCTCCTCCGGAAGCTTTACCCCCCGGGAGCGCTCCAGCGAAGGACCGGCTGTTTGGCCGCTTTGACTTCGTCCACCCTTCTGACAGGAGTATTATGCGGGGCTTCGTGAAGCAGCTCACCGTTTTCAGAAGCTTCTTTGTAAATCGTCTCTAGAATGCCGACAAAGTTATCAAGCGTTTCCCGGGATTCGGTTTCCGTCGGTTCGATCATCATCGCTTCCGGGACGATGAGCGGAAAATAGATTGTCGGCGGATGCACGCCGAAATCGAGCAGTCTCTTAGCCACATCAATAGCGGTTATACCGTAAGAGCTTTTAAGTGACTTTGCAGAGAGAACAAACTCATGCTTGCATATGCCGGGATAGAGAAGATCGTAGTAGGCTTTCAACTTCTCCTTCAAATAATTAGCATTCAGCACTGAATATTCACCTACCTTTTCCAACCCCTCTTTTCCCATGATAAGAATATAAGTAAACGCTCGGACGAGAACAGCAATGTTGCCGTAAAAGCCGGAAATCCTGCCTATAGTATCGGGGAGATCATAATTCCAGCGATACTCTCCGTCTTTGAATACGATATCGGGGACGGGGAGGAACGGTTTCAATTTCTTTCCCACGAGAATGGGGCCTGCCCCCGGTCCGCCGCCGCCGTGAGGGGTAGAGAAGGTCTTGTGCAGATTGAGATGTACGACATCAAAACCCATATCGCCCGGACGGACCCTTCCTAGAATCGGATTGAGATTTGCACCATCATAGTAGAGGAGCCCTCCGGCTTCATGGACCAGTGAGGCGATTTCTGCAATATCTTTCTCGAAAATTCCCAGTGTATTGGGATTGGTCAGCATGATTCCTGCCAGCTCATCGTTTAGATGTTCTTTCAATGTTTCAACATCAACCATGCCTTCGGTGTTCGAAGCGACTTCCACTACCGAAAATCCGGATATGTGGGCGGAAGCGGGATTCGTTCCGTGGGCTGAATCGGGGACCAGTATATTTTTCCGTTTCGAATCGTTATTTTTGTCAAAATACGCCCGAAACAGCTTCATCCCCGTAAACTCCCCGTGCGCGCCGGCAAATGGCTGCAGAGTGCCCCACTCCATACCGGTTATCTCACAGAGCAGCTCGAGAAGTGTATGCATGAGTGACAACGTGCCCTGGACCGTTGTTTCCGGCTGAAGCGGGTGTACGTTTGAAAATCCCCGGAACGAGGCTGTGTCCTCATTGATTTTGGGATTGTATTTCATTGTACAGGAGCCGAGGGGGTAGAAGCCGAGATCGACTCCATAATTTCGTTTGGAAAGATTTGTATAATGACGGACCACATCTACTTCCGAAAGCTCGGGGAGACAGGGGTCGTTTTTTCTTGAAAACCTCTCGCCGAGAATTGAACTACCCTTCTTTGCTGATTCCTCTTCCGGGAATCGGTATCCTCTGCGTCCGGTTTTCGACCGTTCAAATACGAGGGGGAAACTCATGATAACGTCTCCTTCATTGATTCGATGTACCTCTCCATTTCTTCTCGAGTGCGTTTTTCGGTGACAGCCACCGTCAAAAGATTCCGCCGATCTGGCGCTCCTGCCGCCGCCCCGTATCGATGAATAGGGACGCCTGCAAAAACATTTTTAGACGCCATCTCTTGCACTACAGTCTCACTTTCTTTAGGCAGGACAACGGTGAACTCATTGAAAAACTGCTGCTCATGGTATGGTTTCACCGGGAGCTCCGAGATGATTCGCTCGTAGAGATAATGACTCTTCTCTACATTGAGTTCGCCGGCCTTCCGCAGCCCGGCCGGTCCTACGGTGCTCAGATACACACTGTTGGCAAGTGCCGCCAACGCCTGGTTCGAGCATATATTTGATGTTGCACGTTCCCGCTTAATGTGTTGTTCACGGGCCTGCAGGGTGAGAACAAAGGCGCGATCACCGTCCTGGTCTTCCGTTTGCCCGACAATCCTGCCGGGCATTTTCCTGAGCAGTTTCTCCCTCGCAGCTATATATCCGACACTCGGTCCGCCGTAATACTGGGGAAGCCCGAGCGGCTGCGTATCACCGATAGCAATGTCCGCCCCCCATTCTCCCTGTGATTTAGCCACACTCAGGGAAAGCGGATTCGAAGAGAGAATAAACAGCGCTTTTGATTCGTGGACTACATCTGCAAACCCGGAATAATCCTCCAAATATCCGTATACATTGGGAGATTGAACGATAACTCCCGCTGTTTCACTGGTAAGCATGTCTTTCAAACCGGAAAAAGATGTAACCCCGTTCTCCTCCGGTAGCTCTTTCAATGTTATATCGGTGCCGTAGAAATAGGTATGGAGAACAGCTTTTGTTGATGGATGTATTGTCGAGGAGTAGAGGATAGTATCGCTTTTCCGTTTTATGTTTAAGGCCATGATTGCAGCTTCAGAAGCTGCAGTATGCCCATCGTAGAGGGACGCGTTGGACACATCGAGTTCGGTTAACATGCAGATCAAGGTCTGAAACTCAAAAATAGCCTGGAGTATGCCTTGTGATATTTCCGCCTGATACGGAGTATAAGCAGTATAGAACTCCGCTCGACCGATACAGTGCGATACAACGGAGGGGACAATATGGTCGTAGCAGCCGAAACCGAGAAAAGAAACACCTTCATGCTGATTTCTTCCTGCAAGCTCGGCTAGATTATTATACGCTTCATATTCACTAACACCGGAGGGAATATTGATTCTCTGTTTCAGTCGAATAGAATCCGGAATATCCTCAAATAACTGTGCGGTATCCGGGACCCCGACCGTTTTCAGCATTTCTGTTAGGTCTTCTTTCGTATGAGGCAGATATGGGTTCATTATTCCGTCCCTTATTCTTTTTCCTGTTCTACAAACTCATCGTACGCGTTGTTATCCATCAATTCACTTTCATCGAGGCTGCCTTCCATTTTGATAATAACGATAAAGGTGTTATAAGGGTCTTGATTTATCAATTCGGGTGTATCTTCGAGTTCCGCATTGACTTCCTGAATAGTTCCGTCTACCGGGGTGTAGATTGGTGAAGCGGCTTTCACCGATTCTATGGTGGTTATCTCATCCCCCTTGCCCAAAGAATCACCTTTTTCAGGGAGTTCGACAAAAACGATATCACCTAGCGATTCCTGAGCATAGTCTGTAATTCCGATATAGGCCAAACCATCCTCGACCCGGACCCATTCATGGGTTTTCTGATATTTACGATCATCGGGTGTTGCGCTCATATATTCCTCCTAACTTCTTTATAATACATAGGGCACCTTCATATTATACCCTTTATACACGACGAATGTCTCAACGGAGAGTACATCTTGTACTTTTTGTACCTCTTTCGTATAAAACTCGAGTAATCCGAACGCTTCGTTTAAAAGAACAGTAACGAGAAGATCATAACGTCCGGTAACGACGCACACGGAAACAACACCGTGGAGGGTAGAGAACTCCTCCCCCTTTTTTACAAGGTCCATTGTATTCAACTTTACTCCCACAACAACAAGCTCATGTCCGGGCAGTAAGTTCGGATCCACCTCGCCGTTGATCGAGATAAGTCCCTCTTCGATCAGCTTGTTGACGCGGGAACGGATCGTGTTCTCCGTTACATTGATGCCGTCTGCTATTTTTTTAAATGATCGGCGGCCGTCGCGGAGTTCTCGAATGATGTGGTAATTGATTTCATCGATCTGCATATCGTCATCATCAGTATACCATTCGATTTATGTTTACGTCAATTATTTTAGCCTGATTTTATGTTTTCAGAAATTTTTTATTGGTTTTTTTACGTTTTAGAGCGAATGTCGGATTGCTACTCGATACCGACGATTGCTTTTATGTACTGAGAACGCTCATAAGCGAGAGGATTGTCACTGGATTCCTGGCAGAGTGCTCCCCGAAACTCATCGATAGCAGTGTAGTTATGCCTCTTCATCCAATTTTGAAGCCCGGAGAGAATGACATTGAGGTGATCTACCCCGTTTTTGAGCAATACAGAACAGAGTTGGACCGTTTTTGCCCCGGCTAAGAGCTGTTTGACAACCCCCTCTGCATCATGAATACCTGTTGTGGCCGATAAATCGCAATCGAGTTCACCGGACATGAGAGCAATCCACTGCAGGGGAAGAGTCATCTCCTGGGGAACGCTGAGTGCGTTTGCCGGGACCAGTTTTTCAGATTCGATATCGATATCCGGTTTATAAAACCGGTTGAACAGGACCAGCCCGTCTGCCCCCTCCTCGACTAGATCGGTGAGTACTCTCGCCAGCCCACTAAAATGGGGCCCTATTTTGAGAGCAACGGGAATCGACAATTTTTTCTTTATTTTTCCGACAATATCGAAGTAGATCGATTCAATATATTCACTGGTTTGGGCCGCATCCGCGGGCATGATAAATACATTCAGCTCCAATGCGTCCGCGCCAACCTGCTCGAAACGCCGGGCGTAATCGATCCATTTGCCCGCAGTCACACAGTTCAAACTGGCGATTACAGGAATCGAGAGTGCCTGTTTTGCCTCCTCTACCAATTTGAGGTAATTATCGAGAACATATTCTTCGCTCATGATCCTCGAATAATCCCACGCCTCCGCGTGTATTGTAGGATCGAGGTTTTCCGTCTCGTTGCCCGCATCCGTTACGATCTGCTCTTCGAACAGAGACTTGAGCACTACGGCACCCGCACCTGCCTGCTCACACTCTTTTAGTTTTTCCAGATTAGATGTTAGTTTTGAACTTGCAACAAGTACAGGATTTTTGAGCTCGAGTCCGAGATATGTTGTCTCTAAATTGTTCATGCTTCCCACCTCACCCGCAAAAGATTAAAAGAGAACCCCCCCTTTGTCAATCCTGCTCAAAGCTATCAACATGCTGTATATTGGACAACCCTTTTCCGCTGTCAACCAATACGTCGATGTCGTCTCCCGAGTAGGTGATTTTCCCGAGCCCTTCGATGCTGCCGGCGAGAGATCCGCCGGATACAAGGGCCATCTCCACTTTCCCGGTACCTGAGAGTTCTACTCGTGCATGCTCTACACTGCTGTTTTTCAAGTCGATAGTGACTGCCCCGGCAGCATCAATGGTGAGTTCGTTGTATCTGTTGCTTTCTCCCACGGTTTGTATCGCGCCTTCACAAATCAGCTCGAGTTTCTCCCCTACAAATCCGCTGAAGGTGACCTTTGAACCGCCTGCTACCTTTATTTTTTTTAATTCCGGTGTAACAATTCGCGCCTTCATCGTACCGGCCATTAATGCCGTCTTCCAGGAATCCAATTCGAGAACGAGCGTATTGGAGTCCAGTTTGACCTCGACCTCCTCTTTTGCTCTCCGGGGAATATCGATTTGAACGGAATAACTCTCCCCTTTCTCAATAGATACATTCCATGATCCCTGGGTATACACGGAGTCGAACTGTTCAAATGAATAACTTTCCTGGATAGTATCGGGACTGCTTTTTTCTACCTTTTGGACAAGGGTCCTTTCGAGATTTTCCTTCGCGGAGCGCTGCATCACGATTTTGCTGCCGATCACAGCTCCGCCGGCTGCCACAGCGATAATAAGAAGAGTCGAAATAAAAAACTTTCTACTTGCGCTCATGATCTTTCCCTGTACGTATAGTTTTGTATTTCCATCCCCACGATTCGCACCACTTCACATTGTATAAAAAAAAAGAGGTGTCGGCAAATATTCCGCACCTCTTGATTCTGAACATTTCAAA
>CAZKZZ010000002.1:14510-31642 GCA_964557375.1 uncultured Spirochaetales bacterium | reverse complement strand
AAAAAAAAGAGGTGTCGGCAAATATTCCGCACCTCTTGATTCTGAACATTTCAAATTGCAATTTTATTTAATAGTTTTTCATCGCCTGGAGTTTCCGCATCTTTTTCATCTGCTTACGCTCGAGGGCTTTTCTCTTTTTGTTCCGAATGGTAGAAGGCTTTTCAAAATACTCCCGTTTTTTCCATTCCCGGATAATTCCCTCTTTTTCAACAAGACGTTTGAATCGTTTTAACGCCTTCTCGAGAGGTTCATCATCATGAACTTTTATATAAGCGATATTGATCACCTCACTTCTTTGGTTAGTCTGGTGATATAATACTTAAAATCGACTGTTTGTCAAGCAAATTATGTTCCAAAAGGTAACCCGGAGCTACGGGGACTCCGGAAAAACGCACCTCCCAGTGCAAATGGGCACCGGTAACAAGCCCCGTTGCACCAACAGTACCAATGATTTCTCCCGCTTCTACCGTTTCGCCCTGGTTTACCGCAATTGAGTCGAGATGGTAGTAGAGAGAGTAGACTCCCGGGGCGTGTTCGAGCACAACGGTTTCTCCGGAAATAATTCTCGTCTTTGCCATAACGACCTTCCCCGCGGCACAGGAGGCAATTGGGGTGCCGGTCGGTTTGACCAGGTCGATTCCGAAATGTATCGCACTCCCCATACCCCCGTCGGCGTAAAGATAGGTCCGTCTGTCCCCGAAATATGAACTTACCAGGGCCCCCGGCAGAGGATCGATGAAAGTACCATCCGTATAGAGTGCGTCCTTATTGAAGCTGCGCAGAAGGGTGAGCAGTTCCCGCGATTCTCGAGCTTTACGGGGGTCTTCAGTTGTACGCAGTTCACTCATGCTCTTGTTGAGAGGTATATCTTCCCTTATAAACTCCTTATTTTTGACCATTAGTTTCTTTTCGATGTAGAAGTCGTATCGATTATTCACCCCGTCAACGATGAGGGTATACTCACCTTCGGGGAGCGTGCACGGTATTCCCAATAGGCTGACCCACACCGTTTTATCCCCGATATCAAAAGGAAAACCTTCTCCTCGAAAAACGGTCTCTCCCCGACTGTCTTTTACCCTGCTTACCATTGATTCGAGCTCATTATCATCATAGCCAATAATGCGCAGCGGATCGCCCGGATAGACCGTTTCCGGATAGTAGATGTGGGGGAAAGCGGCAAGTGAAATAATGGTGACAAAAAAGAAGAGTACTGCTGAAACGTATCTCATTTCTTGATATCTAATATTGTGAGCTGAAGATTTTCATTGTTCTGGTAATAATTTTTGCCGAGACGGAACACGATGTCAACCCTGTCCTGTATATCAAACTCGGCTCCAAGCTTTTCAGCCGCACCCCAGAAAACGGCAGGCCATTTTTGCGCCCCTGTATCAAAGAGAAGCCGCAGATGCTGCTTTTCGGTCTTCCCGATGATGTCCGCATTGATAAGGGTAACCCCTTTGCATAAAAAACGAAGTGGGGGGTTCTGTTCTCCATACGGTTCGAACAGTTCCACCAGTTTTATCAAATTGGGATTCATATAGGAGAGAGGGAGTTCGGCATCGATTTCAATCTGTTCTTCTTCTTCAACAATAGGATCTACGAGCTCTTCTACGATTGTTTTCACTCGATCATAGAATGGGACGACATCCTGCCTGTCCATATTGAACCCCGCGGCATAGTCATGTCCGCCGTAATCGGCAAAAAAAGGAGCACACTTTTCTAAAAAAGTTTTTGTTTTAAAGCTCTTCGTACTTCTCAGAGACCCGAACGCGATATCGTCCATGTGCGAGACGACGAGTGCCGTGGTCTTGAAATATTTGAGCAGTTTCGCCGCAATAATACCGGTTATTCCTCTATTGATTTCACGATCATCGATAAATACCAGTTTACCTTCCAGTTCATCAAAACTCTTTTTCGCCTTTGGCAGAATCTTTCCCCAGGCAGTATCTCCCATTTTTTTCCGCTCACGATTTTTCTTTACCACTTTCTCAGCCAGCGCCTCCCGCTCCGCTTCATCTTCTTCTAAAAAAAGTGAAACAGCGAGGTCAGGCACCCCCATCCTGCCGGTTGCATTGATAAGAGGAGAGATGTGCCAGGCCATATCAGTTGTACTCATCGTTTTACCCATCAGATTTTGCCGTATGACGAGCTCCCGTAATCCTTTTCGGGGGGCGCTGTTTATTACTTCCATCCCTTTTCTCACCAAAACCCGGTTTTCATTGACCAGCGGCATCATGTCCGCCAGCGTCCCCAATGCGACCAGATCGAGAATCTGCTCATAATCACCGGAAAGCGGCTTATTTTTCTGCGTAACCAAGATCGAAAAAATATTTTTTACCATATCGATCTCACCAAGTCCGGAACCAATGTACTTGGATAATTTACTAATCTCTCTTATTTGAAGAAGTGATTTCCCATTGAGGGCCGGATACAGAGATCCCAGCTCCGGGGCAAGATCGAATAAGTTCACCATTATATCCGGGCCGAACATCTGTTTGAGCATCCGTGTCTGCATCTGCTCGTCATAGACAAATATCTGGTTCGAAAAAAATTGCTCCAAACGGGTCTGTTCGAGGTTGACCATTCCCGGAACGATAGTTTCAAACACCCGGTCGGTTTCTATTAAGTTTATCAATTTTACCGCTTCGAGTATAAAAGAATCGTTACCGGGACGGATGTTGAGGAGGGTAACCGGAACATTGTACAGTTCTGTTTGAGAAAACCGCAATGCCCAGATTACTTTTGCTGTTGCAGCACAGCCGGCGAGGTCCCGAAACGGATACACTTCATCCTCCATTTTCGGATTGATTATCGCAAACGCGTTCGGCACCTCTTCTTTCGGATTGTGATGATCGATAACAACGGTATCTATTCCCAAGGAAGCGGCATGGTTTATTTCGACATGATTGGAAACACCGCAATCGACAGTAATAATTAATGTTACATCCTGTTCAGCATACAAATCGATCTTCTCATTGGAAAGCCCGTACGTTTCATCCCCGGTCGGCAATGCCCAAAACACTTCGATTCCCATAGACCGTAATTCTTCCGTGAGAAGTACCGTAGACGTAATACCGTCTACATCTCTGTCACCGTAGATGAGTACCTTTTCCCCTTCTTCCCTGGCTCTGCTTATCCTCCCGATTGCATCTTCCATTTCGGAAAAGAGAAAGGGATTATGGGCGATGTGCAGATCATCCTCGAGATAGAACATTAATTCTTCGAAATCAGTAACGTTCCTGCGCACGAAAACTGAAGCGGTGAGCAAATCAACATTAAATCGGGATGATATCTCTCTTACGAGATCGGTATCGATACTATTTTTATTCCATTTCATTATTATAGTGTTTCCTTTTGTTCCCTGTTTCTAGTATTACCGGAATTGAGCTGCCGCTACTTCCCGGTATTCAGCACCCTGAGGTTTGAGTATCGATTCGAAAAGCACGATTCGGTCGATGAGGAACTCCCCCTCTATACCTTCGAAAGCCTCCGCCACCTGGTCCCGGTAGGGAGGCTTTACCCCGCGTTTTACTCTCCCTAACGTGATGTGCGGTGTGAACGGTTTTTTATCGGTTTTAATCGACGGCGGAAGCAAAGAAGAGACCTCGTTGTACACAGCTACACACTCTTCGTATCCTCGGTGTATCGTGCAATAAAAAACACGGGGCCTCCCTTTCGGCGGAAACTGCCCCACCCCCCCGTAACGTGCCGATATCGGACTGCGTTTCAATGAAGGGGTTTCCAACAGCTCGATACAGTTTTCGAGCTGTTCCTCGTCGATATTTCCGAGAAATTGCACGGTAATATGAAGCGCATGTTTCTTTACCCACTTTACGCCGGTGAATTCGTTTTTCAACTGCTCGAGCGTTTGAGCTATATCAGCTGAAACAGTATCGGGTAACGGCAATGCAAAAAAAGCTCTCAAAAGAACTCGGCTCCTGTTTTAAGACTATTCAAGGGCGTTTCCACGATTTCCTCCGCCATGATAAGGAGAAGATTTTTTAACTCATCCAAAGCTTTTTTATCGAGAGACACGTTCAATACGGTGCCCATATCCCGTTCCGTCGTATGAAGCAGGTACGCTTTTGCCCCCGGCATAAGCGTTGGGTCCGTTTCATTGCAGCAATCACGGCAGACAAAGGTCCCCTCTCTCCTATAGTAATAGGCAGCTTGATCTGTTTCAATGACCTTTCCGCATTTTCCGCAGTGATCGACGGGGGGAAGAAACCCCAGCAGGCGGATATACCGCCATAAGAACTGGATCAGTATGTAGAGCGCCCCGGTTTCCTGCGCATCATTTAAGTGCTGAAGCGCGGCAACGAGGAGGTGAAAAAGCTCATGTATCTGTTCTCCTCCCCCGAACGACTTCAGCACGAGCTCTGCTGCAAAAGAGGCGTAGTAGTACTTTTGCAGGTTACTTCGAAGATTACCAAAATCATCCTCAACAACAATATCTGTAATCTTATAGGTGGTTTTAACCGGATCGAAGTAAAGATAAACGAGAGCATAAGAAAACGGGTCGGTGATTCCGCTCAATTTACTCCTGGTTTTGTATGCACCATGGGCTATAGCAGAGATTATCCCGATCTCTTCGGTAACCAGGTCGACCCGTTTGTGTATCTCACCCACTCTATGCTGTCTCAGCAGTACCGCTTTGACGGTTATATTTCGAATCATAGACTTGCCGAATAAAAAAAATATATTCATATTATAGGTACTATGCAAGAAAGGAAAGGACCTCGAGTAGCAAATAAAGATATAATACCTGCAGACCAGATACTGCCTAACCATTTATACATAATCCCCCTGCAGGGGAACCCGATTTTTCCCGGAATTTTTACTCCGCTTATGATAACTTCATCCGATGATATCGAGGTTATTGATGAATCGATGTCCGGAGATAATCTCATCGGTCTCAGCCTGCTTCACGGCGACTTGTCCGATGGCGGAAAAGCTGAAGGGGAAGATATCTATCGGGTCGGTACCGTCGCAAAAATCGTAAAAAAGATCAACCTTCCCGACGGAGGGTACAATATTTTCATCTCTACTCTAAAACGGTTCAAGATTAAAAAATTTCTCAATAACAATCAGCCGATTACGGCAGCCGTAGAATACCTCGACGACAAGAACGACAGTAGTGATGAAGTACAGGCCCTTACCCGGTCCCTCCTCAGTGAAATGAAGCAGATCTCCGAGAACAATCCGCTCTTCTCCGAAGAGATGCGGCTGAACATGGTCAACATCGATCATCCCGGAAAGATAGCCGACTTTATCACCTCGATTCTCAATATCGGCAGAGAGGACCAGCAGGATATTTTGGGAACACTTGACGTTCAGAAAAGAATGGAAAAAGTGTTGATGTTCATCAAGAAGGAACAGGAACTGCTCCGTATTCAGAAACGGATTCAGAAAGAAATAAACGAAAAAATCGAGAAAAGCCAGCGTGATTACTTTCTCAAGGAAGAGCTCAAAGCGATCAAAAAAGAACTGGGGATGCCGGTAGACGCGAAGAGCAGTGAATACCAGCGTTTTAAAGACCAAATCGAAAAACTCGGCCTCAGCCCGGAAATCCGGGAACAGGTGCAGCAGGAACTGGATAAGTTTTCACTGATGGACCCGAACTCTTCCGAGTTTATTGTAACCAGGAACTATCTCGACACCGTCATCTCCCTGCCGTGGAAGGCACCGGAAAGGGAAGAGATCGATATGGAAAAAGCCCATAAGATCTTGGAAAAGGACCACTATGGGCTCGAAGACGTTAAGAATCGGATACTGGAGTTTTTAGCTATCAGAAAACTGAAAAAAGACTCCAAAGGTTCGATTGTCTGTTTGGTCGGCCCTCCCGGAGTAGGAAAGACCTCGGTAGGCAAATCAATTTCTCGGGCCCTCGAGAAAGAGTTTTTCCGTTTTTCGGTCGGCGGCATGCGCGATGAAGCCGAAATCAAGGGCCATCGCCGGACGTACGTTGGGGCCATGCCCGGAAAGATTATCCAGGGCCTAAAAATCGTAAAATCGAAAGACCCTGTGTTCATGATCGACGAAATCGATAAACTCGGCGTCTCTTATCAAGGCGACCCGTCCTCGGCGCTTCTCGAAGTACTCGACCCGGAACAGAATGTGGAGTTTCGTGACCACTATCTGGATTTACCGTTCGATATTTCCAATATTCTGTTTATTACAACGGCAAACACACTCGATACAATTCCCAGACCGCTCCTCGATCGAATGGAAGTGATACGGCTTTCGGGGTACATCGATCAGGAGAAGATCGAAATTGCGAAAAAGTATCTTATCCCCAAATCACTCGAACGGTCCGGACTGAAAAAATCGGACGTACGGTATGCAAAATCCGCACTCACCGGTATTGCGGAGAACTATGCCCGTGAAGCCGGGGTAAGAAACTTTGAAAAAGCGCTCGATCGAATAAATAGAAAAATTGCAAAACAGCTCGTACTCGAAGAAACAACAACTCCGATCAGCATCAAGCGGGAACAACTCGAAGCGTACCTCGGCCAGCCGCCTTTTAAGGAAAGCTTGACCAAAAAAATTACCCGGCCGGGGATGGCAATCGGATTGGCCTGGACCAACTTCGGCGGGGATACGCTGGTAGTGGAATCGGTTTCAAATCCCGGCAAGGAAGGGTTCAAACTGACCGGTCAGATGGGTAAGGTGATGGAGGAATCGGCCAACATTGCCTATACGTTTGTCCGCCATATTGCGCTCGATTTCGGTGTCGATAAATCGTTTTTTGAAAATAACCATATACACCTTCATATACCGGAGGGAGCAACCCCGAAAGACGGGCCTTCGGCGGGAATTACTATGGCTTCAACCCTGCTCTCCCTCGCGGTCGGAAAAAAGATCGACGGAAATTACGCCATGACCGGTGAATTGTCCTTGGTAGGAAAAGTGCTTCCAATCGGGGGCTTAAAAGAAAAAACGATAGCCGCAAAGCGGCACAAAATAAAACATATTATCATTCCGAAACAGAACGAAAAGGACTTGGAAGAAATCCCTGATCATGTTAAAAAAGGATTAACGTTCCATCCGGTAGAAACCATGGAACAGGTTCTGGAATTATTATTTACAAAATGATTCGTATGATACGATGGTCGGCCCCATTGCTCGTTTTCCTGCTCCTTTCAGGATGCTCAAAACCGGCCGCGGAACAGGAAAAACAGGCCGAAAACAGAGAAAGGGAGATGGTCCACCCTGCATTCTCAATGACACTTACTGATTTACGGGAGACAATTTCGGCACTTCCCCCCGATATTCAGGCGAATATTCTGATGCGGCCCCAGTATTTTATGGAACTGATCGATCAGGCACTCGTCTTGTCCCCGGAACTGCTCCGACTTGTCGATAAGACCCATGCCCTTCCCTCCGACTATGAACCGGATGATCTGGTTTCTCTTACCGAGTACGACTTGAGTCTGAACCGAAGGGACCTCGAATTGCGCCGGGCAGTTATGCCGGATGTACTGGCTATGACCGAAGCGGCGAGGAGCAATGATATAGAACTGGTTTTTTCTTCCTGTTACCGCTCCTACTCGTATCAGGAAACGGTTTACAATCGGCACGTGGAACAGTTAGGTGAAGAACAGGCAAAGAGAGAATCGGCAAAACCGGGAACGTCCCAGCACCAATTGGGTACTACCATCGATTTCGGCAGCATTACCCCCGCATTCGCAGAAACACCGGCCGGGAAATGGCTCTACCGCAACGCGTGGAGGTACGGCTTTTCACTCTCCTATCCTGCCGGGCAGGAGGAGCTTACCGGGTACATGCATGAAATATGGCACTACCGCTATATCTCCCGGGTAGGGACTGAGCTCGAACAGCAGTTCTTTAACGGTATACAACAGCATCTGCTCTCATTCTGGAACACCGAAAAAGAACGTTTTATCGAGGCCTCACTCTCCCATGACCTGTAGGAAAACCCTTCTCGAACGGGGCCTATTGTCATGGTCGAGTACGATAATCTGCTGCCAGGTGCCCAACACCGGAACTCCCTTGGTTACCGGAACCGTCAAATGAGAGTTCAGCAAGGTGGCCCGGATATGGGAGAACCCGTTGTCATCGCCCCAGGTCTGGGAGTGCCTGCTTTTCATATTGTGGGGCACCAAATCATCAATTTTTTCTTTAAAATCTTCCACCAGTGCAGGTTCATATTCGATTGTAGAAACACTTCCGGTAGATCCGATTATAAAAACATGGGCGATTCCTTCACTCACACCCGAACTTTTTACAAACTCTTCCACCTGCTCAGTAATATTAATAATGTCCGTATACCCTTTTGTTTTCAGGGTTATCTCTTTGCTCTTTACCATACCTACCTCTCTTCTGTTGGATGAGAATGAACAACATGGTATTATCACATATTACACAGATTGGTTAAAGAATGGAACTATTATCTCCCGCGGGGAACCTGGAAAAACTAACGTTTGCGTATCTCTACGGAGCCGATGCCGCTTACATCGGCATAAAGGATTTCTCTCTGCGCGCGAAAGCGGACAATGTAAGCGGGAAGAACTATGCTGCCTGCAGAGAGATCAAAAACGGCAGAAAGCTCTACGGCGCTGTTAATATCTACTTCCATGAGGAAGACCTCGAGCAGCTCGAACAATCACTCGATTATATGGCCCTCTATCCGTTCGATGCTCTCATTGTAAGTGATTTAGGTGCGTACCGTGTGCTGAAGCACCGGTTTCCCCATATGAAGTTTCACCTCAGCACACAGGCAAACTGTACCAACAGCGATGCCGCCCGGTTTTACCGGGATATCGGATTTTCACGAATAATCTTAGGCCGTGAAGTGAGCCTGACCGAGATCGAAAGGATAAAAACAAAAGTTCCTGATATCGAACTCGAAGTGTTTGTACACGGCGCAATGTGTCTAGCCTACTCGGGCCGCTGCTTCTTGAGCAGTTACATGGCCCAACGTTCCGCAAACCGCGGCACCTGCGCCCATCCATGCAGATGGGATTATAAGCTCATCGAGGAAGGTGAACGGCCGGGAGAGTACTTTCCCGTAATCGAACAGGATGGATTTACCACCATTCTCAGTTCGAAAGACCTCTGCCTCTTCGACCACATCCGGAAACTGCGTGATGCAGGGATCGATTCTCTGAAAATCGAAGGCCGAATGAAATCCGTCTATTATACCGCGTTAGTGACCCGTTCTTACCGAAAAGCAATTGATGCTGTACAGAGCAGTAGTGTTCAAAACGACACTTTTCGGGACGAGACCCGGGGCCTGCTCGACGCGTACCGCAATGAGCTATTCAAAGTAAGCCACCGAGAGTTTACCACCGGATTCCTTCTCGGTGGTCAGGATGTACATGTCCCCACTGAGCTCTCTTACCGGCGGGACTACCAGTTTTTGGGGACGGTAGACAAAGAGCTCGGCTCCGGCGTGTACGAAATCGGGGTAAAAAACAGACTGAGCTCACATGACACGATCGAGTATATTGGACCGGATGTACTCTATATCGAGGACAGCGGTTTCGAGCTCTATGGGGAAACCGGCGGTCCGCTGGAGAAAGTAAATCACGGTACCTACTGCACACTGCATACGGACAAACCGCTCAAATCGGGCTACATTTTGAGAAAAAAGATGAAAGCAGCCGGTTCCTAGTCGATGATTCGTACCGCCCCTTTATCAGCAGAGGCTGCAAAACGGGCGTAAGCTTGCAGCGCCCGGGAGACGGTCCTCTTCCGCTCTTTCGGGGTGTACGCGTTCTCTCCCCGCTTCTCTTCGTTTTTTCTCCGTTTTGACAGCTCTTCTTCGGTTACTGCAATCCGGATGGTGCGGTTCCTGATGTCGATTTCAATAGTGTCCCCTTCCTCGAGCAGGGCGATCTCTCCGCCCGCCGCGGCTTCCGGTGAGACGTGTCCGATTGAAAGCCCCGAGGTGCCTCCGGAAAAACGGCCGTCGGTTATGAGGGCACATTCTTTGCCCAAATGGACCGATTTAAGATACGAGGTGGGATAGAGCATCTCCTGCATTCCCGGGCCTCCTTTCGGCCCTTCGTAGCGGATTACGATAATATCTCCTGCCTTTATATCACCGCCTAGAATACCTTCGCAGGCGGTATCCTGTGAATCAAACACTTTCACTGTACCGGAAAAGGTAAACATCGATTCATCTACCCCTGCCGTTTTTACAATGCAGCCTTTTTGAGCAATATTTCCGTAGAGTACGGCAAGACCGCCGTCGCGGTAGTAGCAGTGCTCTAGGTCGCGGATACAGCCGTTCGTTCTATCTGTGTCGAGCTCTGAGAACCGGCTGTTCTGTGAACCCAATACCAGATTGCGTCCTATGTTCCCGGGAGCACTGAAGAAAAGCTCCTTTGCCTCCTCAGTTGCGGTCTCCCTCATGATATCGTGTGTGTCGAGGGTAGTACCTAAATCGGGGGAGTCTATTCTGCCGACACTCCGGTCGATCAATCCTGCCCGATCTAATTCCCCCATGATTGAGATAATTCCTCCGGCTCTGTTGACATCTTCTACATGATAATGAGAACTCGGAGCGACCTTACAGAGGCAGGGGACCTTCTTCGATAACGAGTCGATATCCTCCATGGTGAAATCCACACCGCCTTCTTGAGCAACGGCCAAAAGATGAAGGACAGTATTTGTAGAACCTCCCATAGCAATATCGAGGGACATGGCATTGAGAAACGCGTTCTTTGTTGCTATGGAGCGGGGAAGAACGGAATCATCACCTTCGTAATAATAAGCATTGACAAGCTCGACAATCTTATAGGCCGCTTTTTCAAAAAGTTTTTTACGGTTTTCATGTGTGGCGACGATGGTTCCGTTTCCCGGGAAGGCAAATCCTAAAGCTTCATTCAAGCAGTTCATCGAGTTTGCGGTAAACATTCCTGAGCAGGACCCGCATGTAGGACAAGCTACCTGTTCGAGCTCAGTAATATCATCATCACTGACTGCTTTATCCGCGCTTCGTACCATTGCATCTATGAGATCTACTTTCTCTTTATGATACACACCCGCTTCCATCGGACCGCCGGAGACGAAAACGGTAGGAATATTGAGCCGCATGGCCGCCATCATCATCCCCGGAGTAATCTTATCGCAGTTACTGATACAGACGAGACCGTCGAGACAGTGGGCGTTGCACATGAACTCGACACTGTCGGCGATAAGCTCCCGTGAAGGGAGTGAATAGAGCATTCCTTCATGCCCCATGGCGATACCGTCATCAATGGCGATGGTATTGAACTCCGCGGCAAAATAGCCCTTATCTTCTATGATTTTTTTTACGTTTTGACCGATTTCATGCAGGTGGACATGTCCGGGAACGAGTTGGGTAAATGAGTTGGCGATTCCAATGACTGGTTTACCGATCATATCCTCATGCATGCCGTTAGCACGCCAGAGACTCCGTGCACCGGCCATCCGGCGTTGTTTCGTCGTCGTAGCACTTCTCAATTCATGTTTCATCTACAGCTCCTTACGGCATTGTACTTACGAAGAAGTGGTAAATCAATAGTGCCTCAAAGGTTGTTATTGTCAGTCTCGTCGGGATGCAGCTGGGCAATACGGGCGGTAATATGGGCATATTCTTCTCTAAGCGGCATTGTTTTGGAAAAAAACCACCGTTTAACAGAAGCATCCTCAAAAGAAGGTAATAGAGCAGCGAAAAAGCTCTGTTTTAAACCCTCGAAATCATGTATTATTTGGGAAAGCTCGCGTTCTTCCTTGCGTACTATTCGGGCGAATTTGTATCGTTCAATGCAGTCGATACCCATACGGATTAGATATTCTCGTATCCGCTGTACGATTTTCCACCCTCGCTCTACTTTATCAGTTACCTTTTCGATTTCAATACACTGCATATTCTCGAATATTGTTAATTTTTTTTCGTGTTCTTGGGGGGCGAGCTGAAGTGTCTCGCCATGTTTTGCAACCGGGCCGATTTTATCGCCGTCCTGTTGACCGGCAGGGGTGCTGAAATAGACAAAAAGAGGTTTACAGGAAAACTGTTCAAGTATCGTTTTTACCCGTTCAGCGGCCTCCTCTACGGTTTTTGTTTTTTCGAGGTCGTCCTCGAAAATCGGTACAGCGATATAAGATAGAGAAGGAAGAAGGGAGACTATGTCCTCGACCATGTCTTCAAAAAGGGGGATACACCGCTTTTCGAGTAATGAAAAAAGCGTTACAGCGTTACACTCCTTCTTCATATATGCCTCGCAGATATATGCATAGCAGGGAAAAGAGGCAAAAAAATTGGAATCGACTAAAAGAGGGGCCCAGGGTACAACCTCGATGTTTTTTTTCTCGGCCTCACGCAGAAATCCGGTAAATATCTCTTCGGGGTAAGCTGCAGCGCTGCAGAAACGGGTATCGACTGTCCAGGGAAACACTTCACCCCAACGGAGAAGGAGGGTCGAAATACCTGCATCCTTGGTCCGTTCGAGCAAGGTGAGTAAATAACCGGGTTTCGGTTGGAATTCTGTTAGATCGAGACCTGCGGCGGTTTCGGCGGTAAACTTTGTTGAAAAAGTGGGCTTCTCACTCTTCATCCGGATATTTATCTGCTATAGTCTGGATATTGGGAAGTACTTCGAAGAAAATGTCCACGAGTTCAGGATCAAACTTACTGCCTTGAAGTTCCCGCATTGTGGAGAGTACATCCTCCTCCTGCCACGCTTTTTTGTAGACCCGTTTCGAACGGAGCGCGTCGTAGACATCTGCAATAGCTACGATTCTTCCTACCAGGGGGATTTCTTCTTCTTTTTTTCCGAGCACATTACCTTCTTTATCGGTTTTGAGCGGTTTACCGGTTTCGATATCAATATGGCCGGGGTATCCTGTTCCGTCCCAATTTTCATGATGATTAATCGCAGCGATCGCAGCTAGATCATCAAAATCAGACTGTTTATTGATAAACAATCTTCCGCCATGCGTGGTGTGGGTTTTCATCGTTTCACGTTCTTCCGGCGTAAATTGGGCGGGTTTTTTTAATATCAAATCGGATATAGCTACTTTTCCCACATCATGGAGCATGGCAGCCATTCTCAGATTGTCCTTTACGTTTTCTATTTCTTTTTTAGGGAGGCCCTGTTTCGCTGCCCACCGTTCATAAATCTCAACGGCAAAACCGGCAACTCTGTTTACATGGGCACCTGTTTCTTTCGGATCACGCAATTCAGCCATCTTTATCATTCTCAGCAGCAGCGTACGGGTCATTCTCGCCCTCTGTAAAGCAACCGTTACATTATTGGCGAAGTGCATGACCATGATTTCGTCATCTTCACTGAAAGCAACAACCTCTCCCTTTTCATTCAGTGCATTGAGAACTTGTATAACCCCTAAAATCTCACCTGTATTGGTTTTTAACGGGATAGTGAGATTGGAAGTAGTCCTATACCCGGACAAGCGGTCGTATGTCGGATCAAAACTATACGGAGCGTCCTTCGGTATCTTATAGACATCAGCAATATTGAGTAGCTCTCCTGTGTCTGCTACATATCCTGAAATCGTTTTTTTATTGATAGGAATCCGAAAAATCGAATAGATTAGTTTCTCGCCGGGGGGTAATTCTTTCTGTTTCGTGTCATTCTGCGCGTAATAAATAACCAGTTTATCTCCGGATTTTATATAAATGGAGCCTGCATCAGCATTTACAACCTTCCGTGTTTCTAACAAAATCCTTTCCATGAGAATATCCATGTCCTGGATCTTATTCAGGTAGGAGTCGAGCTGTAAAATCTCTTTTATCTTTTCATAACTTTCCATTTACTCTCCCTAAAGGAACAATCTACTCGAGCAGCCGCGGCGGTATAGTGCAGGCACCAATACGCAGAATTCTATACGGTTTTACTGAAATATCAAGTACTGTGGACGGAGTTTTTCCTTCCATATCTCCTCCGTCGACGATACAGGCAACACTTTCTTCGAAATGGTTGACAATATCATCTATTTTATTCATCGGTTTTTGTCCGGATCTATTAACACTGGTAGAAATCAGTGGTTTCTCAATTATTTCCAGCAATCGTATAAGGAAAGTGTCGTCAGGCACCCGTACCCCTATGGTCCCTCCGCCCCGAAAGGGAACAACCACTGTCAATGGTCCGGGCCAAAACGATAGAATCTCATCATCGATTCGCGCATCGGTAAGCATTTGTAACATCTCTTTGGAATGAACCAATCGAAGAAAAGGATGGTCTTCCTTTCGGCCCTTGATTTCCTGTATCTTGCTTTCAGAAGTGGATGTAATACCTATAAAGCCGTATATCGTGTCGCAAGGGATAATACAAACACTATCACGATCCAGTATATCGGGAAGGTAACGGTTCTTTAAGGCCTCATCCTTTTTTATCACCATGTTCTTTTCTTTTCACCATACCGAAGAGGAGAAACACAACAATTACTGCTGAACATGCAAACGTTCGAAAAAGAGGCCGAAAGTCCCTGTTCTTCTGTTTCTGTTGGATCATTCTGCCAACAGAATAAAAATTACGCTCATTCGAATAGTTTTCAACCCGAATGACCTGTTCTCCATCATCAAAATACCCAAGACTCCGAGCGTATAATCTAATTAATTCTGAATCATATTTCAATGATTCGAGCTGTATTTTCAATCGTTCATGCAAATCTACCAACTCACGATTGTTCTGTTGTAGTTTATTTTTATAATTATTGAGTGATTTAAGCGAAAAATAACCTGAAGGCCCCCAGATCAGTACGAGAAGTGCATATATGACGAATCCGATATAAAGTGATAACAGCAATCTTTTTCCCCATTTCATATTTGATTTTACGGTTTTTTCCCAGCATTTCTTGAATATAATAATATCGGAACTCTTTACTGATAAACTCACGACACCATGTTATATTGACAAGGCAGAGTACAAAGATTTACATTAGAATTAGGGTCAATACTGTGGAATTTATTACCGATAATGAGGTAGTAATAAGTATTAAACCCAGGAGCAAATGATGGCAAATAATGAAGAACAAGAGTTTGCCCAAAACACATCAATCTCTGTTCCTCCCCTGCCGGACGACGAAGATCTCGAAAAATACGGCGTTTGGGTAAAAACAGGCCCGGAAGATGTTGCTGCCGAGGAAGAGAGCGGTGATGTAGATGAATATTCACTACAAGACTTAGAGACCCCCGAAGAGACAAGGGATGATATATCTGGAGAACAACCGCCGGTAGAGGAATCTTTCCTCACTGATGAAGAGGAAGAATTGCTCGGAGATCTCGAAGAAGAGATTCCCAAAGAAGAAGAGATTTTCGAAGATACCGAGATTCCTACTGAAGAGGCGGAATACGGAAGCGATATAGAGTCGGATTTTGAAGATCTCGATTTTCCTGAAGCTGAAGAAGCAGCAGAACAGGAAATTTCTGATGAAACGCTCGATGAAGAGGATCTCATAGAAATCCCTCTCGAAAGTGAGGAATCTGAAACCGAAGAGGCTGAGGAACCTGAGTTTTTTGAGGAAGAAGTAGGGGAAGAAGTAGAGGAAGAAGAGCCTGTTGATCTAGAGATGGATCTAGAAGAGATTTCAATGGATGAATCCACTCTCCCGATGGAAGAAGAAGATCTCGGAGATGTCGAACTAGAGGAACTCCAAGACTCAAATATGGGCGAAGAACTTCCGGAACTCGAAATCGAAGAACCGGAAGAAGATATTATTGAGCTCGAAAAAGAACCCAAAGAGACGGAAGCAGAAAAAGCACCGCAATTTGAACCGGAACCGAGTGGCGAACCCGCTCCAAGCGAAACCGAAGAATCATCGACAACAATTCTTCACAAAATAGAACGGGAACTGCTCTCCATCAAAGAAGAGTTGACAACCCTCAAATCGGAACTCTCCAATCTTCGATCCGGAGAACAACGACCCGCAAAAGAGACAGCAGAAGGTGAAAAAGAAGAAGGCGGCGGATTCTTTGATGAGGATGAAGATGAAACAATAGCACTCACAGGTGATGAACTCGACAATATTCTCAACACTGCAGAAATTACAGAAGAGGATGTTGAATCTACCGAATCTCCTGAGGAAGATCTGTTCTTAGAAGAGATATCGGAAGAAGGAACGGATGAAGAAGCCGGACCGGAAGCTGAACTGGCCGAAGATGAAACGCTCACAGGCGATGAACTCGACAATATTCTTAATACTGCGGATATTACCGAACAACCCGGAGAAGAAACCGAAGGTCCGGAAGATTATACTGAGGAACCTGTTATTGAAGAGGATATCGAGAGTGATCTGGACCTCGAAACTCTCCCTGATCTCGAAGAAGAGAGTGACGAACTCGAAATCCCTGAAACAATAGATTTGGAAGAAGAAGAAACGGGTACTGAATCTGAAGGTCCGCAACGGGAACAACCGGTCCTCGAAGAGAATGAGCTTATCGATGAAATAGACCAGGACTTTGAAGAAGAACCGCTCGATATTATTGCTGAACATGAAGAATCACTTCTATCTGAAGAGGAGGCTGCGGAACCGGAAGAAGAAGAAGAGTTGGGAGAACTTGAGCTCGAGACCGAAGAGACAGAAGAAGCGGAACAAGCAGACGAGGCCTCTCTTGAAGGGGAAGAACCGCACGTCGAAATAGAAGACGAACTCGAATTAGAAATCCCGGAAGCGGGAGCGACGGAAGGGGAGGAAACCCCGTTTTCACCTACTATCGGCGAAGAAGTACTATCCGTAACTTCCCCGGAAGAGGAGTCATCCCTCGAGGAGCTTTCATTAGAAGAAGAAGAAGAACCTTCTTTCGAAGAACTCACCCTCGAAGAACCGACATCGGAAGAAGAAGAGGAAGAAATATCGCTCGAAGAACCTGTTTTTGAAGAGGAGAGCGCTGAAGAACCTGATTCCGCGGAGTTTGGAGAGTTCGAACTCGAAGAGGATGAAGACCTCAATTTGGAAGAACTCACACCGGATGAAGACTTTTCACTCGAGGAGCCCGGGTATGAAGAGACTACCGAACCTGATTTTGAAGAAGAAGAAATCACTCTAGATGGAGAGCCTGTTTCCCAGCCACAATCAGAACTCGAGCCTCAAACCCAACCGCAAACTGAAGAAGCACCGTCTGAATTTGCTCCTTTAGAAGACGCGTCTTCTTTAGAAGAAGAACCTGAGGAAGAACTCTC
>CAZKZZ010000002.1:0-14410 GCA_964557375.1 uncultured Spirochaetales bacterium | reverse complement strand
CTTCATTAGAAGAAGCGTCTTCCTTAGAAGAAGCGGAGGAAGAAGCATCAGAGCTGGAAGAAAAAGAGATAGATGCCGAAATCCCTGACAATCTCAAACAGGAGCTGCGTACTGTCTTGAGCTACATGGACCAACTGCTCGAATCGCTTCCCGAAGATAAAATACAAGAGTTTGCACGTTCCGAGCATTTCGATGTTTACAAGAAATTATTCGATGATTTGGGGTTGACGGTATAATGGGACTACTGCATAAGGCAATTGATTTACGGAAACACAACAAAGACTCGAGTTTACTCTATAAAGCCCTAAAAGAGAACGGCGAATATACAATAAAAAAAAAACGGAAGATGAACTCTCCGGCCTCCCATCAAACCCAGCAGAGGAACCGTGGTTCGAAGTAGAAGATTTTACCAAAACCGCTCGATCAGGCTCATCGGCAATATTTGAAGAAACAGCCAAATCAGATACAATACAGCAGGATGATGAAGCTCTCTTTGAATCCGGAGCGGAAATATCCGAGTTTACCTTCGATCAAGATGAGTTCATCAAAGATATAGCATCATTAGAAGAAGATATAGAGGTTCCGGCACGGTTATTTACCCTGTTTAAAACCCATCTATGGATTACAAAAGGTGCTATTATGTTGCCCGACTCTACCAGCGGCATGTTTCTTCCTTGGGCTTCTACGGGATATGACAAAACAACCGGTCATCGATTACGGCTTCCTTCCAATCTGTTAGAGGAAATAAGCATACTCTCTGAGAATAAACCGAAACTTATCAAAAAGAGTTCCCTCGATTTATTCAAGCAGTTTTTCTCAATGAGAGAATTTTCCATTCTAGAAAGGATGGCGATCGTTCCCCTCCGTTATGATGATCAAACGGCCGGTATTTTATTGATAACCGATGCGGGAATACTCTCCCTCTCTGATGATGAAGTTGTACAGATACTTACCGACATAAGTAATGAAGCAGGGAATATCCTGTTTTCCTCTCGGCAGCAAAAGCTTGAAAAACTGCAGTTTAGTGATAAAGAGCAATCCATTGATCCGTATCAAACCCTCTCAGCTTATATCGAAGACGCAAAGAGTTCAGGAAAGCATGTTAGAATTCTACTAATTGATCTTACCAATTTTGAAAATCAGCTCAAAGACACGCTTCAGGACGCTGACGCCTTCCGAATAAATCAAGATTTATATAAAATCGTTGCCTCGATGATTCCCGAGCAGGGCGAGGTAATCCATATCGCTTATTCCAAACTGCTCATTTTTCTTCCCGGCAGGACCTTGATTGATCCGAATCTTTTGCTTCATCAGATGAAATTAGCACTCAAAAGATTTTTTCATGTTCAGGATGATTTGCCGGAAATCGAATCGTTTGTCCGTTCTTTTCCGGAAGATGGAGAAGATGAAAACGAACTTCTCAAGGGACTGCTGCAATAAGCAGATGGTAACAGTTAATACAGCAAAATCCGGGCTGCCTTATGCAATTATCGGCAATTACAGGATCCATTCCTCCTATGATCCCCAAAAAGAAGCATCTCGGTTCCTCGACCATGAAACAAAGAAAACCCCTTCCCTCGTCGTTATCCTCGGCCCGGGACTCGGGTATTTAATCGAGGAAACGAAAAAGAGGTTCCCCTACGCAAAAGTGCTCTCCATTTTTTATTCTTCTTTTTTCTATTCGTACTGTGTTGGAGATAACGCCGGAGATGACCTTAACAATATGTGGCATCCGGATTCTCCTCTTCCACTACGTGAGTTCCTCGATGTTCATATTTCGGACCTTGATGTCGAGGGAATCCAAATCTTGGAATGGCCGCCCTGCGCACAAGCTTTTTCGGATCTATCGGCAGAGGTAAACCATACAATAAACCAGGTTATACGTGAGAGAAACGGTTCTATCGTAACCACGCTTACGTTCGGGAAACGGTGGTTGAAGAATATCATTTATAATTTTCTCTTTATTGATCGAATCGAACCGGTTAGAAAGTCAAACAAGCCTACGATAATAGTCGCATCAGGACCTTCCCTTTCCCTGGGGCTCGATGTAATCGGCACCTATCGGGAAAAGGTAAATGTATGGGCACTTCCCTCTTCTCTCCAAGCTTTGGATTATTATAATATCGAACCGGATGCGGTTGTCATAACCGACCCAGGGTTCTATTCCACATTCCATTTCCGCCCTCTTCTCAACAATCGAAAACCGACACTTATCATGCCTCTCACTGCATCTCGCGGAGTAGTACGCCAATGCGGCAAGGCAGCACTTTTTTCACAGTCTTTTTTTGCGGAAGATGTTCTGCTCGAACAGGCAGGTCTTTCGATTGAATCTGTTCCCTCTTTAGGTACTGTAGCTGCTACTGCGGTCGAAATAGCACTTCGAACTTCTGAGACTGCACCGATTTTTGTTACAGGTTTGGATTTATGTCATGATGATTTGAAAACCCATGTTTCGCCCCACTCATTTGATGATCTTTTCATATCAAAACAGAACAGACTATATACAATGAGGACTATTCTTTTTAACAGAATGTATAAAAACCGGACGACCGGTTCACAATCTCTTCCTCTCAAAACCTATGCCGGGTGGTTTTCCCGACAAAAACAGCACTACGGAGGTCGGGTCTTTCGCCTTTTTCCAAGTAAGGAACCAATGGAAAGTATGGTCTCCTGCAGCAGGAACCAGTTCGTTACTCTAATGAACTCTTTTAGACCCGAATCCGATCAAAAGGGAAGCGGTGATCAGACCCTCTCTACATACATACCGGCAACGCTTAGAGAACAGAACATTCGAATCTCAATTATAAAAAATATACTCAGCTCTTGGATAACACGGATATCCCGTCATCGTGGTTCTGATCAAATTCCTCTCTCTATCGAGGATTTACAGAAAGATGATGTGCTTTTCAATCTGTTTTTTTATTTCTCTCTTCAAGAATTGATAGAATTAAAGCGGGATTTACGACTAAAAACCCAAGGCCGTATAGACGACGTCTATAACCGGTTGTGTAAGAAAACGGAGGAGTTTCTTCAGCAGTTGTATGAAAGGATCAGCATATTATGAGCAGTCAGACGGTATTGGAACGGAATCTTTTAGCGCTTTCCTCAAAAGATACTAATCTTTCTTTCAAAATAAGCCATAGTGCTCCTCTAAGAGAACTATCGTTTATCAAATCAAAAACAGGAGAGTTGGTACCCGTTCTAAACCGGGCAAATAGACAGTATTTTCTTCATTCCAGATTCGACCCTAGACGTGAAGGTTTGAGGATTGCTGAATCCTACAGGCCCGAAGGATACATTCTGTTTATTGGTTTTGGGGCAGGGTATCATATAGAACCATTTCTCGATTCATCCGAGGCCAGTCAAATCGTTATTATAGATAAAGATATTGCATACTTTCGTTCTCTGCTCGAACAAATGGATATGAGAAATCTGCTCCTCAACCCAAGAGTTCAATTGCTGGTTACCGAGCAGCCGGATGAAATAGAATCATTCTTTTTTAAAACGTACCTTCCGGTACTTTTCGGCGATCTTCAAACCATCTCTCTGCGTTCAAGAATAGAAACTGAACCGGATTACTTTAAAGAAGTCATCGCCATTCTCAAGCAATCGATTAGTAAAGTCTCGGACGATTATACAGTACAATCATACTTTGGTAAGAAATGGTTTATTAACACCCTTTCCAATCTGGAAACTGCTCAATTTTCTTCGACAACTCTTCGCCCCATACGCAAAGCGATCGTTACAGGGGCCGGACCCTCTTTAGAAAACCATTTTGACCGTATAAAAGAACTGCAGCAGTCCGCGTGCCTCATTGCAACCGATACGTCTTTTCCCGCGCTACGTGAAAATGACATTACACCGGATCTCGTAATCTCAATCGATTGTCAGCAAATATCATATCTGCATTTTATCGGCGGGTTCCCCGATTCAATTCCCCTCGTACTGGACTTGGCCTCCCCCCCCGATTTGAAGCGGCTTACAAAACGGCTCTTTTTCTTCACCAGCGGTCATCCCTTTTCGCAGTACGTAAACTCCCATTGGCGGCAGTTCCCCTATATCGACACTACCGGCGGGAATGTCAGTCATGCCGCAATCTCTCTAGCCGATGCTCTTGGAGCACATGAAATCTATTTGTTCGGAGCGGATTTTTCATATCCTGAAGGTAAGGCATATTCCCGAGGGACCTACATTTATCCATATTTCAGAATCAAAGAAAACCGGTTCAATCCGCTGGACACACTCTTCTATTCTTTCATTCTCAGGAATTTAAACATGGTAAAGGACAGGATTGGAGATAAAATCCGCTATTCCACAAAACCGATGTTAAGCTATAAAACGAGGCTGGAACAATCTATTAGAAACATATCGGGTAAAATAATTCAATTTCCCGGAAACGGATTGCCTTTGGATCTGGGAAATAAAGAGGACGTTCCGCAGGAACAACGAAAAATCTCGACACTTTATTCTGCCGGGAAAGTAAAATCCGACTGGAAAGATTTTCTTTGTACTTACATGGATAATCTGCAAGAACTTTCTCCTCCGAAAGAGCCTGTGGCAAAATACCTTGTTGATCTAAGCCCTCACGAGCGTGATTTGTGGTTTACGCTTCTGCCCGCTGCAGCGGCTCTTCAAAGAGAAAAATTGGACCATCAGAGTAAAGGAAGCATAATTCTCAATGAAGTTCACGCATGGAGCATGTCAGTTCTGAACCATTATCTCGAAGATTTTGTATAAACAATACCCGCATACCCGACAAATGATTCAGCTTGGTGCTTCTCTCTGCTGGTATAATAATCAACGAGAACGCTTCCGCTATTGTATCTTTCCTGTGCAAATGCGCCGGCCGCTACCGCGCCACCTGCCGAACAGGCAGCTTTATTGGTAACAGCATGGTCTATCGCACTTTTGAAATCAAAAGAAAGCAGTGAATCCACCATTTTTTTGTCGTTCTCTTCAGTAACCCATCTGTATGCATCGTCTCCGCTTCCTTTTGGGGTAAAGCCATAGGAAAGCCCATAATGGGTAAAATCAGTGCTTCCTATGACCGCAATTTCTCGATTGAGTTCTCCTGCTGCCTGGGCCAAAGATTTGCCGAGATCCGCCGCCTTCATAGTCGGTTCGGCCCGCATCCACAGTAGCTTAGCTTCCGGAAAGAGGTATTTTACAATCGGTAATTGTATTTCTACCGTATTATCCGCAAAAACATCTTCTTTTATCCCCAGATCGGTCGGTAAAGCATTCAGCAGCGATTCATCGAGGGCAATGTTGCCGAGCGGTGTTTCATATTCGTCGTCTTTAGCAACCAAAATCCCGCCGGTTTTCGGCAAGTGCCCGCCTATGATAACAACTGTCGATATCTCTTTATCGAGGCATTGAAAGACCCGAAATGCCAAACTCCCGGAGAAAAACCATCCGGCATGCGGGACAACTCCCGCGATACCATCGTTCACAGGCGGTGCGGATTCGTTTTCCCAATCATTTAGTAAACTTCTTGTTTCAATGTCTGTGTCAGGATACCAACCAGACGGCAGAACTCTTTTTCGTACCATAAAACATCTCCTATAAAAAAATACTATTCACAAGGTTAATTTTTTCCGTATAATTAATATATGAAAGAAAAAATGTCCCGGTTTTTAATCCTTCTGTCATTCATTCTCCTTATTCTAATCATTGCGTGGTCAGGAATCAGGCTCTACACATTAAAAACGGAAAACAGCATAACAGCAGAGAAAAATTTTAATGCGCTTCGTGAAACTGTTACCTCGTCCTACTTAGCACATAGCAGTTTTGATTCCCTGCACTTTAGAAGTATGATGGAATCGTATTTTCAAAAACATGATCGTTTTCGCGCGGTAGTCATCTTTTCTACTCCCGGTGTCGATTATTTATACGCCGTACATCCTTCATACCTTTCTGTGTTCCCGGACAACAGCACGTTGTCCGTTCTCGAAGGCGATAATAACGTAATTCTCGATTCCAACACTTTTTTCGAATCCGATTTTACTGCATCCCTTCAAATTCCAAAACATGAAGATATAATTATATCCTCTATTTACAATATAGTAACAAGGGGTGAGTTTTATCAAGTTTTACGGGATTCCGGAATCGCATTCGCCGTTCTCGTCCTCATTGTTGTGGTCTTCCTCATCATTTCACCTAAAAAGAAATCAGTTCAGAGTGGACCTTCACCCACCGGTTCTAAACCCGTCGAGGAAGCACCATCTGTAGATACATTTGTAGAAACTTCTGTAGATGCGTCTGTAGATGCATCTACAGAAATACCAAAGAAAAAATCGACTGTGAAGAATACACCGACTGAAACTAATCAGAATGGCTCTAAAGGGTTGTTTTCACCTCACAGCGGGCTGGGCTGGGAGGCTTATCTCGAAAACCGGCTCAATTTTGAGTTGAGGAGGGCCGCTTCTTTTGATCAAGACCTTGTTTTAATACTCTTTACTTCTCCTCAATTGAGAAAAGAGAATCCAATCTACCGTAAGGCTGCTGAGAGTATCGTAGATTATTTTACCTTTCAGGACCTGACATTTGAGTTCAAAGATAATGGTTTTTCAATTATTCTGCCCAATACTGAATTGGATGAAGCAATCAAAAAAATGGAGTTCTTTCTAAAAAAACTGTCTTCTCTGGATTTTGAATCAACTCCGATTTTTTCTGTCGGGCTGAGCTCTCGTAACGGTAGATTGTTAAGCGCACAACGGCTGATTCATGAAGCGACAAAAGCCATTGAAAAAGCGCAAAGTTATAAAAAAACGAAAATCGTCGGTTTTCGCTCTGACCCTGTCAAATATAGAAAATATATCGCCTCTAAAATGTGATCATATCCACCCATTTTTTCTGTTAGTTTTTCCGGCGGGAACGAATAACACCGAAGAGAATAATTGCAAGCGGTATGATGAATATGTTGAGAAGAAGGACAAGCCGCACTCTTTGTTCAAGGCCGTTTTTAAGATCCCACGTTCTATTATTGTTTTCCAACAATGTCAGCAGCTCATCTTCGAGTGTAAGCCAGTTTACAGCGCCCGCGAAAAACAGCACATTATGCATGCTGTCGCTGTATTCCATAAGGTCTGACGCCGAATCGGCATCACCGATTACGACCAATTTGGTCGTCGACTCCTGATTTTCTGTAAGCTTTCCCTGTACTGAAACAGCTGTCGGGAAAGGTCCCCTCCCCACTGCTCTGTCGCGGATGGAATAATGAGCTTCTCCCGGCTGAGTTTGATAAGGACGGTCCATAAGCCATGCATCCGCTGTAGTTTGCACCAGCACGGTGTAGGACAATCCCGGCATCTCCCGTATGGAAAGAGGAGAACACCAGAGCAGATCCAATCCCTGAAAACGTGCGGTTACAGGATGGTCCGTATGTATGTTCTCCTGCCGCATTGATATCCAGAAAGGATACGGGCCGAGATTACGCCATACAGTTTCGTCGGTATTTCCCGCTGCCTGCGGCACTCGAAGCTGTTTCATACTCGAATCGAGTATTAGTTTCTCCTCAGTTTGTACCCCATACCGCGACAGCATCTCCTGCAATGCTGAATTCGATGCCGGTTCCGCGGCGAGATTATCATCGAGGTCCACATAAACCGGATCTATACAAAACAGCACTGCCCCTCCTTTTCTAAGATACGCATCAATAGAATCTGCATCTTCCGGCGTAATGTCCTGCTGTCCCAAAACGATCAGAGTATCAAGGTCTTCCGGAATAGATGTGCCCGGGCGTACCGGTTGTACTGAGTATAAGCTCAGGAGAAAACGGGTTAGCAGTGAATAATGCTGCTCAATTGTTCGGCTGTTATCCGCGATCATGATTCCGAGCTGTTTTTTTTCCTCCGACAAGATCCGTTTGATCCCCGAGGTAATTTCATACTCGATACCTCCCATATCATAAATAAAAGGGATCGATGTCATGCGGCTAGTCGATTCAATGACAATACCGGAAAAAGCGGACAATGCCGATTGCTTGTTTCCATCCCCTGACCCGAATGTTTGCGGTATCAACCCGAGTTGTTCAATAAGCATGTTGGCCTGTCCGCTTTGTACTTCTACAGTTCTGCTCTCTACCAGCGGTCCTCCGATAGTGTCATACCTTTCGATAAATGAAATTATACGATCAGGAAGCGGAGAAAATGACTTCAACTCAGGTGAAACATAGTAGGTAATGACTATGGATTCAGTGCTCTCTGCAAGGAGTTTTTTTGATACCGGACTCAGGGAATAGACTTTGTCCTTAGAAAGATCAATTTCCGCGTTGAAGTGAGTACCAATCCCTGCGGCCAATCCAAGAAAAATAATTGTGAGAATCCAGACAACTATATTTCTTTTCCGTTTTTTCACTCGGTTTCGCTCCATGTTCTTGCCCGCAGCAGCCTCACCGTAGAAAATAAAAACCCGAAACAAATAAGTACAAAATAGATGATGTCATTACTGTTGAGAATTCCGTGGATAAAATTGTGCAGATGATGATCAAAAGAAAGGTAGGTAAAAACGGTTTTCACTCCGTCCGGAAGCTCTGACGGAACTGTTATTCTGTTTATAACAGTAAAAAAAAGAAGAACAGTAACTGAGAAGAGGAACCTGCTTATATACGTTTTAAATAGATAAAAACTGAAAATGCCGACAGCGATGCAGCAGCTTCCGAGAAAAAACAGTCCAATATATTCCGTTACGACTTTTCCCGCATCGATAGGATTAATACCGCTCAACAGTAACGGAACAGGAAGTGTAAACAGCAGTAAGAATACAAGCATGATCAAAAAAGACAAGAATTTTCCGCTCACCCTATACCGTTCACCCCCCCTGCTGCCGTACACAGTGTCTCCACTGCTCGCAATCACCGCAGAAATAAGGATGATAAAAATAAAAGGGAATGTGCCGAAATAATCCCGCAGCGTTGCAGAACTGTTCTCGAAATACCTTCTGATAAGAAAAAACCATCCTGAGCTTACCGCAAGAGAGAATGCAGCTACAAAGTAGATTACGGGTGTGCGGAGCCATTTACGGTTCTCAGCTTTCATAACTGATACGATTGAGTATGGTTTCGCGGGAGATGTGCCTAATTTTCCACTATCACTGTTATGGTTATGGTATCGATTTTTAGTGCTCTTCATGTATCTGCTACTGAATTATGATACTGTTTCCCTGATTCGGGCTTTTAAGAATGCGGAATGGATATCTGCTGGCCGTCTCTCGCTATAAAGGTATCAGGGAAAACCTCCCGAGCTTCCTCCAGCAGCTTCTTCAGGTCCCGTTCCGTATATCGGGGGCTGAAGTGAATCAAACCCATTTTCTTTACTCCTCCTGCTGCGTCCGCAATGGAGGCCGCCTGTCTTGCTGTTAAATGTTTTTTCTCTGCGGCACTTTCGGTGAGGTCGTTCGTGAACATACCTTCACAAATCAGCAGGTCCGATTGTGCGACGTGAGGAGCAATCGTGTCCATAAATGCTGTGTCCGTAATAAAACCGAACTTTCTTCCCGGTCTCGGCTGGCCCAGCACCTCGTTTGGCTCTACAATACGGCCGTTTTCCGCAGTGACCGCATTTCCTGACTGTAGTTCCGACCACTTCGGCCCCTTAGGGATACCCAGCTTAAGGGCATTCTCCGGGTGGAAAACGCCCGGGCGAGCATCTTCTTCGATGGTATATCCGACGCACGGCTTGGTGTGCTTGAGAGTAAAGCAATTGATGGAGTATCCATTGCCTCTAAAAATCATACCCGGTTCATTGATTTCGGTGACCACTATTTCATAATTGATATACATATCGAGAATTTTTCTGCTGAACTCTACATATTCACGGATCTTAGGCGGCCCGAAAATATAGAGCGGTTCGCTCCTGTCAACCTGAGAAGAGAGCATGAGCATGCCCGGTAATCCGGTAACATGATCAGCGTGGGTATGAGAGATGAGGATAGTACTTATTTTCTTCCAACGGAGGTTTAGTTTTTTGAGAGATACCTGGGTCCCTTCTCCACAGTCGAATAGAAACAGATCGCCTTCTCTCCGTAATAAAACGGAGGTCAAATGCCTTTTCGGCAAAGGCATCATCCCTCCGCTGCCAAGAACAAATGCTTCTAAAACCATGAGTTGTTACTAGCTAATCTGCTACTCCCGCCGGTTGAGGTTCCGGTTTTTTGGAAGCTTTCTTTTTATGTCGAAACTGTATCTTGTTGTTCTTTATTCCTACGACAATAGCCTCTCCGGATTTGAATTTCCCTTTCAAGATTTCCATGGCCAATTCATCCTCTACTTCTTTCTGGATCAGTCTTCGGAGAGGACGCGCACCGTATTTAACGTTATATCCGTTATCGATGAGATAATCTTTTGCTGCGTTAGTGAACTCTATCTTAATATCGAGATCGAACAACCGCTCTTTGACTTCGAGAATCATTATTTGGAGAATTGAACGTACCTCGTCTCTGGTTAGGCTGTGGAATACAACGATTTCATCTACCCGGTTGAGAAACTCAGGCCGGAAAACCCGTTTCAACTCATTCATAGCGGAGTTTTTGATCTCATGATAAGACATGATTCCTTCCTGGGCCTGAAACCCAAGCGTCGACTCTTTTGATATCTCCCGCGCGCCTGCATTCGATGTCATGATAAGCACCGTATTGCGGAATGAGACTTTATGTCCTAAATTGTCCTGCAATTCTCCCTCTTCGAGCACCTGCAGCAGCATATTGAAGACATCCGGATGCGCTTTTTCGATCTCGTCGAGAAGGATGACGCTGTATGGACGCCTTCTGATTTTCTCCGTCAATAAACCGCCCTCTTCATAACCGATATATCCCGGCGGCGCTCCGACAAGACGGCTTACGTTATGTTTTTCCATAAAATCGGACATGTCTATCCTTACAAGCGCGTCTTCGTTTCCGAAGAGAAACTCCGCTAATGTTTTAGCGAGAAGCGACTTTCCCACTCCCGTAGGGCCGAGAAAAATAAATGAACCCATGGGACGTTTAGGAGAACTTAAGCCGATCCTCGATCTCCGGATAGCGGAAGAAAGTGCAATTATAGCATCGTTTTGTCCGATTACCTTCTTGTGAAGTTCATCCTCTATTTTGAGCAGTTTCTCACTCTCGCTCTGGGCAATACGCGACAGCGGGATTCCGGTAATATCAGATATGACTAGCTGTATATCGGTCTCTTCAACGATATTTTTCTCATTGCGGAGTGTCATCTGCCAATTCTTTTTCATCTCTTCGACACGCATCTTTAACTGCCGGACCGTATCTCGTACTGCCGCGGCCTTTTCGTAATTCTGGTTGTTGACGAGAGAGATTTTCTCTTCTGTAAGACGTTCGATCTCCCGCTCGAGATCAGCCAATTCTTTAGGCCGGATGCTGTTGTGTATCCGCTTCCGAGATCCTGCTTCATCGATTAAATCGATGGCTTTGTCGGGCAGAAATCTGTCGGAAATATATCGGTGAGAGAGTGAGACCGCTAAGTCGAGTGATCTTTCCGTGTAGGTTACATTGTGATGTTCCTCGTACCTCGTTTTGATACCTTTGAGTATCTTTATTGTTTCCTCAGTTCCGGGCTGGTCAACGAATATGGTCTGGAATCTTCTCTCTAATGCAGCATCTTTTTCCACGTACTTTTTATACTCATTGAGCGTTGTAGCCCCGATACACTGCAGCTCACCTCTCGAGAGAGCAGGTTTGAGCATATTCGACGCATCGATTGCACCCTCAGCACCGCCGGCCCCGATTATGGTGTGCAGCTCATCGATAAAAAGAATGATGTTTCCTACGCCGAGGATTTCCTTCATTACCCGTTTTAGCCGTTCCTCGAACTCCCCCCGATATTTCGTACCGGCAATTAGTGAAGCCAGATCGAGGGTCATGACCCGTTTCCCGATAAGTACTTCCGGCGCGTTACTGTCGGTTATTTTTTGTGCCAATCCTTCTACGATTGCCGTTTTTCCGACACCCGGTTCACCGATGAGTACAGGATTGTTCTTTGTTCTCCGTGCCAAAATCTGGATGACTCGCTGGATCTCCCGCTCTCTGCCGATAACAGGATCCAGTTTGCCTTCCCGCGCGTAATGGGTCAGATCACGAGAGAACTCATCCAAAGTCGGTGTTGATTTTTTGGAACTGTCCTGCTGTTTCCGTTTCTGCTGTTGCCCGAGGCTCGTGACCTTTTTCTTCGGTTGATCACTGCCTGCTCCGGTACTGCCACTCAAGTCCGTTACCGTCTTGCGCAATGATTCGATGGTCACGTTGTGTCTGGAAAGAGAACGGGCCACTACACTTCCCGGCTCGCGCGCGGACGCAAGCAGCAGGTGCTCTGTTCCGATGTATTCATGTCCTAAGTTTCTCGCCTCTTCCGCGGAACCTTCTAGGATCTTTTTACCGCGTTGGGAGGGAGGAACATCACCTAAAATAAGACCACCGGTTTTTTTGGGAATGCTCTCTTCGACTTCGAGTTGCATCTCGCCGGGATCAATATTCAGTTTTTTGAGAACTTTGTATCCGAGCCCTTCTCCGTCTTTTAATAAAGCCAGTATAATATGCTCCGGGAGGAGCTGTTCGGAATGAAACCGTTTCGCTTCCTCTTGAGCCATAATTGTCAATATCTTTTGCGCTCGTTGCGTTAAGCCTTTAAACATTATTTTCCTCCATGGAACCGGGGTTTTCCCGGATGGATGCCTGTATTAGTTTTGCTCTTGTGTAATCAAGATAAATTGAATCAATTTCCGCCTCTTCACTCTCCATATGCTGCTGAATATGCGATTTCTGAGAGAGAAAGAGCAGACCCGTCACTCTATCTATGGGGATGTCAATAATACCCATGGCAGCTCCAGTTCGTAAATCTAACAACAGTTCAATCGCCTCCTTGGAGGTAATTGTTTTACAATGAGTGAGGAGCCCAAAAGCCCTGTGGACTTTGTCCTCCATCTCAATCCGTCTTTTCTTAAGCAATTCATTTCTTGCTTTCCTCTCATAATTTACTATCTGATGTGTAATGTTTTCAAGTTTTTCCCGAATTTCTTTTTCACTAACACCTAATGTTATCTGATTTGAAATCTGATACATATCCCCGAGTGATTTCTCTTCATCACCGAAGAACCCTTTTATGTTCAAACCGAGCTGTACAATTGCTTTGAACGCCCGATCAATAAGAGAAGTCTTTACTAAAGCCGGAAGATGGAGCATAACCGAAGCTCTCATTCCGGTCCCTATATTTGTTACCTCGGTATTAATATAACCCCAATCAAGGGAAACTGCAAAATCTAAATTCTTCTCCAAGAGAGAATCAAGTCCATTGACCCTTCCGTACACCTCTTCTAGGGACAATCCGCCCTGAAGACCAACCGTGCGCAAATGGTCGATTTCATTTATTAAACCCACGTATGTTGGATTTTCACCCAAAACCACTGCGCGGTGTGTTTGGAGTGAGTAATCTTGACTTATCAGGTTTCGCTCGAGCAGGATCCGCCGCTCAGTAGGTTCGATTTCATTTAAAAAGTAGGTCTCCAGTTCTTCATCGTTTGAAATCGAAGAGAAAGCATTGAGGATCTCCTCCTGGACATCATTCTCTTCGTCACTGTCCATGGTGCCCGGAAAAAGATGGCCCGACAGATTTCGCGAAAGCCTCACTCTGCTCGCGAGAACCACATCGTAATCGGGTCCTTCCTGATTGAACCAACCAATAGACTGTGAAAGTTTTGAAGAATTACTCACTTTTTTCTCCAATAGCGTGATCGAGCTCGCGAATTCTGTCCCTGATGAGTGCTGCCGCTTCGTAATCTTCCTCTTCTATGGCTTTTTTCAATTTCTGTTTCATCGCTTCTTTATCGATGAGAATGGTCTTGTACGCCTTCAATTTCGCGGGGAATTTCCCATTGTGCTGCTGATGGCCCGAAACATTGTTCAATAGTTGGCTGATTTCCGTATGAAACGAATTGTAACATTCCGTACATCCGAGCCGTCCGTCTTTTCTGAACTCTTCGAAGGTTTTCCCGCATTGAGGGCATACCTGCTTATCCGCCTCTTCTTCGGATACCTCCTTGACATCGACCAGTCCTGTCAGGAGCTCCGAGATGGATAGTTCGATATTGTCCTCACTACTCGTTATTCCACGCTGTTTAGCACAGACGTCACAGAGATGAAGTTCGAAAACTTCACTTCCGATAATCTGTTGAATGTGTACAACTGCTTCGTGTTCACCGCATATTTCACATTTCATTTAATAACCTTTTTGGGCAGAAAGGATTTCGTCTCGAGATGTTAACGCGAGGTGTTTCCCTCCCACTTATAGTATATTACATGTATGTAAAGCTGTCGACATGAGAATATCCCGAAAAAAAGAGTTTTTTAGGGAATCACACGCATTGATCTGTGCTTCTTGCAAAAATCGGTTATTTTTGCAATAAGCCTTGAA
>CAZKZZ010000001.1:34005-94841 GCA_964557375.1 uncultured Spirochaetales bacterium | reverse complement strand
AACATCCATTGAAAGGTAGTAGACTTCTAAAAACTGCAGTTTTTAGAAGTCCCCATATGTAAAGGCGTAGGAAGATAAGGAAGGAAGATACATGGCTGAATCGGCAACAACGGTAACAATGGAAAAACTGGTCTCCCTGTGTAAGAGGCGGGGGTTCGTGTTTCAATCGAGTGAGATCTACGGCGGACTGGGGTCCGCTTGGGATTACGGTCCCATGGGGGTCGAGCTCAAGAACAACATCAAAGAGTTCTGGTGGCGGGAGATGACCCAGCTCTACGATAATATCGTGGGAATAGATGCGGCCATCATGATGCATCCCCGGGTGTGGGAAGCCTCCGGCCATGTAGAGAATTTTTCCGACCCCCTTGTCGATTGTAAGAAGTGCAAGCAGCGGTTTCGCGAAGACGCTATTCCTGATGAGAACAGGACTTCACGGACCTGTCCCGAATGCGGCGGAGAACTCACTGAACCGAGGCAGTTTAATCTGATGTTCAAGACACATCTCGGTGCGGTGGAGAGTTCAGGGTCTGTGGTTTACCTCCGTCCGGAAACCGCCCAAGGTATCTATGTCAACTATAAGAATGTCCTGCAGACCGGGAGGCTGAAAATTCCCTTCGGTATTGCCCAGGTGGGTAAAGCTTTTCGAAACGAGATTACTACAAAGAACTTTATTTTTCGCACCTGTGAGTTCGAACAGATGGAGATGCAGTTCTTCGTTCATCCGAGCGAAGATGAAAAGTGGTTTGATTACTGGAAACAGGAACGGTGGGAATACTACAAAAAATTGGGTATCCGGGAGAACAAATTGCGGTTCCATCAGCATGGAGAAGACGAACTGGCCCACTACGCGAAAAAGGCGTTCGACATCGAATACGAGTTTCCCTTCGGCTGGAACGAACTGGAAGGTATACACAACCGGACCGATTATGACCTCAAACGGCACGCTGAGTTCTCCGGTAAGGACCTTACCTATCTCGATGACGGTACTAAGGAGCGTTTTATCCCCTACATAATCGAAACCTCCGCGGGTCTTACCCGGACAGTACTCACCGCATTAGCGGACGCGTACGAGGAAGAGGTGATAGATGAGAAGGAGAGCAGGGTCGTCATGCGGTTTCATCCCTCAATCGCTCCGATTACTGTCAGCGTATTCCCGCTGGTGAAAAAGGACGGACTTCCCGAAATTGCTCGAGAGATCGAGAAGGAATTGCGGCACGATTTTTCTACGTTTTACGATCAGTCCGGTGCTATCGGAAGGCGTTACAGAAGACAGGACGAAGCGGGGACCCCTTACTGTGTAACGGTCGATTATGACACCAAAGAAGACAACACTGTGACCCTGCGCTTTCGAGACAGCATGGAGCAAATACGGGTGGCTAAAGACGCAATTGCGGAGACCATTCGGAAAGAAATTCGTAACTACAGGAGACAGGGATGAGTAAAGGATTGGATGTACTCCGGGAACGGGGATTTCTCAAGCAGTGTTCCAACCTCGAGCAGCTGGAAACCTATCTCTCAGGGGAGGTTGTCCCTTTTTATTGCGGATTCGACCCTACCGGACCGAGCCTCCATGCAGGCCATTTGATTCCCCTGTTCGCAATGGCCCATTTGCAGCAGGCCGGGCATAAACCGATAGCGTTGGTGGGAGGAGGTACGGCAAGGATCGGAGACCCGTCGGGGAAGACTGAGATGAGAAAAATGCTCTCCATAGATCAGATAAAGGCAAACGCCGAATCGATCAAGAAACAGATCTCCCGGTTTATCGATTTTGCCGACGGAAACGCCATGATGGTGGACAACGCGGATTGGCTTGCGGAGCTGAATTATATCGAATTCCTCAGGGACATCGGAAGACATTTCTCCGTCAATCGGATGCTCAGTTTCGAGACATACAAGATGCGGCTCGAGACAGGCCTCTCTTTTATCGAGTTCAACTATCAGCTCCTCCAGTCGTACGATTTTCTGGTATTAAACGAAAAATACGGCTGTAAACTGCAGATCGGCGGGGACGACCAGTGGGGGAACATCGTCTCCGGGGCCGATCTTATCCGGCGGGTCCGGGGAGAAGAGGCGATCGGTCTGACGTTTCCTCTCGTTACCCGTGCCGACGGCAAGAAAATGGGAAAAACGGAGAAGGGCGCTCTGTTTTTGGATCCCGAGGTGATCTCGCCTTACGAGTTTTTTCAGTACTGGCGTAACGTCCCGGACGCGGATGTGGAGAAGTTTCTCTTCTTCTACACCTTCCTTCCGGCCGACGAGATTCGGGAGCTCGGTAAACTGCGCGACCAGGAGATAAACCGGGCCAAAGAGGTGCTGGCATTCGAATTGACCAAAATCGTTCATGGTGAAGAAGAGGCCGGAAAAGCGTTGGAAGCATCAAAGGCCGCGTTCGGTGGGGCTCCCGGTACCGGGAGCGGCTCCGCCATCCCCTCGATTACTCTGCCGCTCAATGAGCTTACATCGGGAATAGGAGTTTTAGAGCTGTTCTCAAAAACTGATCTCTGCGGTTCCAACAGTGAGGCACGCAGGCTCATTGCCCAGGGAGGAGCGAAAATCAACGATAAAAAAGTGGACGATCCTAATACGGTCATTGATAACTCCTGGTTAGAGGAAGGTGAGCTGATGCTGCGTGCAGGGAAAAAAAGGTATTATAGAATCGAGATTACGGAATAAGGTTGTTAGAGCAACTCTTTTTTCTTTACCCGTGTTCGAAACAATGCTCCCGCAACCTCACAGGCCATTTTGACCTGTGGTTCGATATCCCGCTTCGCCTGGACCTCGATGAGCCCCTGGGACGGACTGATTTCTACAGCATTGACTTCGGGTACAATTTTTAGGCTCTTCCGTATTACCGGAGCATTTTCATTATCCAATCTGTCGACCAGATAATAAAACGTGTTAAATCTCGGCATGGCAGCATAGTATCACCTCGGCCCAGCTGTGTCAATTTGACATTAGTCAATTTGACATTCGTCAATGTAATTGCACCTACAGAAGTGATGCGAGCCAGAAGGCAATCGGAATGGTAAAAACACCGATTACTGTTGATATCAATACTACGGCACCGGGGAAATCAGCCTTGACACCGTACCGTTCCGGGAGCACGAATGAGAGTACTGCTGAAGGAAGCATAGAAGCGACAAGGACAACCGTTTTTACGGGCCCGGTTATATTGAACAGAATGCACCCGAGCCAGCCGACGAGAAACCCGCCCACGGTGCGGAGTAGAAGAGCAGCAACGAGATGGATATCGAGGGTGAACTTTCTCATGTTGAGCGACGCTCCCAACGCGAAAATGGAAAGAGGGCCTGCCGCGGAGCCGCCGAAGTCGAGGGTACGCAGGAGAAAATCCGGAATAGGGACAGCGAGAAAATTAAACAGGAACCCGGCCACAATCGCCCAGAGCATAGGAGATTTGACCATCTCTTTGAAGCCTTTTGTAGAAAAACCGCCTGTAACGATAAGGATCCCTAAAGTAAAGATGTAGATCGTTTGTATCTGGTCATACACTACGATGTAGTTCATGGGAGCAATGCCGCCCCACAATTTCATCAGCGGAATACCGAGAAATCCTGAGTTCATAAAGATAATAGGCGGAATAAAATATTTCGGATCAATTTTGAACAGCTTACTGTATCCGGCTGCAAGAATTACGAGAGCGAACACGACGAAGCTGGTTACACCGGCCAAACTGGCAATGGTGCGCGGTGCGACATCGGACATATACAGGGAATAGAAGACCAATATAGGCATAAACAGGTCAGTTACAATGCGTACGAGCGTTTCTATCGAAAGTGAGAAGAACTTGGTAAAGAGAAAACCCGCGGCAGCAATGAGAAAAATCGGGAACAGGATTCCAAATGTGTCTAAAAGCATAGTACCGCCAACTATAAAAATTATCCGCAATACTTGCAATATGAATTTGATTCATTTCTGCTTCGTTAGTATGTTTGTTTCGAAACTATTATAAATAATACACTCTCGAGGAGTAGATAATGAGAGTAAAAGCGATACTATTTCCTCTTTTAATTACATTTTTAATCGGCTTCCCTATAATTCTTGCAGCAGAGGGGACCGCGGAAAAGCCGGGACAAGAGCAAGAGAAAGCACCGGTCTCCCTTACTATCGGTTCTCTCAAAGGACCCACCGGCATCGGAATGATCAGGTTGTTCGAGAATAAACCGCAATTAGGAGCCAATGTCACTTCGAATTATGAGCTGGCCGGTTCTCCCGATATTCTTGTTTCAAAGCTGTTATCAGGAGAAGTCGATATTGCCTCACTTCCCACCAATGTTGCCGCAAAACTGTACGCGAAAAACGTACCTTACCGGTTGGCAGCAATTACCGGGTATGGCGTCCTCTACCTTTTAGGCCTCCGTACGGAGGAAGAAGCCGCTCTGGATTATTCACAGCTGGAGGGGACGACGATTTACAATGTGGGGAAAGCAGCTACGCCGGAATACATCTTTTCTCATATTTTAAAACAAAACGGAATAGATCCTCAGGAAGACCTTTCCGTTCGCTTTCAATATCCGCATCCGGAACTTGCCCAGCTGCTCATCGCGGAACGGGTCGAATTAGGTGTTCTCCCTGAACCGTTCGTCACCAAGGTGCTCATGAACAATCCGGATGTCACCATTCTTCTCGATCTTCAGAAAGAGTGGGCTAAGATTGAGGGAAGCGGAGAATCGTATCCCATGTCATGTGTCGTAGTTAAAAAAGAGATTGCAGAACAACATCCGGAAATCGTAGAAGCGTTTCTTGCCGCATACGGGGATTCAATTCGGTGGGTCAAAGAAAACCCGGAAAAAGCGGGGAATCTCTCCGAGAAACACGGAATCGGCATGGACGCCGAGACTGCAGAGGCGGCAATACCCCGGCTCAATCTCCGTTTTAAGCATGCTGAAAAGGCCAAACCGGAAGTAGAAGCGTTTCTCCAAGTGCTATTTGCTATAGACCCGGCATCGATCGGCGGTTCTCTTCCGGATTCATCTTTTTATCTGGAGGAAAGGTGACATCAGGTTGCTATTAATAATGATTACTGTTATATTCGGTCAAAATAACTTATCTATTATTACAAGGAGTGGTTTATGGCATACAAGATAACCGAAGATTGTGTTGCTTGCGGCGCCTGTGAGGCGGAATGCCCGGTAGAAGCTATTTCCGAGGGCGATATCTATACTATTGACCCGGAAAAGTGTACCGACTGCGGCGCATGCGCGGATGTGTGTCCTTCCGATGCAATAGTTCAAGCATAACACCACTGTCATGCAATACACCGGGCTGTTTTTTGACGTTTTGTCAGTAAAACAGCCCTTTTTTATGTAGCCATTTTACATGTTCGATTTCAACGTATTACTTAGCGCTTTTTTCCTGGTTTTTATCTCGGAACTGGGGGACAAAACCCAGATTGCCGTGTTCACTTTTTCCGCTACCACTAAAAAACCGGTTACTATTTTTCTTGCCTCTTCCTCAGCACTTGTCTTCTCTACAATACTAGCTTCAGTTTTAGGAAGAGTTACCGCTCATCTGATTCCCCAATTTACTACCTATATTGCATCCGGCCTTTTTGTACTCTTTGGGATTATTATGCTCTTCGCCAAAGAAACACCGCTCATTCAAGACTGTTTTGCAATCCTTCTCTCCATGGAACAGGCAGTAAAAGAACATCTACAAACGGTCGCCCCTCAAAACGCGGAACGAATCGAGATCGAAGAGGAAACCCACAGCGTGCTTCTCCGCTACCTGATTGAGGATAAAAAGTTTTTCCAGGATGATATAAACGAAGAACCCGAGCTTAAGGAACTCTTTCAGGCTCTAAAAAAATTGCAGTTTCCGGATAATGAGATGGATAAAAAAGCGATGCTGAGACACCTTATTACGCTCGAGGAGTTGGGAATCCGGTTTTATACGTATCTTCTCAATCATTTGAAAAGAGAAGAACATGAGGAACCTGCTTTGGAAATAGAACTCGCAGCGGTTATCCGGGAAGAAAAAGGACACCTTTCGTTGTTCAGGGAGATGTACGAAAACCAGTGATAAATCGTATCAAGAACATTTTTTTTTATATTTTCATACTCATCTTTACCGCGGAATTGGGTGATAAGACCCAAATTGCCGGTTTTTCCCTTACTGCGCAGTCCGGCTCTCTCTTTCCTGTAATTATCGGGGCTTCTCTGGCCCTGATTTTATCTACCTTTTTGGCAGTTCTTGTAGGAAACAAATTGGCTTCGGTTGTCCCGCAGAGGGTCGTGAAGATCGTGGCTGCTCTGCTGTTTATTGGTACAGGTGTATTCCTGTTCGTTTCGACCCTTGTAAAGTGAGCGTTGAACGGTTATTCCTTGCTTTGGAGCTGTTCTCCTATAATGATGAAGTCGGTAATTTCCTGGTTGTAGTCCATTACCGGCGAGATAAGGACCCAGTTCATCACCGGTTCTTTTTTGGGCGTACAATAGGGGAGGTTCCCCCTCCAGCTGTTTCCGCTGAGGAGGGTGTCTTTGATTATTGTATACGTATCGTCTGATGTCTCTTCGCAACGGAGTACAAGAATTGATTTGCCGATCAATTCATTCGGAAAATACCCGCTTGCCTTTATGAAAAAGGGATTGATGTACTCGATTATTCCCTGGCGGTTGAAAATGATAATGGAGACCGGTGACTGCTCTACCGCGAGGGAGAGACGGTGGAGCATCCGTTCCGATTTTTCCCTGGTCGTAATGTCCCGAATAATACCAATGGTTCCGGTAAAATATCGCCGCTCCTGATCTGTGCGATACTGACCGGTCGCACTGACTTCCCCGTAGGATATGACCGAACCAATAATCTCTTTGTCTTCAAACGATTTCTGATGGGCGGGGTTTCTCTTGAGTCGTATCTTGAGGCTCGTGGTCTTACGATGGCCGGACCGTCTTTCGTCGAAGAGTTTCGGGGCCTCTTCGTCTCCAGTAACCTTGCCATGATACGATTCGATTACCGTCTGTCTGCTTACCGAGTCGACTTGGTGCGAATCGAGCAGGGTGCTGAAATGCTTGCCGATAAGATCTTCCGGTTCATATCCCAAGCTGCGGATCGAATTATTGACAAAGGTAAAGTGGCCGCTCGGATTGAGTTTATACACGATATCCGGAAGTGCCTGGACCAAATCCTCATACCTTTTTGCGCTTGTCCTGAGCATATCGTAGTTGGTATCTTCAACGTCCCGGTGCATGAGAGCTTTGCGTACCAGTATGGGAATGAGAGAGAGGTACTTTTGCTCATCGTCTTTGATGAGAAAATCCTGTGCTCCCTGATTGATTACCTGCTGTATATGCGCTTCACTGCCGGGGTCGGTCATAACAATACAGGGAATACCGCGCAGGAGAGGAAGAAGTTCCGTTACAGTGCCGTTTTCGAGCCAGTAGTTCGCAAGTATAATATCAAAATCGCTTAGGTCAATCTGGTCGAGTTCATTCGGGCCGGGGAGGGAGATGACGTTGTAGTAGAGCTTCTTGATCTCTACTACTTTCATAAAAAGATCGAGCTGTTTCTGATCATTGCCTACAAACAGGACGTTTATTTGTGCCATATCTGAATGGTAAAAGAATTTCCACGTGCGTCAAGCACCTTTTTGGGGTTTCTGTCAAAATAATCGGTTTTTGTAAGAACCATATGTTTCAGAAACAGAGGTATTGGTTGATTATCACTTTGTTGCTTTGTATATTGTGAGTAGAGGAGTATGTATGATTGAAAAAATAAAGGAACTATTGGGTAATGAAGCGGACGACCTGCTGAATTATTCGGCAAAGGTCGATAAAAATCAGTTACATCTTCCCGGTCCTGATTATGTTGATCGGGTTGTCTCCTTGAGCGACCGTTCGCCTGCCGCCATGCGGAACATGCAGATGGTATTCGATCATGGAAGACTCGGCGGTACGGGATATCTTTCCATTCTTCCTGTTGACCAGGGAATCGAGCACAGTGCAGGTGCTTCTTTTGCACCGAATCCGATATATTTCGATCCTGAGAATATCGTAAAACTCGCAATAGAGGCGGATTGTAACGCTGTAGCTTCTACTATGGGTGTACTGGCCTCTGTATCGCGGAAATACGCACACAAGATTCCGTTTATCATGAAGATCAATCACAATGAACTGCTCACCTATCCGAGCATCCACGACCAAACCTTATTTGCGGATGTCGACCAGGCTTTCGATTTAGGCGCAGTGGCAGTTGGTGCTACTGTTTATTTCGGTTCTGAAGAGAGCAGAAGGCAGATTATGGAAATATCGGAGGCGTTCAGTTATGCTCATGAATTGGGAATGTTTACGATTCTGTGGGCTTATCTGAGAAACTCGGCATTCAAAGTGGACGGCAAAGATTATCATACCGCCTCGGACCTCACCAATCAGGCAAACCACTTGGGAGTGACGATCAAAGCGGACATCATCAAACAGAAACAGGCCACGATAAACGGCGGGTATAAAGCTGTCGATTTTGGACGGACCCATGACAAGGTGTACAGCGAGCTTACTTCAGAACATCCGATCGATCTTACAAGATATCAGGTAGTCGGATGCTACATGGGAAGATCCGGGCTCATCAACTCCGGCGGAGCATCTTCGGGTGAAAGTGATCTTGCACAGGCGGTCAGGACTGCAGTTATCAATAAACGGGCAGGAGGTATGGGACTCATTTCGGGAAGGAAATCGTTCCAGAGACCGATGAAAGATGGTGTCGAACTGCTCCATGCAATCCAGGACGTTTATCTAAGCGATGACATTACAGTAGCTTAAGAATCAGGATACGATTTCGCTTTGCTGAACTCGAGTGAAGTTAAGAGGATTGGTTTCTCTTCTGGGCCTCTACCGTCTTTTTAGTCAAAAGCCGAACACTTTGGTTCAGTTCTTTGATCTCTTTCCAACAGCTCTCTACTTCCGAGATGAGAAGCTTCATGTCCGATTCCGCATCTTCTTCAAACAGGGCCTTGCCCACCAGATATCGGATACTGTCACAGCTGTCCACCTTTTTTTTGATGCTTTCGAAATCTTTTTTATTGAGCCTGTTGTTCATAGGTACCACTATAGCATATAATTGTTGGATTTTGATTAAAAAACGCGATTTTAAAAATCTTGAAATATAAAAAGAAATGAAGTACAGTTTTATCTATGGAAACAAGTGTCGATGAGCTCGTGTTTTCTCCCGCTCAAGTGCTGCATCACGCTGAATTTATAAAAAAAGCATACGAAGAGAACCCGAGTTATGCCGCAGAGTATCTTTCTCAATTTCTCATAAACAGCGGTTTAGCCGATTCCAACGATATTGCCATTCAAAAGACAAAAGTAATTATTCAGGAATTGAAAGATGAAGCCGAGAAACGGGGGGAAAACCCGGATACCCAAGCTTTAACGGAAAGTAGGAAGTTCGGTTATGTAGCCGCGGAAGGAGAAAAGGAGGGGGGAGGAACTCCTTCCGAGATCCTCGATGAAGTATCTCGTGAAATCATTTTTAGAAAACAGATAGAGGAATATTACCTGCCCAAACAACTCATCGATGCAATTATCGAAACCGGGGAGATACCGAAGAGCTCGGTAGAAACCAATGTAGGGATCGGATTCATCGATATTGCCGACTACACCTATCTTTCCAAATTTCTAAGCCCCAAAGAGAACCAGACCGTACTCAATGGTTTGTATACAGCTTTTAATTGGGTGCTGAAACGGCATGGCGGGTATCTGAACAAGATCGAAGGGGACAGCATCATGTTCCACTTCGGCGGTCTCATAGATCCCAACGTAAAAAATCTAGAGGAAAAGGACGCCATCAAACATATTTCGAGAGAACTTTTTTATACCTGTGTAGAAATGCAGCGGGTGTGTGTGCTCTTCAACCAAGCAAATGATAAGTTTATCTATGAAGAGGCAGACAAAGAAACTAAAGAAGATCTGCGTAAAGCATTCGATATTATCAGCACGTTGAGGACCAGTTTGGAGCTTTCGGACTCGATGAATGCACTTTTTCAAATACGTATCCGTATTGGTGCTAATGTCGGAGAAGTAACTATAGGTAATTTCGGGCCGGAAGGGGCCAAGCAGTGGGATGTAGTAGGGCTCCCGGTCATCCATGCCAAGCGAATGGAGGCAACTGCCCCGGTTGGAGGATTACGCATTTCGGAGGGTTTCTACAGAATTCTCGAAGAAAACGGAATAGTGGACTCATATTACCAGCGGTTCAAGCGGGAAGCGCAGGCCCTTATGAGCTACTTCAGGGATATTACCAGGGATGAACTCTTCAAGTTCAGTGTCGTCCATCTCAAGGACAAAAAGAATGCAGCGTTTCACACCTACAGCATTCAGGTAAATCCTGCTCTTCCGGAGGCAATTGCCAATCAGGTCGCACTGCTTCTCGAAAAGGGAGAAGAGGGGGCGGATAAAATCATTCAGCTTCTCCAGTACTACCGGGGAAACAAATTCGTAATCAACGCAATCGAGGCCGTTTTCAAAAAGCAAAATGTTGTCATTAGAAAAGATGAAATCTTACGGGTTATTTTTCCCAGAAAATACGAGGCGTATTTGAAAAAACTTGGAAACCGAGAACAAGCGGCGGAATATATCAACGATAAGTACAGTCTGTTCAATCTATTCGAAAAACTGGGGAATTATCAGGACAAAGTGAAACAGGAGTTTACTCCGGAACAGTTTGACGGTAGCTATATCGATTATGATCAGTACCTCAAACTCGAAGAAGATTACATAAAAAAGCGGTATAGAGAGAAAAAGCGTGTCGCCATCCAGCGCACGTTTTTCTACAATGTCGTTTTCCCCCTCTCTTATGCCTGTGTTCGCAGCAGCATTTTAGAGTACCAGAATGCGGGAGAGGTACTCGAAGAGCTGTGAACAGAGCTATAAACGGGATTTCCTTGACAATTAATTAAAAAATTGTAATATTAGAATAAACATATATTAGAATCCAAGCACGGAGAAAATATGAGTTCTGATTCTTTAAAAGCGATTGATACCAGATACAGTGAACTGTCCCAATCATCCTGCTGTTTGTCGTGCGGTGGTGCTATTACCTATAGCGAATCGAAGCCGGGAGAAGTATGTGTCGATCTCGGAAGCGGACGTGGAAACGATGTGATCAGGATTGCGGAAAAAGTGGGTCCGGAAGGGTTTGTCTACGGCATCGATATCTCCGAAGGGATGCTTCGCAAGGCACGAAAAACGGCAGAGCGGCTCAAAATAGAAAACGTATCGTTTCTCGAGAGTCCGCTCGAAGAAATTCCTCTCGAGGATTGTTCGGTAGATCTGTTGATCTCCAATTGTACAATCAACCATGCCGCAGATAAGCAGGCTGTATGGGACGAAGTGTACAGGGTCCTCAAAAAGGGAGGAAGGTTTGTCGTAAGTGATATCTATACTCTTGCCCCCGTACCGGAGAAGTACGCAAACGATCCGGAAGCGATTGCGGAGTGCTGGGCTGGAGCAGTGGTAAAAGATGAATATCTTGCAACATTAAAAAAGGCCGGTTTTACCGCGGTCTCCATTCTCGAAGAGAGTGATCCCTATCCAAAAGGGGAAATAGAAGTTGCAAGTTTTACCATTGCATCAGTAAAGCCGAAAGCTTGCTGCTGCAGTAGCACATAAGAGGAGTTGTTCGCATGAGATCACTCATCAGCAAAAAGGCAGCCCGAAAGGCTGATCAGGCGCAATGCTGCGCTAAACAGTCTAAAATTGTAGCCGGCTGTCACGATTAAACAATTGCTACAAAACTTTTTTTACGCTGCAGGTCTACCCTGCAGCGTCTATCATTCATGAAGACAAAGAGATGATATGAATTACTCGAAACACAATATCCAATCAAAAATACACGGACGTAATGAGTACTTCATCTGTAATTTACTCTCCGGAAACGTCGACCTGCTTTCTCGGGATGAGGCCGAACTCAATACTATAGACACTGAGCTCCTTCACGCGAAAGGATATCTTGCAGACGAAAAGGAAGAACAGCTTGCTTACAGAAACAAGTATCTCGATTTTCTCGATGCTCGGGATGATTCGGAAATACAGATTTTTTTTGTACCCACCTACGCCTGCAATTTTTCCTGTTCCTACTGCTATCAGGACGGATATCCTCCGGAAGCGGGGTCACTGACGAAAGAAGTAATCGATTCTTTTTATGCATACATAGACAGTACGTTTGCAGGGAGAGACAAATATATCACCCTTTTTGGAGGGGAACCCCTTCTTCCGGGTAATCAGTACAAAGATTTGATCGCCTATTTCTTAAAGGGGGCCGGAGAACGGGGCCTTGACACCGCTATTGTGACCAACGGTTATCACCTTGCGGAGTACACCGAACTGCTCGAGAAGCATTCGATTCGGGAAGTACAAGTCACTCTCGACGGTACTGAAACTGTCCACAACCGCAGGCGCCCTTCAAAAAAAGGGGAAGGGACCTTCACCCGCATTGTTCAGGGCATAGACGGGGCTCTGGATGCGGGGTTTCCTGTGAATATCCGCGTCGTCGTAGATAAAGAGAATATCACCGATCTTCCCGCTTTGGCCGCGTTTGCAAAAGAGAAGGGGTGGACGGACAACCCGCTTGTCAAGACCCAGCTGGGGAGAAACTACGAGCTCCATTACTGCCGCTCAAAACAGGACCACCTGTTTACCAGATCTGAGCTTCAGAAGACCCTCTACGATATGGTAAACGATTATCCGGCACTGCTCGATTTCCACCGCCCCGCTTTTTCTGTTTCCCGATATCTTGCCGACAACGGTACACTGCCGGACCCTCTGTACGACAGCTGCCCCGGATGCAAGAGTGAGTGGGCGTTTGATTATACCGGAAAGATCTATTCTTGTACTGCGACTGTCGGAAAAACGGATGAACAGCTGGGAACCTTTTATCCGCGGGTCTCCCTTGATGAGGAGAAGGTGGAACAGTGGGAGGAACGGGATGTAACGACCATAGCCGAATGTTCGGACTGTCCTGTTCAACTCGCTTGCGGAGGCGGATGTGCGGCTGTAGCAAAGAACAAAAACGGAGACCTGCTTTCACCGGATTGCCGACCAATCCGAGAGGAACTCGAACTCGGGCTCTCCCTCTACTTTTCAAACGAAAAGTGAAAACGAAGAAGGAATGAGGAGATAACAGATGGCAGGAAATATTAAAGAAATTGAAGCAAAACAGTTCAACAAAGAAGTTTTAGAAATTAAAGGCGGCGTCGTGCTGGATTTCTATTCCACGGAATGCCCGCCCTGTGAGGCGCTTGCGTCGAAATATGAAGGTTTGAGTGAAGTCTACGGAGACGATATTACGTTTCTCAAAATATTTCGTCAGGGGAACAGGGACCTGGCTGAATCGCTCGGGGTCACCGGCTCTCCCACGGTCATTTTCTATAAAGATGGAAAAGAAACGGGGGAGAGGCTTACCGGCGGTATCAAACGGTCCGACCTTCAAACTAATCTGGAAAATTTGCTCCCTGCTGAGCGGGAAGCAGAGCTTCGGGATTCGATCAAACCGGTACAGACCGAGTGTGATGTGATTATTCTCGGAGGCGGTCCCGCGGGGCTTACCGCCGGCATCTATCTTGCCCAGGCCCATATCAAGACGGTCCTCGTGGATATCGGGCTTCCGGGAGGATATGTGTCGACAACCCATCAGGTCTCCAACTATCCCGGATTCGTGGAACCCCAGGCGGGAATGATGCTCGCGCATTTTATGAGTGAGCAGACCAAAGCTGCAGGTGTCGAGTATCGAGTCGCTGTGGATGTCACTTCGGTCGATTTGAAAAACAAAACTGTTATCGTAGACGGATACGAGACGATCAAGGCGAAAAAGGTCATTATTGCTACCGGTTCTTCCCCCCGTCCTTTAGGTCTCAAAGGAGAGATGGAATACCGCGGTAACGGTATCTCCTACTGCGCGACCTGTGACGGCAAGTACTATCAAGACAAGGAGATCATCGTCATAGGCGGAGGGAACTCCGCAATCGAGGAATCTCTTTTTTTAGCCAAGTTCGCAAAGAAGATCACCGTAGTACATCAGTTTGCCGAACTGCAGGCCAATAAACTCGCTCAGGAACAGATTTTCGCCGAAGAAAAGGTAAACTTTCTCTTCGAGCATGAGCCGAGAGAGTTTCGGAAAAACGGGACCATGGATATGGAAGTCGTGGTGGAAAATCTCAGGACAAAAGAGTATTCCAGCCTGAAGACCAATGGGGTTTTTGTATTCGTAGGATTTATTCCGAATCTCGAAGGGTTCCGGAATGAGCTCGACCTCGATGAATGGGGATATATAAAAACCGATGATTTTATGCGGACCAACATTCCCGATGTGTACGCGGCAGGAGATGTGAAGAGTAAGCTGTTCCGGCAGATCACCACCGCTGCAGCGGACGGTACGATCGCGGCAATGACTATTTCGAAAGAACTGCAATAATTTGACCGATAATCATACTCATATGAGATCTGCGCGAAAGATTATACCGCTATTAGCAGCTGCTCTGATTCTGTTCTCTGCCGTCCCACTGACGCGGGCGGACCCGAAAGTCTCTGAGACTAATGTCCCGGGGACTAATGTCACCACCTTTCCCCTTCAGGTGGATGTGGAAGCAGCAGTATTAATGGATTTTACTACCGGAAAGGTGCTCTTTTCTAAAAATCCGGACAGAGTAATTCCGCCTGCTTCTCTAACCAAACTGATGACGCTCCACATCCTGCAGAAAAAAATTAAAAGCGGAGATATTTCTGAAAATGATGTTGTGGACATCCCGGAAGAGGCGTATGCCTCACGCATGCCCCCCCGTTCTTCCTTGATGTTTTTAGGCCCCGGACAACGGGTTACCCTGCTCGAAATTATGAAAGGGCTTGCCGTCTGTTCAGGCAATGATGCAGCGGTAGCGGCAGCGCTCTACGGAGGAGAAAGTGTATCCGATTTTGTAACTCTGATGAACCGGGAGGCTGGCCGCCTCGGGCTTCCCTCATTGCATTTCGAAGATGCGGCGGGCCTAAGCGCGCGAAACCGGATTACCCCTCTCGAGTTTGCCCGGTTCTGCAGGATATACGTAAGAGAGCATCCTCAGTCGTTGGAAAAAATTCATTCTCTAAAACAGTTTACCTATCCCAAAAATAAAAATCTCCCCGAAACTGATGCGGCTCGAGGAGGGGGCGCCATCACTCAGTACAATCGAAACCTCCTTCTGTGGCGGTACCCCGGTGTCGATGGTTTGAAAACGGGCTATATTGATGAATCGGGGTTCAACCTCGCCCTTACCGCGGAGAAAAACGGTATGCGGCTGATCGGGGTACTGCTCGGAGGAGAAGGTTCGACACCCCGGGCGGGGCTCGAAGGGACGGCCCGTGATGGTGCTGCCCTGCTCGACTACGGTTTTAACAATTTTGTAACGGTGGAGCCTAAAAACCTCGATTTAGAGCCGGTCTCTATTTGGAAGGGCAGGGAGAGGACCATACCTGTTGCACCCGGCCGCAAAGTTGTTGTAACCGTAGAGCGGGAACTCGAGAACAGGTTGCAGACCTCCGTAGAACTCGAAAAGAACCTGGAAGCTCCCAAACGGGAGGGAGAGAAAATCGGTGTGCTCACCGTATCCGCGGACAATATGGAGGTAGAGCGGTTTGACCTGGTGGCCGAACAATCGGTTGAACGAGGGTCCCCCTTTCGGGTAGCCTGGGATACCATACGACTGTGGTGGAACACAAACATGAGAAAACAATAAAGGACAATTATGATTAACATAACGCGATTTCGCTCACTTCCGAGAGTAAGTGCACTTTTACCTGCTCTTTTTCTTATAGTGATTGTAGTACCGTTTGTTGGGGCTGCGGGATCGAAAGAACCGTATCCGATATCGCCCGAACATAAAACATTCGAACCGAGCGATCCGGTTCCCGTAGATCCGCACGTAAAACGGGGTACACTTCCCAACGGGTTGACCTACTATGTTCGGGAAAACTCAAAGCCGGCCGATGAAGCGGTACTTCGCCTTGTCGTCTTTGCCGGGTCCATACTGGAAGATGAAGATCAGCTCGGCCTCGCCCACTTCGTGGAACATATGGCATTCAATGGGACCAAACATTTCGAGAAACAGGAGCTTATCGACTATTTAGAATCGACCGGTATGCGGTTCGGTCCGGAGATAAACGCATTTACCGGTTTTGACCGGACCGTGTACAAACTGAACGTACCAGCAAACGAGCCTGAGGTAATGGACAACGCCTTTCAGGTACTCGAGGATTGGGCCCACTTGATCAGTTTCGACCACAAAGAGATCGATAAGGAGCGGGGCGTTATTGTGGAAGAGTGGCGGTTAGGAAGAGGTGCTCAAGCGAGGATGCGCCAAGAGTACTTTCCGGTACTGTTCAAGGGATCGAGGTATGCCGAGCGGCTTCCCATAGGAGAGGTGGAGATCATCAGAAACGCGGATTATGCCACAATCGAGAGGTTCTACGAGGATTGGTACAGGCCCGATCTGATGGCGGTAATTGCAGTGGGAGATTTCGATGCAGGTGCTATAGAGAAAAAGATAAAACAGCAGTTCGGCATGCTCGAAACGCCTCGGGACCTCCGCAAGAGAACAGTATACCCCGTCCCTGATCATGAAAAAACACTTTTTTCGATTGCTACCGACCCTGAAGCTACGAGTACAGTCGTCAAATTGACTTATAAACACGATCCTGAAAAAATTCGTACTGTCGCGGATTACCGAAAGATGATCGTTCGGATGTTTTATAACCGGATGGTAAACCACCGGCTCAATGAGCTTACCCATTCGGATAATCCTCCCTTTCTCTACGGTGTCTCATCGTACAGTAATCCGGTGCTCACCAAAACGATGTATCAGCTTGCCGCCATGGTCGAAGAGGGAAAGGTCGAGGCAGGAATGAACGCGCTCCTACGGGAAGCTGAACGAATAAAACAGCATGGGTTTACCGACGGTGAACTCGAGAGAGTAAGAAAGGAGATGCGTGCTTCGTTTGAGAATGCATATAAGGAGCGGAATACTACGGAGTCGGCCTCTTTTGCAGACAGCTATACGCAGCATTTTGTAGAAGACTCAATAATTCCGGGAATAGAGTATGAATATGCACTGTTTAAACAATTTGCAGACGCAATAACGGTAGAAGATGTAAACAAGGTCGCGGGTTCACTCATTTCCGACATTAACAGGGTCGTGCTCGTTACCGGTCCCGAGACCGAAGGCGTTACGTTTCCCGGTGAAGAAGCCTTGGCCGCCGTTTTGGACAGTGCTTCCGAGATGGAAGTAGAGCCGTATACCGATACGACAACGGGGAAGGAGCTGCTGCCCGATAAACCGGTACCGGGAAGGGTCGTCTCGGAGAAGGAATATCCGGATTTGGGTGTCTATGAATGGACCCTGTCCAATGGAGCTACGGTTGTTCTCAAACCGACCGATTTCAAAGAAAATGAAGTGCTTTTTTCCGCCTTTTCTCCCGGGGGGACCTCGCTGGTTTCCGATGATGCGTACGTTTCTGCCCAGTTGGCCGCTTCGATCATTAATAACAGCGGCCTAGGGGACTATTCACTAATCGAAATGGAGAAACTGCTTGCAGGGAAAAATGTTCGTGTATCACCGTATATCGGGCGGACCGGAGAAGGGTTTTCCGGGAAAGCGGCTTCCAAAGATCTGCAGACTTTGCTGGAACTGGTGTATCTGTATATGACCGACCCGAGAAAGGATGAATCCGCCTTCAACACCTATATGAATCGGCTGCGGGGAGTACTAAAAAACAGAGAATCCAACCCCGAAGCCGCGTTTATGGATGCTTTTAGAGAAGCTACAACCGGCGGCCACTTCCGTGCCCGGCCTTGGACCACAGAGCGGCTCGAAGAGGTGGATATGGAGACCGCCTACAGGGTGTACAGAGAACGGTTTGCCGACGGGGGGGATTTTACTTTCTTTTTTACCGGAGCGTTCTCTAAAGAGATGGTCGAGCCGCTTGTGACAACGTATTTAGCAGCTCTTCCCGGAAGCGGAGAGAAAGAGACCTGGAAGGACCGAAACATAGATTTTCCCGCGTCCACGGTGGAACAGGAAGTGTACAGCGGGATGGAACCGAAAAGTTTTGTGGGTATCGCCTTCGGCGGAGAGTTTCCCTGGAGCAGAAATCGGCAGTATCTGCTCAGCTCTCTGAGTAAGATACTCGATTTTAAACTGCGGGAGTCGGTACGGGAAGAAGCCGGAGGAACATACAATGTAAGTGTGCGTGCCTCTGCAGCCAAATATCCTGATGAAGAATATGAGATCACAATAACCTTTGGGTGTGATCCTGATAGGGCGGAAGAGCTCGCCACACTCGTGTTTGATGAGATCGGTTCATTAAAGGATTCCCCTCCCGAAGAGCGTTACATTACCAAGACGAAGGAGATCCAGAAACGTTCGCATGAAAACGGTCTCGAGGAGAACCGTTTCTGGCTCAGCAGTTTGGAAAGCTACCACCGCTACGGGCTTGCATTCGAGAAGATCACGCAGTACAAGCAGCTCGTCGAGCGCCTCACTGGGGAGAAGATCCTCGAGATGGCCCGGGAAGTGTTTCCTGAAGACCGACATGTAGAGGTAATCCTCTACCCGAAGAGCCGGGCCGACTAGTCGGGCCGATCGATCGGGCTTATTAAGAGACACCAAACTTCCCCGCACCGCGTTCCAGGGCGAGTTTCCCGGTGCGAATAGATTCGAGAATCCGATAATTCTTGAACAGATTGAATGCGTTGTCCACCATATTGGTGTCGCCCGTTACCTCCAATGTCCAGATCGTCTCCGTAGAGTCGATAATCCGGGCCTGCACAGCGGTGATGATCTGCAGAATTTCGGCCCTCTGCATGTCTTCGACTTTCAGTTTTATCAATGCATGTTCCCGCTCCACGCAATTTTCCTGTTTTATGTCCCATGCCTTGATAACATGAATCAGTTTCTGCAGCTGTTTCCTCACCTGTTCGAGTACGCGGTCGTCCCCTTTGACCACAATAGTGAACCGGCTTTTTCCAGGAGTTTCGGTATGTCCGACGGTGAGGCTTTCGATATTGAACCCCCTTCTCGAAAAGAGTCCGGATATTCGAGTCATTACCCCCGGCGTATCATCACACAAAATTGAAATGGTATGTCTCATTACTTTTTCTCCTCTGCCGCTATTCCTGGTATTCCGAAAGAGATTTTCCTGTTACCATCGGGTAAATGTGAGAGGTGTCTTCGAGTATACAGTCGATTACCGTAATCCTCTCTTCATCCAGACCTGTCCTGATGGCCGGTTCGATCTGCGATTCTTCCGTTACACGGATACCGACACCGCCCATGCTTTCCGCGAGCTTGGCATAGTCGACGGAACGACCCAAACCGCACGATTCATGTCGTTTCCCGTAAAATGAGTCCTGCAGCTGTTTGATCATCCCCAGGCAGTAGTCGTTCATAACCAGGACGACGACCGGAAACTTCTCCTCTACGGCGGCCGCGATCTCCTGACAGGTCATGATAAAAGATCCGTCTCCAACAACGGCAACAACCGGTTTGGAGGGATTACTCGCTTTTGCTCCGATTGCCGCGGGTGCCCCGAAACCCATAGTGCCCAAACCTCCGGAAGAGATGAAACATCGGGGAGCGTCTATCGGAAAATAATGAGCTGAAAAAATCTGATGTTTTCCCACGTCGGTCACCAGAATGGGGTCCGGTGCCACCTGTTTGAGGATGCGTAGAATATTGGGAATAGTAACTCCGGTCATATTCCCTTTCAAGGGGTGCTCTTCCGCGGTTTTCTTGAGCAGCTCGAGCCACTCGTCGTGTTTGGTTTCGGGCAGCTGTTCGGTAAGAAGAGGCAGGATATTATTTGCGTCTCCCACGATGGGGAGATGGGCGTCGATATTCTTGCTTATTTCGGCAGGATCGATATCGATGTGAATGATCTGCGCATGCGGAGCGTAACTGTTGACCGGTCCGGTGGAACGGTCCCCGAATCTCGTCCCTACTGCAAGGATGACATCAGCATGCAGTACCGCACTGTTCGATTCTACCCTGCCGTGGTATCCGAGAAGGCCTAAACAGAGAGGATGGCTGTTGGGAAAGACCGATTTTCCCATCAACGTATAGGCTACCGGCATTGAGAACTTCTCCACTAATCTCTGTAAAGCTTCCGTAGCATTGCTGTGAAACACCCCTCCGCCCGCGATAAGAAGCGGCCGTTGTGCCCGTTTCAGCAGGGTTGCCGCCCGTTTGATCTGTCCGGAATGGCCTTTCGTTGTGGGTTTATAGCCTTCTAAGGAAATACTTTTTGCCTGTTCGCTCGAAAAAGTCTCCGTTTGTATGTCCTTGGGAATATCGATAACTATCGGTCCCTTTCTGCCTGTCGATGCGAGATAAAATGCTTCTTCGATAATTTCGGGAATCTCTTTTGCATGCTGTACGAGATAATTGTGTTTTGTAATAGGGATGGTAATCCCGCTCGTGTCAACTTCTTGAAACGCATCGTTGCCGATCATGTAACGGGGGACCTGCCCGGTGATGGCAATAATCGGAGAAGAGTCCATATAAGCAGTCGCGATACCCGTAACCAAATTGGTAGAACCGGGGCCGCTGGTTGCCATACAGACGCCGACTTTTCCGGTAATTCTGGCGTATCCGTCGGCCATATGGGCTGCTCCCTGTTCGTGGCGAGGCAGAACGTGCCGGATGGAAGATTTCGCCAGTTCATCATAGATAGGAAGGGTAGCTCCTCCCGGATACCCGAAGATCAGTTCTACCCCTTGTTTTTCCAATGCGGTAATGAGAGCCTTAGCTCCGCTTAATTTCCCTTTCTTCATTACTTACTCCTGGGGGCTTCATGCACCTGAGGTCAAAGACGCTGAAACCCTCTTCTCTTAGGTTGATTCTATGGAATCGACTAAAAATGTCAACAAATAGAGTCAGAAATATGGGTTAAGGCGGTACACTTTCTACGACAAAGCATAAAGAAAAAAACAGCTCGGGCTCTAAGGGGTAGCCTTTTTTTTCCGCGTAGTGTTCGGCAGCGATAAAAAGGGGCAGTCTGTAGTTTCCGGAAATCGAAAACCCGTAGTGGGCGGTTTTACTGCCCGCGAAAGGGGGATGGAATCGGAACAAAACTCCAACTCCTCCGGTCGTTACTGCCCGGTACGTTGTTGCATAGGGGACGGCGCGAATGACATCAGCAATGTAATTTTTCTCTTCGTGCCATCCGAGGCCTGCTCTTAGAAACAGTGTAAGAAGGGTCCCGAATCGAGGGGGGGAAGTCGAGAAAACACAGCCGGTGGTAAATTGTTGGAATCTCACTTTGTCCTCGATCCCCAGAGGAAAACTCTTATGGGCCCAGCCGTTTTCATAGGTCAGAAAGAAGGAGAGCCGTTTCGCAATCGGGCCTCCCCGAAAGAAAGCGGCAGGTTGCCATGCCAGGCGGTATATAGCGTAATTTCCGCCCAAAGGAAAACCGAGTTCGGCGGTTATCCGCTGGGGGGGAAGTGCGCGGTGCGGTTCAAAGTCTCTCTCTCGAGGGGCCTCCGTTTCTGTCAGGGAGACCCCGAGGCTCCCCGTCGATATCCCGGAGATGAGATTATAGTTGTTCTCTAAGGAGATGATACCCGCAGTCAATCCGGAACGGAGCCACACCCCCTGTTCCTGTGAGCGGACCTCCTCGACTGTGGGGGAAAAGTCATAATCGGTGGACATACGCAGTTGGGTACCTGCATACAATGTAAAATCTCTGTTTAACAGCCAGAAGAGTACATCCGCGGCTGCGGTGATGTCGGGAGAAGTGTGGGCAGTTCCATAAACAGAGAACTCTACAGCAATCGGGAGCAGCAGTAGAATCGAAAGTTGACTGTAGGCATACGGATGAAAAAAAGTCTCTCCATCATATCTCTCGGGTATAGGGCGGGTAACGTCTATTGCGTTGTGCCAGGTGTACTGAACGGTATATCCGCCTACGTTACCCCATATCGTACTCCCCACTCCTGCTGCAGCTGAAAGAGAGAGCAGACCGGTCTTAAAACGTGCAAACTCCCAGCCGGCGGAGAAGGAGAGGGCATCGGTCCGCAGTCCGCCCGAGTCCGGGTTGCCTCTGAAGGTAAGCCCGTTATAACCGGCGGAGAAGAGAAGCCCGCCCTTCAGTTTCACACCGCCGTGAAACCCGAAAGAACGAAGATCATCCCATTCATCGGCCCACACCGAACCGAACGAGTCGTTTATTGTCTGTAACCATACTCCGCTCTCGGTAAATGAGGGAGGAGCAGAGGGAATATGGGGCAGGCCTGGAATGGTAAATGCCGCAAGGGGGAATGAACAGAGAAGAAAAGCCGAAAAGATGAAAAAAACCACTCCCTTCTTCATGGTCAAAAAAGGGTATCACGGAATGGGGAGTAAATCCAGTACTATTGCAGAGGCGAATACAATTGTGGTACTGTTTACTTCATGAAAATTACCAGCTTCAGGAATAAACGTGTCTTTATTACTGGAGGCTCGAGCGGAATCGGCCTTACTGCCGCTCGTATGCTTGCAACTGAGGGGGCCCACATCCTCATTTTCGGCAGAAACAAGGAAAAATTGGACGGCGCGGTCGAGATGATCCGCACCACGTGCGGCTCGGGCCCGGGAGAAAAGCCGGGGGAGAAACAACAAGCAGCGGAAAAACAGACAGCGGAACAGCAGATAGCGGGCATGCAGCTCGATGTTTCAAACTACCACGAAGTCGAGGAGGTTTTGACTGCTGCAGTTGAAGATTTCGGTGTGCCGGACATCTTTATAAACAGTGCAGGGCGTTCCGTTCCGCACTATTTTGAGGATGTTTCCTACGAACAGTTCGATGAAACGATAAAGATCAATCTCTACGGTGTGAGAAACACCTGTGCGGTTATTGTACCCCATATGAAAAACCGGGGCGGTATAATAGCCAACGTTGCTTCTCTTGCCGGACCGTTTCCTCTGTTCGGATACACCGATTACTGCGCCTCTAAAGCGGGTGTAATTGCTTTCTCCGACGCGCTCCGTTCTGAGGTCAAACCGCACGGGATCGACGTGTGCATTCTCCTCCCTCCGGACACCGATACACCCGGTTTCCGTTCGGAAAATAGCACGAAACCGCCCGAGACGAAAGCCGTATCAGCGGTCTCTACCGTAGTACGGCCGGAACTGGTCGCAAAAAAGCTTTTAAAGGGAATCAAAAAGAGGAAACTGATTATTATTCCTACGTTTTCTGATCATCTCTTTTATATTGTGAATCAGATATGGCCGGGAGTTGTACGGGCCGTACTCGATGGAGTAGTGAAAAAAGAGCAGAAAAAGATGAGGAAAGCAGCAGAGGGAGTATAACATGGCTGATCCTGTCACAGTAAAACCGGTAGAATCGAAAAAAGAATTGGACACATTTATTAAATTCCCTTGGAAGGTGTACAGAGGGGAACAGTACTATGAAAACTGGGTGCCACCTCTTCTCCTCGATGAAAAGACCCTGTTCAATCCGGATAAGCACCCGTTTTACAAACATGCGGAAATGCAGACATTTCTCGCCTATCGGGGCGATAAAACGGTAGGCCGGATTGCCGCAATCCTGGATTACCAGTACATAAAAAGCAGAAACCAGAATACGGGTTATTTCGGTTTCTTTGAATGCTTTGATGATAAAGAGACCGCGACTGAACTCTTCGAGACTGCTGCTCGGTGGCTTAAAGAGAGGGAGATGGATAAAATCATCGGGCCTATCAGCCCGACCCCGAACCACATCTTAGGACTGCTTATCAACAGCTTTGACCGTCCGCCGGTACTGCAGACCCCGTACAACCCCGAATACTACATCCCCCTCTACGAGCAGTGGGGGCTTACCAAAGAAGAAGACCACTTCGCGTACTACCTCCACAGAGACACGCTCCAACTCTCCGAGAAGTTGGTCCGGGTAAACGAACTGGCCCGCAAACGGGGACAGATAACCTTTCGTCCTATAAACATGAAAAATTTTGAAGAAGAGGTCGAAATCATTCGGTACCTCTGGAATGAGGCGTGGAGGAACAATGTTGACCATGTTCCCTGGACAAAGGATGAGTTCTTCCATATGGCTAAGGACATGAAACTGATCGCCATACCGGAACTGGTGCTCTTAGCATTCGTAAAAGGAGAGCCGGCGGGATTTTCCATACCGCTGCCCAACATTAATGAGATACTCATCAAGATGAACGGAAGGCTGGTCCACCCGGGTACCCTCAAGCTTCTCTTCGGGAAGAGGAAACTGGAGCTGCTCCGGCTGGCCATCTTAGGTGTAATTCCTAAGTTTCAAAACATGGGGATCGACTCTATTTTTATCTATGAAGCATATACCCGGGGAGTGGCAATTGGGTTTCAGGCTGCAGAATTGTCTCTCATCCTCGAGGAAAACTGGAAGTTGCGCAATCTCCTCGAATCGTGGGGCTGCCAACGGTATAAAACATATCGTGTCTATCAGAAACCATTGTAACTTGTCTAAGGAGTATGGATAGATTATGAAAACAGTATTTCTTTTTCCCGGTCAGGGGGCACAATATCAAGGAATGGCCCGAGATCTGTGGGAGGCCAGCGACAAAGTAAAAGAGTTATTTGATTTTGCCTCCCGGAAAACGGACATGGACCTCAAAAAACTTCTCTTCGAAGGGAGTGAGGAAGAACTGAAAGCCACTGATAAGACCCAGATTGCAGTAACGCTGGCAAGTTTAGCGGCCGGCCTCTATTTGAAAGAGAGCGGTATTACACCTCACGGCACTGCAGGTTTCAGCTTGGGAGAATATCCCGCCCTCTATGAAGCCGGGGTCATAGCTTATGAAGACATATTCCCTCTTGTAAAAATCCGCGGCGAGCTTATGGAAAAAGCCAGCCGCCATGTGGACAGCGATACCGGTAAGTCGGGGATGGCAGCCGTTATCGGGCTCTCCTACGATGAAGTATTGCCTGTACTCGAAGAGCTCAAAGAGGATGGGGTGTATTTGGCAAACTATTCGAGTCCCATCCAGGTGGTGCTCGCGGGAACGGCACACGGATTGCAGAAGGCCGAAAAGCTTTTCGAGGAAGCAGGGGCGATGAAGTACGTTCAACTCAAAGTCTCGGGCCCCTTTCATTCACCTCTTCTTAAAGAGGCGAGTGACGGCTTGCGGGATGCGCTCGAGCAGATGAGCTTCAGCGATCCGCAGCTTCCCGTATACGCCAATGCATCCGGGAAACGGGTCCGAACCGGTGATGAGGCGAAAGATCTGCTTGTAAAACAGATAATCAGCACGGTCCGGTGGGTTGACGAGGAACAAGCCATATTAGATGACGGCTTTGATGAGTTTCTGGAAGTAGGGCCGGGAAAGGTCCTCGCCGGATTGTGGAAATCATTCTACAAGAAAAAACGGTGTCAGCCGGCCGGATCGGTCGAGGCAATCGAAAAACTGCTTGAAGATCGGTAACTAAACGGCTCTTGCCACAAAAAAACAAAAACGATAAGGTGATGCAGCATGAATAAACGGGTAGTGATTACCGGAATAGGTACGATCAATCCCTTAGGGGACACGTTAGAAGAGTATTACAATAATCTCATAGCCGGAAAATCGGGCGTAAAACGGTGGGAATCCATCAATGTGGATGACATCGAGTGCCAGGTTGGAGGCGATTTAGGAGATTATGACTGGAAATCGAAACTGGAAGAATATAAGGATGATTTAGGTATTGATCAGTTCAAACGGGTGAGGAAACTGTTTCGCTCCTCTACATTTTCCGCGAAAATCGGGGCCCTCTCCGCGCTCTATGCTTACAGGGACGCGGGGCTCTTACAGGAAACACTCGAGGGGAAAGTCGACCCGTACCGGACCAGTATGATAATGGCCGGTCATAACCTCAATTCAAATTATATATTCGAGAACGCAAAAATTTATCTGGAGGAACCCGATTTCATCGACGCCCTCGCCGGTGTGGAAGGGATCGATCCGAATGTCGTGGCAACCCTTTCCGAGGTTTTTCAGCTGCATGGACCCGCGTTTACCATCGGCGGGGCCTGCGCGAGCGGGAACCTGGCAATGCGGGAAGGGTTTCGGGATATTATATTGGGCGAGTGTGACCGGGCCATTGTTGCCGGCGCTCCGTTCGACGTCTCCCCGCCAGATATTCAGGCCTCGGTCATTATCAACGCGGTGGTGATGCGCAAAGAGCTGCAAACGGACCCTACAAAAGCATCCCGCCCTTTTGATGCAAAACGGGGTGGATTTGTCTATTCTCACGGGGCCGGAACTATTATCCTCGAATCGCTGGAAAGTGCAAAAAAACGGGGGGCAAAAATCTACGCGGAAGTGATGGGAGTCAAAGCCGGAACAAACGCGAACCACCTGCCCATGCCCGCCGCTCCACACCAGCAGAAAGTGATCGAGGACCTGCTCCAATCGACCGGGGTGGCAGCTGAACAGATCGACTATGTAAACTGTCATGCAACCAGCACCCCCTCGGGGGATATCCAGGAAATATTGGCAATTAAGGGTGCACTGGGCAAACATGCCTATAATGTGAAGCTCAATGCTCCCAAATCGATGCTGGGCCATACCTGCTGGGCATCTCCGCTGGTCGAAACAATTGCCGGACTTCTCCAGATGAAGCACGGGGTGCTCCATCCTTCTATAAACATCGACGAGCTCGATCCGAAAATCGATCTCGATGTATGCGCGAACACTCCGGTAGAGCACCGGATCGAGTACATGCTCAAGAACTCGTTCGGGTTCGGGGGCATTAATTGCTGCAGTTTGATAAAGCGGTTTGAGGAGTAGAAAAAAATGAATGTATTTATAACAGGCGGATCGAGGGGAATCGGCAGGTCCATTGTCCTCAAATTCGTAAAAGAGGGATACGGCTGTGCGTTTACCTTCGCGGGCAATGAAAAAGCCGCTGAGGAGACCATTGAACAGGCTAAACGGATAAACAAGCAGGTGAAAATAAAAAAATATAAGATGGACGTGAAAAACGGTGACGAAATCGACACGGTCGTCGAACAGGCCATCGATGATTTTGATACGATCGAAGTACTCGTCAATAACGCGGGAGTGGTGCGAAACAACGCCGCAGCTTTGATGGGCAATGAGGAATGGGACGAAGTCATAGCGACCAATCTATCCGGCCCTTTCTACGTTATCCGAAGTTTTCTGATGCATTTCATTTCAAACCGGTTCGGGAGGATCATCAGTATCAGCTCTCTTGCTCAGAACGGAGCAAGCGGTCAGGTCAACTACGCCGCGGCTAAAGCGGGTTTGACCGGGCTTACCAATACATTAGCGCGAGAATACGGGGCAAAGAACATCACCTCTAACATCGTTACCGTCGGGTTCGTGGAAACGGACATGACAAAGGACCATTTAGCGGAACAGCTTAAGGAAATCTGGATGAAATACTGTCCTATGAAAAGGACGACCAAAGCTGAGGAGATAGCGGGTACGGTATATTTTCTTACTACCGAAGAGGCAGGCTTTATAAACGGGGAGAATATCAGTGTAGCAGGCGGTTTGAGCTACGTACCGTAACATTACATCCGCGATGTGACATAAAATAAAATTGTTTACACAATCATTATAGTGAATAAGGAGTTCTACACCATGAAAAAAGTCGGAATTGAAAAAATTAACATTTACGGCTCATCACTCTATCTTGATCAAAGAGAGCTTGCAAAAGCGCGCGGCAAGGACCCGGAGAAGGTCGTAAGTGACTTTCTCATCAATGCACGCTCACTCAATCCCCCATATGAAGATACAATCACTATGGGAGCAAATGCGGCAAAGCCGATCCTGACCGAGGAAGACAAGAAAGAGATCGGGATGCTGATCGTGGGAACGGAGGGCTCCCTCGATTTCGGAAAACCGATTTCTACGAACATTCACGGGGCGTTGGGGCTTCACAATAATATCCGAAATTACGAGACCAAGCATGCCTGTTACTCCGGTGTCGCGGCTCTCGATACCGCAATAAATTGGGTCGCCTCCGGGCTGAATAAAGGGAAAAAGGCACTTGTTATATCAACGGACTTCAGCAGAATGCATCTCAATCTCAAGGAGGAGTTTGTGTTAGGCGGTGTTGCCGCGGCAATGATTGTAAGTGAAACTCCGAAAGTAGTGGAATTCGAATTGGAGAAAAAAGGATTCTGGACAACGGACATCTATGACACCTTTCGCCCGAGTGCTATTGACGAGGTCGGGAACAATGAAGTAAGTCTGTTCTCTTATATGGACGCACTCGAAGGCTCCTATACCCATTATCTCGAAGAATTGGATGAGGAAAAAATCGATTTCGACACATATTTTGACTACAATATTTATCACACTCCTTTCGCGGGAATGGCTTTTCAGGCCCACAGGACCCTGTGCAACATCGCTCGGCCTCGTAAAAAGGCGGAAATTCGGGAAAGTTTCGATCAGAAAGTAATTCCGTCATTGAGATACGCGAGAAGAGTGGGGAGCACCTATGGTTCGAGCAATTTCACCGGTATATGCAGTTTGGTAATGGATGAAAACCCGCCGAAGGGCGGCGAGCGGATCGGCTTTTTTGCCTATGGTTCGGGGGCTATCGGTGAATATTACAGTGCTATCGTCTGTCCGGAAGCACGGGAAGTGGTGACCGAGATGAAAATAGACGAGGCTTTGGACAATCGGCGGGCAGTATCGGTTGAGGAGTACGAAGCAATTGAGAAACTAAGAGAACAGAATATCGAAAAGCCGAATATCGAGCCCGATTTTTCCATCCCCGGAGGGTGGTACGATTCGTTTTATAAAGGAAACGGCTATTTAGTTTTAAAAGAGGTGAAAGACTTCTACCGCACGTATCAATGGAGTTGAGGTTTGCCCGTACCGAGTTACTACATTGATTCCGGGGCCGCGATTATCACGCTCGAGGACAGCGAACACGGGAACAGATTAACGCAGGAGCTGTTAGAAGCACTGCAGGGCCGTCTTCAGCAAGCTTTCGAGGATGATACGGTGCGGGTGGTTGTCCTCAGGTCCGACGGGCCCGCGTTCTGTTTCGGGATGGACCTCGACAGTTTCGAAAAACAACGGGGCAGTAAGCAGGTAAGCAGGGAAGCTTCCGCTTTATACGGGAACCTTCTAAAAACCGTATTCACCGGAAGAAAACCGGTTGTAACTGTCCTTAGAGGCCCGGTCAAAGCTGGCGGTGTAGGACTGGTTGCTGCTTCGGATATAGTCCTTGCCACGCCGGAGGCCAGTTTTCAGCTGAGTGAAGTGCTTTTCGGTCTCATCCCTGCAAATGTGCTCCCTTATCTGTTAGGATTACGGATGCCCGCGAGTAAAGTGCGGTATTTGGTGCTCACAGCTAAAGAGGTGGGCCCGGATGAGGCGTTCCGCTTCGGTCTGGTGGATGAGATTATTACCTCGGAAAAACTGGAAAAAGAGACCAAGAAGATTTGTAAAACCCTGTTTAGAGCGTCCCCGGCAGCACTCAGGGAGACAAAAGAGTTTACAGCAAAGCTTGTAACCATGGAGCTAAACGAACGGTTTCAGTTTGCGCAGGAAAAACTGGAGCACTTACTATCCGATGAAGAAATCGGGCGGGCCGTGGCTGCTTTCCGGGAAGGGGAGCTCCCGGCGTGGTTTCAATCCTTTAAGCCGAAGAAACCGCTTACTAAACCTGCTGAGGGCGGGAGCAGCAGCAAATAGCAGGAGGCATGTGCATGGACAGTGTAATTGACGTAACCGTTGATGATCGCGGTATAGCGTACTTTCATATGAACGATACGGAAGGGAAAAATATCTTCTCCGACCGGTTTATAAACGATTTCCTCACCGCACTCGAAGACCTCGAAGAAAATTATCAGCCGAAAGTTATGATTATCTACGGACTCGATTCGGTTTTCTGCGGCGGTGCGGAAAAGCAGACCCTGCTCGATCTTTGTGACGGTAAGATCGTCGTAAAGGACCTGGTCCTCTCGGAGCGGCTTATTGCTACTAAGTTTCCGGTTATTGCCGCGATGGAGGGGCATGCGATGGGCGGCGGTCTCGTCTTGGCCCTCTGCTGTGATATTGTCGTAGCTGCGAAAGAAAGCCGGTACGGAGCGGTTTTCATGAGCATGGGGTTTACCCCCGGTATGGGGTGTACCACCTTACTGGAAGAGCTTGTAGGACCGTTTATCGCCTCTGAGATGATGTATACCGGGAAGCGGTTCAAAGGAAGTGAGATTGCAGGAAAAGGGACAAATATCAACTACATTCTGCCTAAAAATGAAGTGATGAAAAAAGCAAGTGATATTGCTTTACAGATTTCAGAGAAGAATTTAAAATCACTCTATCTATTAAAGTATGCGCTGAGTGCTAAAAAGAAAAAGCTCCTTATCGAAGCCCGGCTTCAGGAAGATATGATGCATGAGATAAGCTTCAAACTTCCTGAAACCCGAAAAAAGATCGAAGATTTATACGCAGACTATGGATTATAAGGTATTGCATAATGATTACCATTGATTTGAAAGGAAAGACAGCCCTCATTACCGGAGGGACTAAGGGAATAGGACTGGCAACGGCGCTCCAATTTGGTGAAGCCGGGGCGAAAGTGTATCTCACGTATAAGTGGGGTTCTGTTGATGAATCCCAGATTGCTCGTCAGTTCGAAGAGGTAGGCGCGGAACCTCCGGTACAGATCCAGGCCGATGTGAGTGTCGAAGAGGATACGGACAATCTGGTAGCGGAGATCTCCAAACAGAGCAGCTCAGTCGATTATTTTATCAGTAATGTGGGGTTTGCGCTTAGGACTTCGTCGCTCGACGATTACAAGAAGCGGTCTCTGTTCAAGACCTTGGAGTACAGCACCTGGCCTCTTATCGAATACACGAGGAAAATAAAGAAAACGTTCGGTTCCTACCCGAAGCACGTTGTGGGTATTTCCTCGGACGGGCCTGACCATTTCTACAGGGGCTACGACTATGTCGCCGCTTCAAAAGCTCTCCTGGAGTTTTTCGGAAAATATCTTTCTATCCACCTCTTTGAGGAGGGGTCTACAGTAAATATTATCCGGTTTGGGACGGTAAAAACCGAATCGTTTAGCGCCATCTTCGGTGAGGAGTTCTTCGATTACCTAAAGGCGAGCGGTGTCCCCGAAGAGATGATCCTCTCTCCACGGCAGTGCGGTAAGGCGGTCTTTGCTCTCTGCAGCGGTCTCTTGGACGCGGTCAACGGGCAGATTATCAGTGTTGATAACGGCCTCCCTTTTATGGATAATACCATGATGCGGTATATCGACAGCATGGACAAAAAAGATTAAGGGACTCATACATATATACGGAGCTAGAGCCGATTGAAACAAAAAGGCTTATAGTGATATAACTACAAAAATACTTTTTAGGAGATAGCAATGACGAAAGAAGAAGTAATCGATGTAATCAAAAAAAATATCGAGGAAAATCTAGATGATGTCGAAGGGCAAGAGATCGATCCTCAAAAATCCATGAAAGACTACGGGGCCAATAGTTTGGACATGATCGAAGTTGTCTCCTGTTCAATGAGAGAACTGAATATCAAGATCCCGCGGTCTGAGCTTGCCGACATAGCTAATATTGATCAGCTTGCCGACAAATTCATGGAATTTGTAGATAAGTAAAGTAATAATTTATGTCGGATATATTAAATTACAGTCTAGCTGATTTTTTTTACAACGATAACAAAAATGTTCTCGAGCCGCCTTCTGATTTTCAGGAATGGATAACTAACCCGGTCGTTCAAAAGAGCTACAGTTTCTTCGAACAGCAGCTGTTAGCTGCTCCCCGGGCCAGGACCGAGATTTTGAGTAACATTGATCACACAAAAAAGAAAATAATCAATCTTACTTCATACAACTATCTCGGTCTCTCCTCTCATCCCGAAGTAATCCAGGCGGCCAAAGAAACACTCGAAAAATACGGATTGGGCGCTTCCGGCGCACCGCTGTTATCGGGTACGTTCGATATTCACATCGAGTTTGCCCGGCAAATGGCCGAGTTCAAACAGAAAGAAGACTGCCTCCTCTACTCGAGCGGTCTAGGCGGAAATCTCGGCGCAATGCAGGGCCTCCTGCGCAAAGGGGATGTTCTCATACTCGATGAGAAGTGTCATAAGAGCTTGGTCGACGGGGGTACTCTCTCCGGGGCTAAGATGCTCTTTTTTGAACACAACAAACCGGAATCCCTCGCCGCTATGCTCGAGAAGAGTAAGGGAAAACGGTGCCTGGTCGCTGTCGAGGGTGTATACTCTATGGACGGAGATCTCGTAAAACTGGATGAGGTCGTAGAGGTGTGCAACCAGTACGAGGTCCCTATATACATTGATGAAGCCCACTCGACCCTCATGTTCGGAGAAAACGGAAGAGGCGTTGCCGAGCATTACGGACTCGAGGATAGTATCGGGATCTCATTCGGAACGTTTAGTAAATCCTTCGGCGGAGTCGGGGGGTTCGTCTGTTCCAATGCCAAGATCATCAACTATCTTCGGGGGTATTCATCACCTTGGAACTTCTCCTGCGCGCTCTCTCCGGTTGTAGTCGGAGGGCTCATGAAGTCCCTGGAAGTGGCCACCAGAGATTCTTCGCTTAGAGACAAACTGTGGGAGAACGTCCGGTACTTCAAGAACGGTCTGGTCGATCTCGACCTCGATATCGGGGAGACGGAATCTCAGGTCATACCGATTATCATCGGATCATCCGGGGAAAAACTGATGGCATTCGCCACCGAGATCCAGAAACGGGGGCTCTTCCTCCAGCCGGTCGATTTTCCCGCGGTACCGGCACACGCGAGAAGATTTCGTATATCGGTATCTTCACAGCTTACCAAAGAGGACATCGACGAGGCCCTCACTATAATCGAAGATGTCATTGTAAAAGGATTAAAATCGTAACACGTGGACATGCCCGTGGATAAATCCATAGATTATGACAATCTATTACGCCGTCACAGGAAGAAAAAAGTAGCGGAAGCTGCCGATCTTCCTGTGGCGTTTGATTACGGGCGTGAAGATATCAAACAGATCATCCCCCACCGGGAGCCTTTTCTCCTCATCGACACACTCACGGGGTTGGACCCTGAAGAGGGTATCATCGCCGGAAAGCGGTATCTCGAACCTGAAGAACCGGTTCTAGAGGGACATTTTCCCGAATACCCCGTCTACCCGGGTTCTCTTCAAATCGAGATGATCGGCCAGCTCGGCCTCTGTATGCATTATTTTATCACCAATAACACGACCTCGATATCGCCCGATGCCACCCCCATTGATGTCCGTGCTACCAGAGTAATCGGGGCGTATTATCTGGGGCCCGTTCTTCCCGGCAAAGAGATAACAATTGTAGCCCGGAAGCTCGAATATGACGAGTTCTTTGCCACCATGATCGGACAGACCATAGTGGATGGTGCTGTGTGCAGTGTAGTCGCCGGAGAAGTGGTCTTCCCGTAAGATTTCCCGTAAGATCTTTCCGGCCGGATCAGCCCTTGAACCGTGACAGTACTATAGAAGCGTTGTGACCGCCGAATCCAAATGCGTTCGATACAATATGGTCGACCGACTTACCGTCACGCGCCTCAGTTACGACGTTTAAGTGTATGTGCGGGTCCTGATTAAACAGGTTGATCGAAGGATGGATCACTCCGCGTTTAAAGACGAGCAGCGCTGCAATTGCCTCTACAACGCTCGCACCGCCTAAAAGGTGACCCACCATTGATTTCGTACTGTGAACAGGAACTTTCTTTCCATACGCTCCCAATACGTTGTTAATCGCCATGCTTTCGACAACATCGCCCTTTGGAGTTGATGTACCGTGGCAGTTTATTAAACCGACATCCTCCGGGTCTATCCCCGCGGTTTTCAGAGCGCCCTGCATGGCCTGAGAGGAGTTTCTCGCCTCGGGATGGGGTGCAACGAGATCGTGGGCATCCGTGGTAAAGAAATAGCCGGAAAGTTCCCCATATATATGGGCTCCCCGGTTTTTGGCGTGTTCGAGCTCTTCGAGACACACAACCCCGGCCCCTTCACTCAACACGAACCCGTTTCGGTCCACATCAAAAGGCCGGGACGCTGTCTCAGGGCTGTCGTTACGGTCGGAAAGCGCCATGATGTTTCCGAATGCCGCTAAGCCCGCCTGATTTACGGCAGCTTCCGACCCCCCTGCAAACATCACTTCGGCCATACCGCATTGAATAAGCGTTGCTGCCACTCCTATGGCGTGGTTACTGGTAGCACAGGCTGAACTTATCGAAAAAGAGGGTCCCTGCAGGTTCCATTCCTGGGCAAAAAAGGCCGTCCCGGTATTCGGTATTGTACTAATAACATAAAACGGGGAAGCGGAGGTCATACCGGATGTATAAATCCGGTTGATATTAGTGATATGCGCTTTTATTCCTCCGTCGCCTGTTCCGATGAGCGCCCCGCAGAGATGAGGTTCTTTATCTATATCGAGCCCGGAATCTTTGACTGCCTGCGTGCCCGCGATGTGGCTGTATATGATATAGTCATCGAGCCGTTTGATCATCTTTTTCGACTGAAAATATTCACTCAAGTCGGGCATGTCGACTTCTCCGGCAATTTTTACATGAAAATTGTCCAGATCCGTCTTAGTGGCCAAACGAACACCAGGTTTTCCGATTTCTAAATTGTTCCAGAACTCATCGACGGTATTTCCGATCGGGTTGATCGTTCCCAATCCTGTAATAACTACGCGCCGTTTGTGGTTTATGCCTACCATACTGTATTACCCTCAATATTTTCCGTGGTGGATATTCAACCTGTATAATGCTCTTTTGTCAAGACAACAAATTATATTGTCTTTTTAATCTATATATCAATATATTCGGAGGAGATACTTACTAGAGCTTCTTTTTGAACTCTTCCGGCTTATGAAAAATGAGCTCATGCAGACCTTTTTCAGCCTCATCCGCTTTTGAAAGGTACCTCTTTAGCTGTCCTTTGAACCCTGTCGTGAGTTTTGTCGCCCTGTATCCCGCCATCATCTGTTTCAGCCAGTCGTCTATAACCTGATTATTCGGCTCATTGTATGTGTCCGTAAATATGATTTCTTCTTTCGGCAGCTTCGGCGGCATGGCCTGGGGACGGGATTTCGGATATCCGAACACAATGGTCATGACCGGAAACACCCCGTCGGGCAGTTCCAGTTTATCCTTGAGATGTTTTGCGTCATAAAATCCGGTTTGGCCGGTTTCGGAGAGCATAACCGAACCCACTCCGCACGACTCGGCGGCGATATTCATCGCATAGGAGGCTATTCCCGCGTTCATGACCGCAAGAGTGTACTCGACTAACGGTTTGAACGGAAACTCCTCTAATGCTTGTCTCATCCGATAGGCATCACCGAGGATGATGACCGCCCGTTGTGCATTGAACGGTATATTTTTCCCGAATTTAGTGTGCCAGCCCTCTCTGTCGAACACCCCGAAGGACCATGTCTGCAGATTAACAGCGCTCGGAGCAAGCCTGGCTGCTTCGATAATAACCTGGAACACCTCTTCGGGAATAGGTTTGTCTTCGAATTTACGAACGGACCTTCTCCGCAGCATTACCTGAAGCACGGGATTGTCCCTCATGTTTTCGGGAAAGTCGGCATTACCGTCGAGAATCGACTGAAGGCTTTTTATAAACTCGATCGGGTTCAGATTCTTCACAGTATACTATTTTGGTGTTACCCGCTTGTCCGTATCCGCCTCGTGAACGATTGCATTCATCAACCGTCCGTATTTGCGGTATTCGTCGAGCCGGCAGGAGTTGACGAGGTTGCCTTTCCACACACACATGTCCGGGCAGCTTTCACACATGTTGGCCATTCCGTTATCGAGCATATCCGGGGCCTGTACAATACCGATCGTCTGTACGTAGAGCGGCTGAAACCATTTTACCGGATTCAGAAGACGCCAGAACATCTGCCGGCGCGCTTTCCTCATTTTCTTGTCCCCTATTAAACCGGTGAGCTGCAGGGCAAGCCGCGGTACCCGGTTTTTACGCATATAGGCAAAATACGTCCCTTTTTTGCGGTGATGCTGGAACTGCAGGTATTCCATTGTCTTCGGTCCTATTGAACCGTACACATGACCGTTTTTCTCCATTACATTTGCGGCCGCCCACCATTTGTAGCTCATGATATGCCCGGTACCGCCCAAGTAAGCCGCAGGTTCGTAGGTCTCGCCGAAGTTATCTTTGAGAAGATTGTAAACGTCGACAGAGAGGATGTCGATCTGGCTCGTATCTCCTTCGGTGTACTGAATTGCATCTTTCATATCTTCTACACTCGAACCGGTCTCTTCGATGTCCCAGGAGACCCCGTCTTTAATAGGTATTCCGCGATAGGTAATAAAGACCAGACCGTCTACTTTTTCAACGTTTTGACGGGCCCATTTGACGATATCCGGAATGTATTTGAAATTTTCATGGTAGATGGTTTGATTAAAGACAACATTTATATTTCCGCGGGTAACATCCCAGATCAGCTCTTTTTTCTCGTCTCTCAGTGCCATGATCTCCAGCTCGGTATCCGTTTCTTTCATATCCGGCCTGTCCTGGAGCATATCGATATGACAGGTAATTCCGAACAATCCTGCATTATAGAGATCGGTGAGCAGCTCTCTGGTAAGAGCATAGGTGTTGGAGATAATAATGGGTTTGATTCCTTTCTTTGCAATATACTCTACGAGCGGAACAATGTCGGGATAGATGAGCGGTTCACCCCCGGCAATACTTATTCCATCCGGATTTCTTACTCTGGCGAAAAGATCGATTTCTTCTTGTAACTCTTCCAGCGTGCGGTGCCCGGTGAGGTTTTTTCTATAACAGCCTTTACAGTAGATGTTGCAGATATCAGTTATTTCCAGCCAGGAGATTGGATTATCATTGTTGGACCATGGGAAACGAAAATAATTTGATTTTTCAGGCCAGTTATCTGTATTATAAAATCCCATAATATACTCCTTAATCCTTGATATTTTTATATGCGGATACTATCTCACGTTTTATTTATTCTGTCAAAGGAAGCTCCCGAAGGATAATCTATTTTCCCAGTTTACACAATGGTTGAAAAAGAGGATTTTATGCTACAGTACGTGATATGTTTTCCATTGGACCGAATTGTATCCACATCTGGAAACTGTATATCTCCGAGTTTGGAGAGTATGTCTCTCTGCTCGAACCGATACTCAATTACAAAGAACTGCGCGTTGCCTCCGATAGAGCAACTGAAATCGAAAAAAAGAGGTATATTATTGTAAAGGCACTGGTGCGGCTGTTATTGAGTGGCTACACCGGGCTGCCTCCGGCGCGTATTTGCTTTACTGTCGGTACATTCGGTAAGCCGGTACTCGCAATTGCCGGCGGCGAGAGGTTGCGGTTCAATATTACTCACGCCGGAGACGCAGCTGCCGTTGCTCTTTCGACGGATTCGGAGCTCGGGGTCGATATCGAACAGGTCCGCCCCGAAGCGAAGATCGTTGATATTACCGATTACACTTTCACGGAGGAGGAGAAGGCCTTCCTGTACGGTACTGATGAGAAAAATAGAGTACACCGTTTTTTCTCTCTCTGGAGCAAAAAAGAAGCACTCATAAAGGCGGTCGGCGGCTCTATGGCTATAGACGCGGACAGAACAAGTGTGCTCGGAACACCTGACCATACGGGCTGGAGTACCGCAGCATTCCAAGATGAGACTGCAGACTGGTACCTCTACGAGTTTACCCCCTTTCCCGGCTATTCAGGCGCTCTGTGTACTGACGCGGCCCGTCCGGAACTGCTTTTTAAAAGGTTGTCACTGGAATATTTTCAAGATATGTTTCACAATTCTAACCATCAATTTTTATGAAGCAAACTCTATGAAGGTTTTTATCATTATTGTTACTGCCACGGCCGTATTGATACTCGCGGCCACCCTTCTTATCAATTGGCGGGTGGCCCATATAGCTAGGACCTCAGTCTATGATTCCTATCTGGACATCCCCGCTAAGAAGGTTGGACTCTTGCTGGGGACTAGTAAGTATATGAGAGACGGGGATATTAATCCCTATTTCTACAACCGGATAGAATCCGCGGTCGTTCTTTATAAACTCGGAAAGATCCGGTATATTATTGCCAGCGGTGATAACAGCAAGCATGAGTACAACGAACCCAGACAGATGTTCGAAGCATTAGTGGAGTACGGAGTAGAAAAGAAAGCAATATATCTCGATTATGCGGGGTTCCGAACTCTCGATTCAATAGTTCGGTGCAAAGAGATTTTCGGACAAAACAGTTTTACGATTATAACCCAACATTTTCATATCGGGCGCGCCATGTATCTTGCAAAAAAATACAACTTAGAGGTGGTGGGTTTTTCCGCTCGAGATGTATCCGGCTGGGGAAACGCAAAATTAATCGTCCGCGAATACCTGGCCAGGGTGAAAGCCTTTCTCGATGTCAATGTGTTGAAAAAACAGCCCAAATTCTTAGGTGAGAAGGTAAAAATAGAATAATTTATGCAAAGCAAGGGACCGGAAGCAGCTAAACAGCGGCAGCGATTGAGGATTATTCTTTTTCTCGTCTTTAGTGTGGTCTCGATCGGACTCATTCTCCATTTTACCGTCACAGATGAGACAATCAATGCATTTCGGGCAATCTCGGGAAAGTCTATACTCCTTATTGTCCTGGTATGGCTTGTCTTTGTACTCGCTGATGCCGCCTCGACCCTATTTTTCTCACGGGGTACGGAGGAAAAAATCGGGTTTTTAAACGGCTTGAAACTCGTGTTCATCCGGATTTTTTTCGCCCTTATCACCCCTTTCAATTTCGGCGGTCAGCCTTTTATGATCTACTCACTCCACAAAGACGGAGTGCCACCGGGAAAGGCCACTTCGATCGTTATAACGAAATTACTGATGCTTTCCGTTTTCGTACTCTCTGCAACTGCAACCGCTATGTTCATCGGCAGAAACAAAGTTGTGGAACTGAAATCCCTCAATTTTCTCTTCTATTTGACCGGCATCGTACAAGTTGTCGTCATGGCTCTGATATTTTTCACCCTTCTCTATCCTCAGCTTACTATCGGAGTAATAACCTGGGTTGGAAAGATATCAAAACGTATTAGAAGAAATAAAGTGACCCAGGGACGGTTTAAACATTTAGTCATTCACGAGGCTTACTTGGCCCGAAAGAGCTTTAAGCGGTTTTTCAGTAAACACATCGGTTATTTTATCGGCGGAACAGTAGCCGGGGGTGTGCAGTTCTTAGCGATGATATTCCTTCTCTATGTGGTCCTGCATGCCTTTATGCCGGATCTGCCCGTTCTCGACGGCTATGTCTTGAGCGCGCTTCTTCTTTTCCTTCTTTCATTTATGCCGACCCCCGGGGCTTCGGGACTGGGGGAACTTCTTTTTGTCGTTCTGTTCGGGAAAACCGTTCCCACTCACATTTTGGGTGTTGCTATGGTTATGTGGCGGTTTTTCTTTAATTATTTGGGCGCGCTCTTCGGTGCAGTGATCTCTCTCGATAAGTTTTCATCGATTATTGTAAAAAAGAAAAAAGGTGAGACAAGTTATGAATAGACCTCTTATCGCCGGCCAATTCAGCGATACATTTGTACCCATTATGGATGGCGTGAGTATTGCAGCTCGAAATTACGCGTATTGGCTGGACAAGAAATACGGGACCTGTTACGCGATCGGACCGGAAGTAAAAGGGTATGAAGATCATGAAGAGTTTACCGTGCTCCGGTATAAATCGTTTCCGATTCCCGGGTTCGACCCCTTTCGTATCGGTATCCCCCAAATAGACCGTGATTTCAAGAAACAGCTCGATAAGATTGATTTCACGATTGTACACGCCCACTGCCCGTTCGTAAGCGGACAACTGGCATCGAAAATAGCGGAAGAGAAGGAAATTCCTCTCGTAGCCACCTTTCACTCAAAGTATCGGGAAGATTTTAAAACAACGCTGCCTTCGGAGTCCTTTGTGGAGATGGCGGTGAAAAGAGTGGTCCGCTACTATGAGTCTGCCGATTATGTCTGGGTGCCCGCCCAAAACACCGCGGAGGTGCTGCAGGAATACGGATACCGGGGTTCCATCGAAGTTATGCCGAACGGGACCGACATACCGCTGCCCTCTAAAGAAGAGTATTCGCAGTACTATCAAAAAGGAAGTGAGCTCTTTGATGCCCCTGAGAGGGAGTTCGTGCTGCTCTTTGTCGGTCAACACCGGTGGGTGAAAAACATCAAATTGATCATAGAAGCACTCAATGTGCTCAACAAACGGGGCCGGTCATTCAAGATGGTGTTCGTAGGCAAAGGCCCTGACAAGAAAGAGATGGAACAGCTCGTCTACCGGTACGGAATCTGGGACAAAGTGTTTTTTACCGGGATAATCATAGACCGGGAGGAAATCAAACCGGTTTACGCACGGGCAAATCTGTTCCTGTTCCCTTCTCTCTACGATAACGCGCCGCTGGTCATGCGGGAAGCGGCTGCCTTCAAAGTCCCTTCGGTTTTAGTAAAAGGGACAACCGCGGCAGAAACGGTAACAGACGGTGAAAACGGATTTTTGATAGAAAATGATTCCGAAGACTTCGCCGACATGCTCGAATCGCTTATGGATGAACCTGAACGGATCGAAGAGGCGGGAGAGGGGGCGCGGCGGTCGATCTACCGTTCATGGGAAGACGTGATAGACACGGTATATACCCGGTACTGTGAGATACTCGATGAGTGGCAATCCTGAAACCGATACAAGAGCGGCACAGTTGAAATCGGCCATTTCAGTAACAGAAAAGCTGACAATAAAACTCAGTTGACATCGAATCTGTATTTTGATTTAATTGCTGAATACTTTTCAAAGGAACGGTAGATGCTCGCAATAAAAGGATTAAGCAAATCTTTTGGCGGTATTAAAGCTCTCAAACATGTTGACGTTACGATCGAGAAAGGCGGGATCCACGGCATTATCGGTCCGAATGGAAGCGGTAAGACGACGATGTTTAACTGCATCACCGGATTGCTCAAGCCGGATACCGGACAGATTACGCTGGATTCAGAAGATATCACGGGCTTAAGCGCGGATGTCATTTCCAACAAGGGAATACGGCGCACCTTTCAAGCGGGAAACGTGGTTCCGGGCATTACGGTACTAGAAAATGTCATGAGCGGAATTTTTGATTTTTCCGTAAAAGATTACATCGAAACATTTTTTAGAGCACCGTTTACCCCATCGAGGCGGGAGGAGGAGATTCGGAAAAAGGCGTACGAGGCCCTCGAACTGGTCGATATGGGGAATGCCGCCCACAGATGGGCAAGTGACCTGGTATGGGCTGAAAGACAATTTGTCCAGCTCGCCCGGGCGGCAATCTCGAATCCGAAACTGCTCCTTCTCGATGAACCGAACTCCGGGATGGGTACCAAAGAGACTGCCAAGATTGAAGAGATTATAAAAAGGATCCAGGAGCGCGGAGTAACTCTCGTCGTTATAAGCCATGATGTAAAAATGCTCATGGGACTCTCCGATCAGGTTTCCGTACTCAATTTCGGGGAAAAAATTAGCGAGGGTAAACCGGAGCAGATCCAGAAAGATCCCAAAGTGCTGGAGGCGTACCTTGGAACAGAAGAGTGATGTAATTCTCAAGGTTACAGATGTGTCCGTCTCCTACGGTCATATAAATGCCCTGAAGAAAACCGATATCGAAGTTCGGGAAGGTGAGATCGTCGTCCTTATCGGAGCAAACGGTGCCGGTAAGACCACCATGCTCGAAACCATCCTGGGGATCAATTATCCCAATACAGGGGATATTATATACAATGGTAAATCGATTGCGGGCAGACCGGCGGATAAGAATGTAAGAGACGGACTCTGCCTCGTCCCGGAAGGGCGGGGTGTTTTCCCTTCCATGTCCGTAACCGACAATTTGCTCCTCGGCGCCCACCATAATCTCCACGACGCAAACAGCAGGCTCGAGCGCGTATATTCATCCTTCCCTATTCTATCGGAACGGAAGGACCAGACCGCCGGCACGTTGAGCGGCGGTGAGCGGCAGATGCTCGCCATCGGCAGGGCATTGATGTCCTCTCCTTCTTTGATCATGGTCGATGAACCGTCTATCGGGTTGGCTCCTAAAATCGTCAATGATATTTTTGAAATCATCATCAATCTGCATAAAGAGGGGTATTCGATACTCCTTTCCGAACAAAATGCATACAAGGCCCTTAAAAATGCCCAGCGCGGGTATGTTTTAGAAACCGGTTCAATCGTACTCGAAGGCAGTGCCGACGAGCTGCTCAACGACGCCGGTGTTCGAGAAGCTTATATAGGAGCATAGGAAATTATGGAAATTTTTATAGCGCAGGTTATCAACGGATTGTCTTTAGGCAGTATTTATGTCCTTCTCGTTACAGGATTCAATCTACTGCTGCTCGTCGCTATGGTCATTCATTTCTCCTATCCTCAATTGGTCGTTTTCTCCATGTATATTGCCTGGGTGGTATTGGGGGCGACCGGGAATAATATTATTTTAGGTGTAAGTGCCGGAGTCGCCTCCTCCGTGCTGCTCAATATTGCCACCGCTCCCATCTTCCAGCACGTTATGCGGAGAAGGGGAGAGGTGGACATCAACACTACTCTGGTTATTTCCCTGGGATTAGGCATGATTATTACCGATGTGTTGAGCCATGAGTTTAACAGCGGATTCCCGATCGCCTTTCCGGAAAACCTGACCGGAAGCGGTGCGTTTATCAATATCGGCCTTGTAAATATCACCCGGGGCCAGATTTTTTCTCTAATCGTTGGAGTGATTGCTGTTTCGGTATTTTTCTGGCTTTTGTATAAAACCAAACCGGGCCGGGCGTTCCGGGCGATAGCAGAAGACCCCGATGGTGCGAAACTGGTGGGGATCCCCCTCCTGAAAACAGGGCTGGGAAGTTACGCGCTGACCGGATTGCTGGGCGGGCTGACTGCAGTCCTGCTGTCGATCGTTCTCGGTTCAGCATCTCCGGGTTTGGGCGAACAGGTCGCCCACAAGGTGCTGGCTGTATCTATCATTGCCGGCTTGGGAAATCTTACAGGCGGGCTGGTAGTAGGGCTCGGTCTGGGCATTCTGGAAGCTATTATCCAGGGATACTGGGCGGGATCATGGTCAAACGCCATCGCGTTCATCATCCTACTCATTGTTATTCTGGTCAAACCGCGTGGTCTGTTCGGGATGAAACTGTGATTTACGCAATCAAGGAGGATTTATAACCTTGTCTTTACCGTTATATTATTTTCTCGCCATTACAGCGATTTATATTCTCATGAGCTGGTCGCTCTATCTTCCCTACCGGGTCATGCAGCTGCACTTTCTCACCATAGCTAATATGACCATTTCAGGCTACTTTGGTGCCTTTGCAGCACTTACGTGGGGCTGGCCGTTTGGGGTGGTATTTGCGGTTGGAATCCTTCTCGGTGCTCTGGTGGGCTTTGTCATCTCACTCGCCATAGGGGACGCTCCCTGTTTCGCCGTTGTCATCGTCGGTTTTACCTTCATTTATATTACCAAGACGGTGGTCGAGAATACGGAGGCACTCGGCGGCACGCTGGGTATGTTCGGTATTCCTCATATTCATGAAGATCCGATGATGAGTAAAATTCTCCTGCTCATCATCGCGTACGCGTTTGTACTCATTGTAGGAATACTCATAAACCGGTTCGACCGCTCCCGTTTGGGGAGGGCCGCCTCCGCGGTTTTCGTAGACCGGGACCTGGCTTCCTCCTTTGGAGTGAATGTCAAACGGCTGGGCATACTGATGCAGACTGCCGGAAGTGCCCTGGGAGGGGCCTCCGGGGTGTTGTACGCCTACTTTATGCGCAATCTTTTCCCCGATTTCTTTACCTTTCATCTGATCGGTACGACTATGACCATGTTGTTCGTAGGAGGATACACCACCATGTGGGGAGCATTTTTTGCAGCCCCGGTGCTGTGGGGGCTCCCTCTGTTGTTACCGCCCGAGGTCGCCTCGTGGCGGGTGGTCATATACGGAGTCCTGCTTGTTGCCGTTTTGGTGATTAAACCGGAAGGGATAATAACGAAAAGACTGGTATATAAAGTTCAAAATCTGTTAGACTTTCGAAAGCACAAAAAAATAAACCAGGAGGTTTAAAGAATGAAGCAAGCATTGCGAAGTTTTTTGATCATTTCTCTTATTGTTTTTACAATTGTAATGGTCGGTTGTAAAAAGGAAGAGAAAGCCTCAGCAAAAGCGGAGGGCGCTGAGACCAAGGCATCGGAGGCAGCCGGGGCGGATGAAGAGCCTACGGTTGTAGTAGATGAATGGGAAATCCCCTTCTTGGATAGTCTTACCGGACCGATCGCGAGTATCGGTGAATACCTGCTCTGGGGTGCCGAGCGGGCAGCAGCTGAGATCAACGAAGCGGGCGGCATTGCCGGTAAACCGGTTAAAGTGATCGGAATTGATACCGGGATGAGCCCAGAGAAGGGTACGGTCGAAATGGCCAAAATTACCGACGGCGGTTCTCTCGTTGCTATGGGGCCGGTACCCGAACCGGTTATTATGGCAGCAATGCCCATCGCCGTAGAAGCGGAGATGATCTCCTTTACAGCAACCACGTCATACGAGTACGCGGTCCAGTTCTTTCCGTGGTCGATTTCTTGGTTTGCACCCACAGAAGCGAAACTGCCCCCCATCGTCGTAACCTGGGCGGAGAACCACCCTGACATGGAGAGTTGTGTGCAGTTCGTGGAGAATTACGGTCCGTGGCCGGGAATGGCGGACGCGCATGATATCGGGCTCGAAGAAGCCGGAGTCGAAGTGCTCAACGAAGTAGAAGTGCCCACCGATGCAGTTACCTTCGGGCCTCTTATCGTAAAAGCGCTCTCTCAGGAACCCGACGGGGTAGTCCTCGCCTGTAATGCTGAAAAAGCTGCCAAGATCATCAAAGAGCTCAATAACAGAGGGTGGGAAGACAACTCCAAGATCCTCATTTTCAACAGTGCTGATGATGCAGCCCTCTATACCACAGGCGGGAGCGCTCTCAATGGGGCCATGATCTATAACTATACCAATCCTGAGCTCGATACTCCCCGCTGGAACGCTTTTAAAGAAGCGTATGCTGATGACCACGACGGAATGTCTCCGCCGAGTCTTTCTACTCATTACTACGACGCGGTGTACATGATAAAAGAAGCGATCGAAGAGACAAACATCACCGGAGATCCTAAAAAGCTGCAGGAAGAGCGGGCCATGCTCGCCGGATACTGCCGTAATGTGAAAAACTTCGAGGGTCTTCAGTTTACCTGGAGTATGGAAGACGGTGTTCCTACCGACAAACCGCTCTATCTCTTTGAGATCCAGGACGGTGAAAAGAACCTTGTACAAGAGGTTCGGCCCGAATAGAAGATCGAAGCTGAAATTGATGGGTCCGCTTCCGGCTCGAAGTCAGGTGGCGGACCTTTTTTATACGTCCATGTTCGATACTGCTGTTTACCGCTCGGTTTTCAACCGAGAGAGGGTTATTGCAGAAAACGGACGGCTGTAAGGAGGTATATCCGGGCCGCCTCATACAGCTGGTCGATTTCTATATACTCATCTGTCTGATGAGGCATGAACTTCGGTCCCGGACCGTTTACAAGTGAGGGGATACCCTTCCATGCCCGCAGAAACGTACCGTCCGTGGCTCCGGGGACCCCGCTGTACACCGGTTCTCTTCCGGTGATATCTTTGTAGGCTGATTCAGCAGTTTGAACGACGGGTTCGGTTCTGTCCATATACACTACGGGACGGTCTTCGATAAACTCGATTTCCGCTTTAAAATTACTGTCTTCACCGGCGAGTTCTTCGAGAATCTGTTTCAATCGTGTGCGTATCGTTTCATGGTCCTGTTTTGGAGTGGTCCGTATATCGATATATCCGACCGCGTCTGAAGGCATGACATTGAGCTGTTTCGGCTCTCCCGGAGGGGGTGCCTGCACAACTGTGAAGGTAATGGAGGGATATCCGAGATAGGGGTCCTTCCCGCACCGGTCGATCTCTTCTTTTTCGAACCGTTCGTAGGCGAGTATGATGCGGGCCATTCTGGGGCTTGGGTTAATACCGGTCAAAGGCATTGCCCCGTGGGCCATCTTCCCTTTAACGCGGACAACGGCCCGGATAGCCCCTTTCATACTCAGGCAGAGCTGGTTTTCTTCCGGCTCGCTTACCAGAGCTGCATCCACATCATCGGCGTACCCTCGGCGGATAAAATCCTTTATACCGATCATCATATCTTCTTCATCGCAGACGATTGCCAATTTGAGTTTACCGTTGAAACGGACTCCTGAACAAAGCAGTGCTTTTGCCGTAATCAGGTTCACCGCAAGCCCCCCCTTCATGTCGCATGAACCTCTCCCGTACAGCTTTCCCTCTTCGATCTCCCCGCTGAACGGACCGTATCGCCATAAATCTCTGTTCCCTTCAGAGACCACATCAGTATGGCCTTCGAGAAGGAGACAGGGGCCGGTCCTTCCCGAGTCGATGGTTACGACGATATTCTCCCGGCCCGGCTCTACCTCCACAACCTCAGTTCTCACTTCCCGTATTTCCTCACAGCTGCCCTTCAATTCGTTTTCAATCCAGGTACGGATAAACTCTACCGCGTGATGTTCGGTGTTTCCGGTCTCAGGCCGTATAACGCTGTCGATTCTCACTAAATCCCGGGTAAGGTTTATCAATTCATCTTTGTCGATATGTTCGAGCGGGTTCTGTTCGGCCGGGCTGATCATTATCTGTTGGTCTCCTCGTGTTCTCTTTGTTCACGGTGCAGTGCATCGAGAGTTTTCACCAGGCGGGTTACGGTACGGTTTACCGGAGCAGCTATTCCGAGTTTCTCGGCTTCTCGGACAATGGCACTGTTAATAAAATCTATTTCGGATGTAACCTTCTTATCAAAATCCTGGAGCATGGAAGAGCGGTTGAGTGCGGTTTTCTCTGCTACCTCATAGACCCGTTCTACCGGGTTATCATAGGTGAGGCGTATCTCTTTTGCCTCTACTACCGCTACCGCTTCTTCTACGAGTTCGCGCATCAGTTCCCGGGTTTCCGCAAAATCGAGAAGCCTGCCGTTTGTAAGACCGGTGAGTGCGGTCAAACCGTTGATACCGACATTGATAATAAGTTTGCTCCAGATAAGCTCTTCGATATTCTCTTCCACATGCATTTCGAAGCCGGCCTTCGTAAACATCTCGATAGAGGGTCCGAGCCGAGAGTTGTTTTTGTCCGACATGCAGAGATAGGTAGGCCCTTTACCCGCATGCCGGACCTTCCCGGCACCGATGAAAGTGGCCCCTTCCGACGTAACTCCGGCAGCGGTGCGGTTGCCGCCGAAGTGTTCCCGAATAATTGCTTCATTCCCGATTCCGTTTTGGAGCGTCATGACTATTGCTTCAGGGGAAGCTATCGATGAGAACTGCTCAGCAACAATCTTCGTTGCAGTGGATTTGACAAAAATAATGAACAGGTCACAGTCAGTAAGATTTTCCGGGACCGAAGTTGCCTCCACTTCTACCGTATACTCTCTGTTCTCGAGCGGTTCCTCGATCGTGAGCCCGTTCGCTGTAATACGGTCGACATGCTCCCGGTTGATGTCGTAGAGAACGACAGGATAGCCAGCCGCGGCAAGTTTGCCCCCGAAAAGGGAACCCATAGCTCCCGCTCCGATCACTGCAGTTTTCATCTTATCTCCTTCTTCTAAAAATAGCCCATATATATACTTTTTTTTTAGGCAGTCATTTCTGTTTCTGTTTAAAATCTGTATAACTCAAGACACCGTATGCGGTTTCCGCATGGACAACCGCATTAACGATCGCTTCCGACATCACTTCGGCAGCGATCGTGCCGACCGTCGACACCTCTGCCGCCTCCTCTCCGACGGAAAGACAGAAAATGGTGTCGCCGTCATGCATCGTGTGAATCGGACGGATAGATCTGGCAAAACCGTCATGGGCCATCATTGCAACCTTTGTTGCCTCGACTTTTGAGAGCCGGGCGTTTGTTGCTATCACTCCTAGGGTAGTATTACCGGTCAACAGGTTTGGACCGTTATGCTCAGGATGGGAAATCATGTAGGAAGAGTCTGCAAACCAGTCTTTTCTCTCGTTCAGTGTTCCCGCGAGGATTTTGCCGGTGCGCTCATCTACTACATCACCGACGCAGTTGACTGCAACAAGAGCCCCTACTGTCAGACTGCCGATAATCCGGCTTGCACATCCCACCCCTCCCTTCATAAAGCGGGCGGGGCCTGCGACCCGTCCCACAGCGGCGCCGGTGCCGGCACCTGTATTTCCCTGAGGACTCTTCTCTTCCGTTGCCGCCTCACAGGCAGTGATCCCCATTTCCTTGTCCGGCCGGATAAACGGGTCTCCTACCAGAAGGTCAAACAGAACAGCGCCCGGAACAATTGGTACTCTGGTTTGTCCTGTATCGATTCCGATTTGTTTTTTCTCGAGATATTCCATAACTCCCGCGGCACCGTCGAGACCGAAGGCACTGCCGCCGCTTAGATAGATCGCGTGCACTTGATCGATAAGATTGACCGGATCTAAGAGGGCAAGCTCTCTGCTGCCGGGAGCCCCGCCGCGTACGTCGACTCCCCCTTTCGCTCCCCCCTCACAGAGGATTACAGTACATCCGGTAGCTCCTTCCCTGTTCTGGGCGTGCCCTACCTTGATTCCTTTCACGTCGGTTATACAATTTTTCGGTTCCACAATCTCTCTCCGCGCAGATTCGATCAATAATGCGTGAATATACTTGGAAATAGTGGCATAAAGTTAGGTTTTTATTCAATCCTTTAAAGGAAACCGCGCCCCTGAAATCTCTCTTGAGTAAATACCAATTATTCTCTATTCTGTCTCAAAAATTGAAGATCCAGGAGTAACGAATGAGTGATCAACCCAAAGAAGTCAAAAAAATAATGATAACCGATCTCTGGAAAATGAAAGAAGAGAAGAAAAAAATTACGATGATAACTGCCTACTCCTATCCGCAGGGGCTCGTCGTGGATGAAGCAGGTATAGATATTATTTTAGTCGGCGATTCTTTAGGAATGGTGGAGCTCGGCTACAAAGATACTGTCCCGGTAACTATGGATGAGATGCTCCATCACACCAAAGCAGTAACACGTGCAGTAAAACGTGCGCATGTTGTCGGAGACCTTCCCTTTATGTCGTACAACATTTCGATTGAGCAGGCCGTCACCAATGCAGGCATCCTGTATAAAGAGGGGGGGGCAGACAGTATCAAGCTCGAAGGCGGTGAAGAAGTCGCTGAAACTGTACGGGCCATCCACAAGGCGGGAATTCCGGTGTTCGGACATATCGGCTTGACACCGCAAACGGCGGCTCTTATGGGCGGTTTCAAGGTCCAGGGGAAATCAACTGATCAAGCGAAAAAAGTGGTTGCCGATGCAGTAGCCTTAGAAGAGGCAGGAGCATTCGCACTCATTCTGGAAGCCATCCCCAAACAGCTTGCAGAAATAATTACTGAAAAAGTGAACATTCCAACCGTCGGAATTGGAGGCGGAGTACATTGTGACGGCCAGGTCTTGGTGTTCCACGATCTCTTAGGCCTGTTTAAGCGATTCACACCCAAATTTGTCAAAGTATACGCCGATTTATACTCTGCACAGGTGGATGCAGTCAAAGAGTTTATATCCGATGTGCTTCGAGAATCGTTCCCTGCGGACGAGCATTCCTTTTCTATGAAAGAGGATGCTGTAGAGCAGCTGCGGAAAGAGTTCGGTCTTTCCTGAGGCACGTTCTCTAAATAAAAGTGCCTGTTGCGTGCCTTCTATTGGGTAAGAGTCTCCTGCGGGCTTTCGGCTGCCACATTCTGCTCATAATATGCTATCCCCCCTTCGATAGCTTTGAGGTTTACATCGGTCAGGTTTGCCTTTTTTATCGATTGGGGGATAATCGAGCGGAGTGTATCGATCTCTAAAACTCCGGTTGCGAGCAGGTACACGGTAGTAATAACAACATTTGCCGTAGCGATGAGCCCGGCCTGTTTGGCTATTTTTGTCGCGGGCACATAAATTGCCCGTACATCCTTGCGACTTACCTTGGTATCAATGATCGATGAGTTGACCAGAATGAGTCCGCCCGGTTTCACTTTCTCCTCGAATGTATCGAGAGAAGGACCGTTCATGGTAATGAGAACGTTCGGATAGTTGACTACCGGAGAACCGATCGGACCGGAAGAGAGAATCACACTCGCGTTGGCCGTTCCGCCCCGCATTTCGGGTCCGTACGAGGGAAGCCATGTCGAATGGAGCCCCTCTTTTGTTGCACAGTCGGCCAGCAGCACTCCCGCTGACATTACTCCCTGACCGCCGAACCCGGCGATTTTTATCATTTGGGTTTCTATCGTCTTGTCACCCTCTGTGACAGGAAGTCCTTCACTGTCGCTTCGAAGCATTGCAAGCAGCTGCTTATCGCCTAAGAAGGGATATTTTTTTTCCGTATCGATTTTGTTGCCTATGTCCCGAAACTTTTTTACCGGAAACTCCGGCTCGAGGGTTTCCATTATCCACTTCTGGGCTTCGAGGGGGCTCATTTTCCAATTGACCGGACAGGGTGAGAGTATTTCGATAAAGGAAAACCCCTTTTTCTCCACCTGGTTGAGAAGACCCTTTTTGAAGGCGCGGCGCGCCCGCATGATTCGGGCCGGATTGCCCAGTGAAACCCGTTCGATATATACAGGGAGTTTCAAAGCATTGATTATTTCGCACATCCCGACCGGATTTCCGTCTCTGCCGGGGGACCTCCCTAATGGTGTGGTCTGTGTTTTTTGGCCGATGAGAGTGGTGGGGGCCATCTGACCGCCGGTCATTCCGTAAATTGCGTTGTTGACAAAGAAGACGGTCATATTTTCACCCCGGTTTGCCGCGTGAACGATACTGCCCATTCCTATTCCCGCAAGATCACCGTCTCCCTGATAGGCAATAACAATAGCATCCTCGCGGCTCCTTCGGATACCGGTCCCGACCGACGGGGCCCTGCCGTGGGCTGCTTCGATATTCCCGACATCGAGGTAGTAATAGGCAAAAACACTGCATCCTACCGGAGAGATAAATATGACACGGTCCTGTATCCCGAGTTCATCTATAAGTTCGGCGATCAGCTTATGAGCATTACCGTGACCGCAACCCGGACAGTAATGGGTTACATTCTGGTCCGTCTCTTTTCTCGTATATACATCGTAAAATGTATTTGGTTTCTTATGTTTTACCATAAGGACATTCTCCTTTGTCGATCGGGTCCCTGTTATCAGGGGCCCGGTAGACTGTTAGAGGTCTGCCTCGATTCTATCGAGCACCTCTTCGGTTGATGGTACTTTTCCTCCCAGCCAGTTATAGGTCAGCACTGGGGTACGGTTTTCCATTGCTAAAAGTACATCCTGGGTGAGCTGTTTATTGCTCAATTCAACGACGATTGTTTTTTTCAACTGAGAACTCAATTCGCGCAGCCGCTTTGACGGAAAGGGAAACAGCGTTTTGAGCCGAAGAAGTCCGATCTTTATTCCTCTTTTCCGCAGATGCTGGAGGGCCGTAATACAGACCCGGGAGCTGATACCGTAGGCAACAAAGAGAATTTCCGCATCCTCTGTTTCGATTTCTTCTACATCGTAGAATTCTTCTTCGATTTTCTCGTATTTCTTCTGAAGATGCCAGTTGTGGTCACTCAAGACATCGATATTCATCAGGATGGAAGTGATGAGATTCTTTCTGCTTTCTCCATCCCCGTATAATGCCCACTCTTTCCTTTCACCGTTTTTCACCTCTTGAGGGAGTGCTACAGGCTCCATCATCTGGCCGATAAACGCGTCGGAGAGAATGATGACCGGCATTCGGTACCTGTCTGCTATTTCGAATGCCTGATAGGTAAACTCACACATTTCCTGTGCGGAATTGGGGGCTAAGACGATGTTTTTGTAGTTACCGTGGCCCCCGCCTTTCACGACTGCATTGTAATCGCTCTGTTCGGGCCAGATATTGCCCAGGCCGGGACCCGCGCGCTGTACATCGACAATAACACACGGCAGTTCACACGCAGCGATATACGAAATTCCTTCCGCCATCAGGGAGAGGCCGGGGCCCGAGGTTGCCGTCATGACCCGTGCTCCCGCTGCTGAAGCTCCGTAAACCATGTTGATTGCATTCACTTCATCTTCGGCCTGTAAAAACGTCCTTCCCGCCTTTGTAAATAACAATGAGGCGGAGTGAGCAATTTCACTGGCAGGAGTTATCGGATATCCGAAAAAATGGGTTGCACCGCCTAACAGTGCGCCGTAGACAACTGCTTCATTACCTTTGATCAGTTGTTTATCCATGTGGAAATTCCTTCTTGTGATTTTTATACACTGTTATTGCCCCCGGTTCAGGACAAGTATAATAACAGAAACCGCATGCAGTACACTCCTGTTTTTCAAATCGGGCGTATTGGTACCCCATTTCGTTAAAACTCGAGCCGATTGCAATGCATTTATGGGGACATGCGGCGACACACAATCTGCATCCTTTACATTGAGAAACATCAATTTCGATATAATTATTTGCCATACAGCAGGTATTCCTTAATTAATAATGAGAGTTATATATTAAACTACATATATTGCTCTGTCAAATAGGTTGGCCTAACAATAGAAGAATTGATTGACTTTTATAGGTCAATCAGCGACAATCAAAATACATTGTAACGGGAGTTTATAATGTTTAGAAAATACCGTTCTCTGGTTCTTCTATTCTCGTTCCTCTTTCTTCTAACGGGAATACTACAGGCACAACAGATCCACACTGATGCAGTAAATGACGTCGCTTTCAGCCCTGACGGAAGGTTTTTTGCCTCCGCGAGTTCGGATGGTACGGTTATTATGTGGGATTCGGAAACTCTAGAACCGCTTGTACAGCTCGAAGGACACAGCGATTATGTCCGCTCAGCAGCTTTCAGTCCGAACGGAGCTTATCTCGCCTCCGGCAGCGATGACGGGACTGCTATCATCTGGGACATTTCAGCTGAGGACGATAAGCTTTCCGCGGAAATAATTAAAACGTTAGAAGGGCACACCGACTATGTCAGGTCGGTTACCTTTAGTCCGGACGGAAGATATGTGGCCACAGGAAGTGACGACTACACGGTCAAATTATGGCATGTGCGGAGGGGCGAGCTGGTACGGACTTTCGGCGGACATTCGGATTATGTAAGGGATGTCGCCTTCAGTCCGGACGGTTCCGAGCTTGCCTCCTGCAGCGATGATCAGACAATAAAAATATGGAATGTTGCCACCGGAACTCTGGTGCACACCCTTGCCGGGCATGATGATTATGTCCGCTCTATTTCTTATCGAAGTGACGGAGCCATGCTTGCCTCGGGCGGAGACGACACCAAGGTCATTTTGTGGGACCCGAAGGAAGGGACTGTTCTGCAGACGCTGGAAGGACATTCGGATTACGTGCGGAGTGTGGATTTCAACGAAAACGGCAGCTATCTGGTTTCTGCCGGAGATGATCTTATCATCAACGTATGGGACGTCTCCTTAGGAGAAGTTGTCGCACAGTACGATGGACATGAGGACTATATCAACAGTGTGGTTTTCAGTCCTGACGGATCGACACTGCTTTCCTGCGCGGATGATCGGTTGATCAAACTGTGGGACATAGAGGCAGGGGCCGAGCTGGCTACTCTCGGGCAATATGAACCCGAGGAGGAAGTCGGGATGGAACGGGTGTACAACCAAGTTGTTCTCTCCGCTACATTCAGCCCTGACGGCGATACCCTTGCAACCGGATCGGAGGAAGGTCTGGTTTCGATCTGGAACTCCTACAGCGGTGAGGTAATAACAACAATCGAGGCACACGGTGATTTTGTGTGGGGTGTTGATTACAGCCCGGAGGGTACCTCTATTGTCACGAGCAGTGACGATCAAACTTTAAAACTGTGGGACAGTGAGACCGGGGAGCTCTTACACACTTTTGTCGGGCATACCGACTATGTATGGTCGGTCGCGTTTCATCCTAATGGACAAATTATAGCATCCGGCGGTGCGGATTCAAAAGTCAATCTCTGGGACGTTGATTCCGGATCGCTTATAAAGAGTTTTTCCGGACACAGCGATGCGGTAATCTGGGTCACTTTTAGTCCCCAGGGTGATTATTTAGCCAGCTGCGGTCGCGACAATTCCATAAAAATATGGGAAATGAGTACCGGTAAGCTTTACCGCAGTTTTCACGGCCACACAGATGCGGTTTTGGCTGCCGATTTTAACGCGGAGGGAACTCGGTTGGTATCCGCGGCGGCCGACCAGACCGTAAAAATATGGGAAATCGAGACGGGTAATCTGCTGGAGACCCTGCACGGACATGACGATGCAGTGATATCGATTGCTTATTCTCCGACAGGTGGCTATATTATAACCGGTAGTGCGGATGAAACCATAAAAGTATGGGATTCCGAAACAACTGAAGTAGTACTCACTATTGACGAAATTGCCGACCAGGTCGTGTCTGTTGAGGTAAGTCCTGACGGCGGAAGAATCGTCTCCTGTAGCAGTGCCGGTTCGGTAGACGTGTGGGACATTCACACCGGCGCAAAACTGGTCACTCTCGAAAATTATGATAAATACGGGTTTACAGAAAAGATACAGGTACTCTGTATTGATATAAGCCCCGACGGCAGACTGCTGGCCGCCGGGGACAGCGCAAATATTATCCGGATTTGGGAAATAGAGTCCGGGGAACTGCTCTATGTTCTGGAAGCGCACGACGATTTTGTCCGATCGCTCGACTTCAGCCCTGATGGCGAGCTGTTAGCTTCGGGGAGCGATGACACGACGGTAAAATTGTGGCAGATGGAGACCGGATATCCGGTCCGTTCACTCGAAGGGCATACCGATTATGTTCGATCGGTAGTTTTCGGTCCTGACGGTTCGGTGCTTGCGTCCGGTAGTGATGACGGCACGGTGAAATTGTGGAACCCGTATGACGGTACTCTCATTCGTACATTTACCGGCCACACTGATTATGTCGAAACTGTCACTTTTTCTCCCGACGGGTCGTCGATTGTATCGGGAAGTGATGACGGGACCGTACGGGTGTGGGACATTTCCACAGGAGAGACAGTAAACGTACTGAAATAATGTCGATGTTTAATCCGATACCGAGAGTTGCCGCCATTCATGACCTTTCCGGTTTTGGACGAGCTTCCCTCACTGTTATTATTCCGATCCTCTCCACAATGGGTGTGCAAGTGTGTCCGCTTCCCACAGCCGTGCTGAGTACCCATACCGGAGGATTTACCGGCTACCGTATGGTAGATTTAACCGACTCTATGGAAAGCTTTATCGAACACTGGGAAGCACTCAATCTTTCGTTTGATGCGGTTTACAGCGGATTTCTCGGCTCCCCGATGCAGATTGATATCGTAAAGAACTTTATCCGGCGTTTTTCAGGGGGAGAAAAAAGTGAAACACCGCTCGTTGTAGTCGACCCGGTCATGGGTGACGACGGTACATTATACGGCCCTATCGGCGAGAAAATGGTTAAAGAGATGCGTCAACATATTACAAACGCTCATATCATTACACCAAATTTCACCGAAGCCGCATTTCTTCTCGATAAAGAATATTCGAACAGCACGACTCAACAACAGATTAAAGATTGGATTCTAGAATTGGCCGAACGGGGACCGCGTATCGTCATAATAACGAGTGTTCCCCTGAGCAGACACGAGAATGTGACCTCGGTGGTAGCGTACGACCAGAATGACGGCAGATTTTGGCGGGTTAATTGTAATTTCATCCCGGCCTATTATCCCGGTACGGGGGATATCTTTACCAGTGTTGTAGTGGGAAGTATCCTACAGGGAGACAGTCTCCCCATCGCGCTGGACCGCGCCGTTCAGTTCGTTTCGATTGCTATACGGGCGACATTCGGACACTCATATCCAAAACGCGAAGGGGTACTGCTCGAGAAAGTCCTTCCCAATTTACGCGCTCCGGTGGTCACGAGCACCTATGAATTGTTAGAATGAACGGGAAAACTGAAAAAAATAGAAAGATGATCATTACCGACCTCGATGGTACGCTGCTCCGGGATGACCGGAGTTATAATGCAGAAGATATTGCTACACTCGAGGAGCTCGGTGAACAGCGAGTTGTCCGTGCAATTGCTACCGGAAGGAATCTCTATTCGGCCCAAAAGGTCATCCCCCCTGATTTTCCCATTGATTACCTTATTTTTTCATCCGGTGCCGGGATCATGGAATGGAGCAGAAAGCATATTGAACAAGCGTACCATCTTGACATAGAGGAAATCGAGTCTGTTCATTCTTATCTCAGTGACCGCAGTTTTGATTTTATCATTCAGAAACCGATTCCGGACAATCATTTATTTCTCTATTTCAAGAACAATCATAAAAACCCTGATTTTGAGAGGAGACTGCATTACTATGAGGGGTTCGGAGAAGCTGGTGACAGGGACCGTATCGAGCTCGATGCAGCATGCCAGTTCCTTGTTATCGAACCGCGGGAGAACGGATATGAACGTTTTACCACCCTTGCAGCTGAACTCGATCATGTAAAGATCGTAAGAACGACATCGCCTTTGGACCACGAATCGTTCTGGATAGAGATATTTCCCCGGCATGTGTCAAAAGCGAAGGGAAGCGAATATGTTGCCGAGAGATGTAATGTCAACCCTGATCATATATATGCTCTCGGTAATGATTTCAACGACCTCGATTTACTCCATTGGGCGCCCCATAAGTACGTGGTAGAAAACGCACGCGATGAGCTCAAGGAGCTCTTTCCAGTGGTTTCAGCCAATAATGAGGCGGGATTTAGCAGGGCTGTTTTTTACTGGTTGGGTTAATTCCAGCTTGACAGGGCGGGTTCAACCCGTATCATATTATTAGAAAGCTATGTCTACTACTACTGAAACATTTAAAATGCTTAAGCTCTACACAAAAAAGGCAAAGAAGGCTTCGATTTCATTTGAGCATTTTATCTCCTTTGCCAAAACATATCTGGACAAACAGAATGGGGAACGTGAAGAGATACAGCTCCTGAAGGACGGTACTACGTCTGTAGTCACCGCGGATTTAGAAGCATTGGCCGGTGAGGGCCGCTGCGGGCTCGAATACGAAGATGTCAAAATCAAGACAATCCATTTCCCTGATTATTTTATCGAATTAATTCATGATGAATATGACAAGGTGAGGGACCGTCCCGAACTTCCCTTTCCGGACGAAAGCACATTAGGGGTGGAGCTGCCCCGGAACTTGATAACAACCCTGGACGTCAAACAGGATTTTGTAAAGTGGCTCGGCTATGAGGAGTTGTCAAAACCGGTTATTCTCAAACTGGATTTTCCCGAAGGGATACGAGAGATGATACTCACCTCGAGTATTCTGTTTAATCATCTGCTCCAAATGACACTGTCAAAAATAAAGCGCTACATCACCAATAAACGGAATGTGAATTATGTATTTTCGAAATTAGAATCCATGTTTGCGCAGAAAAAAGCGGCGATTAAAGAAATGCTCGATGATATCATGCTGCAGCAGAACAAAGCACTGGGTTCGATAACGAAACCGACAGATTTTTCTTTTCGCTTTTGGTCGGCATTGGCGAATCTCATTCTTCAGGAATACAAGCAAAAGACGAACAAACTTCCCGATGAACACAGCTATTGTCAGGCCGCGTACCTGATCGGGTATTATAATGCCTACCATAAGGGAGTCGAACAGAAGGAGAAATCTGTACAGAATGCGTTTAAACAGCTTGAGAAACAGTTTCGCGGGAAACCGTACGTATTTACCCTTGCCGATATCACCAATTTTCGGGATGACCGGGGCATCCCTCTTACCAAGAAATATACCCGGGAAGGCCTGCATAACTATCTCGGTAAAAAAACCAAACCTGAGGAGGATGGAGCGCTTCCCGAAATTGTGCGCGTCAAAGGTCTTGATAAGCGGGACTATTACATCCAAAAAGATGTTGTGCTTCCCCTCGTCACTGCAAAAGTCAAAGCTCTCTCCTCGCTCTTGCACAAGCAGTACCGAGAAGAGTGGCTCGAACAACTCAAGCAGTATCGGAAAACACCGGAAATGCTCGACGACGCAAAATTTTTAGACGATATCACACGAAGGGTAAAAAACGAAGACCCGACATTGCTGACATTACTGCGCTTCGACCTGCTCTATCTTGCCTATGAAGAGGGGAATGCCGGACGGGAAGTAACCGATGAGATTGCAACCTATTTCGACAGGCAGCGAAAAACGCTTATTCCTCTCGACCGGATATTGAGACTGGACCGGGAAGAACTGCTCAAGGATGCAAAAATACACCTGCCCATCTGGCAGAATATTCCCATCGTGGGCGGGTTGATTATGTTTTTCAAGAGGATATTTTCTGCGAAACGTCCTCAAAAAAGAAGGTCTCAGCGAAAGCGGGAGAAGGCCGGTTTTACACCATCCGTCTCAAAAGTGATGGATGAGCAGACCGGCGGAGACGGAGGCCGGGCCTACGGCTCTCAGTACGGATATGAGAAAAACGGCGGGGGGCCGAGCAGCAAAGCGACGACAAAAGCCCAGTTGGTAGAGTACCGAAAACAGATAGATGCTCTCAAGAATCGGTTTGTGGAAGAAGGAAAGACAATTGACGGTTCACTCGAAGAGTTGATCGACCGCTGGAACCCCCTCTACGATCCGAATGCCCGGGCTAATTTGGTAGAGGATGTCAATGCGATGGTGCGGGATTTCCTTCGGGGTTTACGGAGAGGCTTCAGAGTCAAACCTCCTGATGAAGCCAGGATCCGCACCATGGCTGAACGGCTGGCCGCTAATAAGGCATTTAATGAAATAAAACGAAAAGATTATTTTAAACGGTATATCGAAATCTACATGCTCAAACTGTTGAGCAAACGGTGAGAACAGAGTTGAAACATGGCACATAACAGCAAAGAGATGATTGACAATTCGCTCGATGAAATGGCCCGGGTTTTTACTCGTGTCGAGGATGTAGCGCTTATCAAGGGTTTTTTCGAGTGTCTTCTTACGAAAAACGAGTTGGATGAAATAGCCTCCCGATGGGAGCTGGTGAAACTGATCGATGCAGGCATGAGTCAGAGAAAAATTGCTCAGAAACTCGGGTTGAGTCTCTGTAAGATAACAAGGGGTTCTAAAGAGTTGAAAAAAGAGGGGTCCGCATTCGCGAAATTCATCGAGATATCCAAGCAGATAGAGCCGAACGGGGATTGATTTTTTTTACCGTATATACTAAACATATGTATAGTATATATGAAAAATCAAACCTATATCCCGCTGTATTGCCGTTCCTACTTCTCCCTGCTCAAAGGAGTCTACTCCCCCGAACAGCTGTGCGCGTATGCGGCCCGGCAGGGGTATCCCGCAGTCGGTATGGCCGATATCGGCAATTTTTATGGGCTTATCCGGTTTATTCAGGCAGCAAAACGGTACAACATAAAACCGGTCGGCGGAGTGGTCGTTACCGCAGACGATGCTCCCCTCTTTACTGCGTTTGTCCGGAATACGGCCGGGTTTGCCCGGGCGAACGAGATCATCACCCGGTCTTTTTGCAACGGGCCGGGTTATGATCCTCTCGAAGATCTCCTCGAAAACGGCCGTCAGGGGCTCTACATTCTCTCTTCCCGCACAGACGTACTGAAAACCCTTATATCCGCCGGTAAAGACGGTCTGGCAGCCGCATTGTACTACGGGAGTCCGTTTTCCGGTCTGTTTTCAGAGGCAAAGGCACTCGGTATTCCTGCTGCAGCTGTCAACGACGGTATCTACCTCTGCCGGGACGACCGAACTCTCTACCGGCTCCTCCGTGCTATTGACCGGAACACCACGGTGGACTCTCTCGGTATGGAGGAGGAGATCGGAGAAGAAAAGCGGATCGTCACAGGGGATGAGATGGCCCGGTTCTTTTCCGCGGTACCCGAGGCTCTGCGAACAACTGCTGATATTGCCGCCTCCTGTGATCTAAACGGTATAATGCGGGAGCCGTTTGTTTTTCCCCGGTTCAACGGGTTTTCCGAAGAGGAAGCGTTTCCCCGGCTGCGCCGACTCTGTTATGAGGGGGTGCAGAGGCGATACGGGGAGGGGCCCGACCGGAGGGTGGAAGAACGGATCCGGTATGAGCTCGAGATTATACGGGAAAAGCAATTTTCGAGTTATTTTTTGGTGGTCCATGATATCGTAAGGAGATATCCACGTACCTGCGGAAGGGGCAGTTCCGCAGCGAGTATCGTCTCCTACCTCTTGGGCATTACCCATGTGGACCCGCTTGCTTACAATCTTTTTTTTGAGCGGTTTCTCAATAGGGGCAGGAAAGATCCTCCGGACATCGATGTCGACTTTCCCTGGGACGAACGGGAGAAAGCGCTCTCCTATGTTTTTGATACGTATCCGGGCAGGGCGGGGATGGTGGCAGACCACGTTACCTTCGGCCCCCGTTCATCATTTCGGGAACCGGCAAAGGCGATGGGTGTGGAAGAACGGGAAATAGGCCGGATTGTGAAGATGGCGCAGGCCGGGGAGGTCTCCACGATCCCGGACTACCTGTTTCGGGCGGCAAAGGCTGTACGGAACATACCCCGGCACCTCGGCACCCATCCCGGAGGAGTGGTCATAACACCGGGGGCAATAACCGATTACACCCATCTGCAGATATCTCCTTTAGGCTGGCCTGTTATTGCATGGGAAAAAGACGCTGCCGAAGATGCCGGATTGGTAAAGATCGACCTGCTGGGCAACCGTTCGCTGGGCGTTTTACGCGATACGCTGGAACTGGTCAATGCGGAGAGGGACAATTCGGCCGAGGAATGTCCGGCCGGGG
>CAZKZZ010000001.1:0-33905 GCA_964557375.1 uncultured Spirochaetales bacterium | reverse complement strand
CATAGAGTGGGAGAGTTTCCACCCTTTAGAGGACAAAAAAACGAGGGAACTGATCGAAAGGGGTGATACACTGGGGGTGTTCTATGTGGAATCTCCAGCCACGCGGCAGCTTCTCAGGAAAATGCAGCGGGGAGATTATGAACATCTCGTCATAGCAAGTTCCATTATTCGGCCTGCCGCCAATCGGTACATCAAAGAGTTTGTACGGAGGCTCAAGGGAGGCACATATGAACCGGTCCATCCTCTGGTGGAAGAAACGCTGAAAGAGACGCTGGGCATTATGGTGTATCAGGAGGATGTGGCCCGGGTAGCAATTGCTGTGGCCGGGTTTTCTGCTGCAGAGGCGGACGGATTGCGGAAGGTGCTGTCGAAGAAGGACCGGGAGATACGGCTCAAGGCATACAAGGAGCGGTTTTTCGCCGGGGGGAGGGCCCGAAACATCGGGGAGAAGCCGCTTTGCTCCCTTTGGGATATGATCCTCTCTTTCGACGGGTACTCCTTCTGCAAAGCGCACAGCGCTTCCTACGCCCTGGTCTCCTACCGGCTGGCCTATCTCAAGCGGTATTATCCGGTGCAGTTCCTCGTTTCCGTTATCAACAACGGAGGAGGCTTTTATAACAGCCAGGTGTACCTCAACGAGGTGCGCAGGCGGGGCATAGTAATTTTACCCCCGGATGTGAACAGGAGTGGATGGAAACATACGGTAGAAGAGGGGTGCGTGAGGCTGGGATTGTTTCAGATTCGAGAGGTGCCGGAAGATTTTATACACGCCCTGCTCGATGAACGGTCCCGAGAGGGGCCGTACCGCGATTTTATTGATTTTGTCACTCGGTTGTCCCCCAGCTTTGCTGTAGTGCGGATGATAATCCGCTCGGCGAGTGTTGATTCTATTGCCGGGGGGGCCACCCGGGCCCAACTGTTCTGGATCTATTTTCATATGGAGCCCACCCCCGCTCTGTTCGGGCCGCCGCCGCCGCCCGAGTTCATCGGCGATTATTCTCCGAAACGCAAGGTCTACGATGAGCTCAAAACGTTGGGAATACTTCACACCCGTCATCCACTCTCTCTGTTCCGAAACAAAATAAGAACGATTTTAGAAGAGAACCGTTTTGCACAATGCATCGACTCGAGAAAAATCGCTTTGAGTACCGGAAAGAAAGTTTGCCTTCCGGGAGTGCTGGTTACCGGAAAAGAGGTCCGCACCAGAGAGCACCGGTTTATGAGTTTCGTCAGTTTTGAAGACTATTTCTCGGTATATGAGACTGTTCTTTTTCCTGATAGACACGAAAAACTGCTGCTGCTGCTCGAGACAGGTGCGGTTTTCCTTGTGGTGGGGGTTGTTCAGGAAGAGTTCGGTTGTTACACCATCGAAGTACAAACATTGGTTCCCTTAGGGGGTCGAGACGGAGTTCATGACAAAGATGCATGATGCCGAATAGGCATTATGCTGAATGGGCATCATGCCGATATGTTAAGAGGTGAAGGTTTTAATAGTTTATCCCGCTGATCAAAAAAGCGTTTATCACGAGCTTAAGAATTTACTCGGAAAGCTCGATATCAAAGTATTTCCATATGAAGCAGCAAAAACCGCAGAAGGCGGCACTGCGGGTGTAGACCTTTCTCTGTGCCGAAAATTACTCCAGAGTACACATACAATCCTGGTCCTGGCCGGTAACATTAACGAAGCCCAATGGTTTACCTTTGTAGCAGGGTTTTCCCTGGGTAGAAAAGAAACTTCTCTTGTCTACATTCAGAATAAAAATGTTGTTATCCCCGAATATCTAAAGAGTTTTCTGTGGATGAGCTCATTAGAAATGATAGAGAAACACTTTGACCGGGAATCTCACCGGTATCATTATCAAAAAGAGATCCAGGAAGCAAAAATGAGACTGGTAGAGGAGGGGATTCCCGTATCAACGAGAGGTTTTTTCGAAGTAGTAGGCAAGGGAGATCGGGAAGGGGCGAAGAATTTTCTCCGTGCCGGTTTCTCTCCTGATGTGAAGAATGAAAAAGGTGTTTCTCTCCTTGCAGAAGCGGTAAGAAATGGGCATGAAGAGATTATGAACATGCTTATCGACTACGGAGCGGATGTGAATGAAACAAGTGCGGATAACGGGAATACACCTCTCCTGGATGCAGCTACCAAGGGCAGTGAAGATATGCTTTCCACGCTTATCGCTGCAGGAGCCGATCTCAACGTACAAAGTAAAAACGGACAAACCGCTCTGATATTGAGTGTAGGACAAGGTTCCTACTCCATGACCGAAAAGCTGCTGAAAGCGGGTGCCGATCCTACTATTTCTGATAAATTGGGTATGACTGCCCGCAAATACGCCGAGCTATTTAAACATAACGCAATAATCGAAGCGCTCTCTCATGCCCTTTCATCATAGCTTGACAGAAGCGGAATGAAAGGATTATTGTTTCCTGTATATGGCAAAAGATAATAAGGTTTATATCTATCATATATACCGGAAAGACGGTACATCGCTCTTCCTCCATCCCTTCGCCTATACCGATAAGTTCCTCGAGCTGGTTGAGAATTCGGAGTTTGAAGGTAAGTATGGAAAGGAGCCGCGAGTCGAATCTCTTACGCTGTTTCGGAATGATTTGTATCGGATAATTGAAAATCAGGTAAAAAGCTGGGTATCTGAACTCCGTTTTCTCCCTCGATTCTTGATCTCTTCGGGACTGTTTTTACTTTCTTACTTGTTTCTCTCCCTCGTTGTCCGAGATCCCCTGCCGATGATCGATGAAATTGCTATCAGTCTCGGTCTCGCCGTAGTGCTCTATATCATTTTAGGAAAACGGGATCTGAAATCGAATTTTGCTCTCAAAAAGAGAGTGGAACTTCGAACGAAAGTAGACCAGATTGTATTCAGAGAGAGCAAATTTGTAAAAGAAATCGAAGAGGCACTTCAGCGCAATGAAGCGGGCAGTACTCAAGACGTAATCGATTACATGCTCTCTCCTCCCGAACGGCCCCTTACGGAAGAAGAAAAAGAGGACGCTGTACAGATTACCCGCTATTTGAGAAAACAGTTCAATCACCGGGAACTGAAAAAACAGGAGAAACTGATCTCTAAGATCAACAGAGAGAAAGAGCCTGAGAAAAAAGTAAAGATCAAATCAATGCTTGCAGACAGCAAAAAAATCGATCTTTCGCTCTTTGCGCTCTACACGAGAATCAAAAGAAGCTTCGATAAAGTTTCCGATAAACGGTAGGTTCTTCTATTCCACCTGCTGGATGGATTCCATCTCTTCCTGAAGAGCAAGAGCCCTCTTCGCAGTGTTCATCATCTCACGTGCCGGTTGAAAATTAGGGTCGAGTTTCAGTACCTGCTCCCAAAAGTCAATCGCCTTGCGCATATTTCCGTTGGCATACTCTTCGAGACCGGAAGTATACAGCTCATCAATGCGGGCCCGGGTCTCTGCCCTGCCTCTGTCCCCGAGATTGAGACTCGCTGTAATGCTGAATCTGTCCATTGCCCCGAGCTGGGTTGTAAAATCAAGGGTATAATTTACTACGAAGCTCACTTTTTTGAGATCAACGGAGGTCCCTAGTGATATTCGTGGATTTGATCCTTTGTAGAGAAATCCGGTATGGACTGAGAAGAAATCGGTAATCACGACTTCTGCTCCGCCTGCAAAACTAACTTGTTCAGCCGGGGCTTCTTCCGGAAAAAAGCTTAAGGGAATATTCAGGTCGAATGTTAAGGTAAGTGGTCGAAATGGTGAATAAGCGATCCCGGTAGTAATTTCGGTAGGCAGAGGATCATCAAGCGCTGTGGGACCTAAGTTTTTGATAACAGCTCCAACAGAAAAATTCTTGGTGCGGGAGTTGTAGAACTTGAAGAGGTTAAACCGCGTCAGTGCACCAAAATCTGCCATGCCCATCAGAGCGGATTGGCCCGGATAAATTGCTTCCGGAACATGTCGATAGGCCAATTTTATATTGGCCCCTAAGGCGATGCCGTAAAAGTAATAGCTCGAGAAAAAATTGTATGAAGCATTGATTGTGGCAACAGTTTCCGAATAATATCCTTTCGATACTCGTTCGCCCCAGGTGTCATATTCGGTGAATGGAACGTAGAGAAATTTTCCACCGAATCCGATTCCCAGGTCGTTAAAACGCATTGAATAAACGACTCCCTCCATATTCGAATCAGCAATCCAATCGTTATGGCTGAATGCTAACTCGGTATAATCGAGGGTCGAACTTGCCGAGGGATTTGCCTCTAAGTATCCGATATCATCAGCCAATGCGGTAAAGGCGGTTGCCATCCCCTCGTATTTACCGCCGAGCGGTATCCATAAGGTTGGAAAAGCAGTAAGACCCGTGTTGGGGTCAATATTGCTGAATAATTCGTTTAAATTGCCGTACACATCGGAAGGACTTTCCGAGTAAACTGCTGAAATAATGAGAAAAAAGCATACTGCGAAAAAGAGTAGACTTTTCATCTTTCTTCATTAGTAGTATACATTCAAACGGCCGAATTTTCTACCTGTTTTCAGTTTTCTGTTTAATTTTCGTCTTTGAATGAAGTTCTCTTAGCCTAATTTGATATTTTTTAGTAAATTTCACCTATCAGTTTACATAGGAAAAGATGCACTTCAGAATCAAGTAACCGGAGCAAATCTCTATCCTTTGACAACAAGACAATAATGCCGATAAGTGATACAGTAATACTAAGGCAGAGAGGTGTGCGGACCTTTCCGAAAAACGTTGTAATAACCCTTCTCCTATTAACATTTTTTCTTTTTGCCGTGTTTTCTGTTTCCGCGGCGGGCAAAAAGGAAGACCGCTTGGAGCAGGCCCGCAGCCTCATAGAGCAGAAATTGTACAATGAAGCAATAGGTATTCTCTCTGATGTAATGCAGGAGGAACCGAGAAAGTTCGACGAAGCACAGAAGCTTCTCAATGAGGTAAGAAAAGCACGAACTGCGTACAATGAAAAATATCAGGAATTGATTGCACTCTATAACAGTGAAGAACTAAACCTCGAAGAGGCGTATAAGATATTCAAAGAACTCGAGGAGATGGATAAATCTCCTAATAAGCAGACCGCGGAGGCATTTGAAAGGGCAAAGAAAACGGCCATTTTTGTCGTCAATAACAATAGATTTAACAGGATTATGGAGGAAGCTCGTTCTCAAATCGATGCGGGAAACTATTGGGAAGCGATTGCAACCTATCAGAGCGGATTTGATCTCTATATCGAAGAGTATGAGCGTCAGGATTACGGTAATATAGTGACCGATACGATTGCCCAGACTAAATCCCGGCTCCTCGAGGCAACAGAGATATTTATTGATGATAAACAAAGGTATAGTTCCCTGCTCGAGCAAGAAGCGGAAGCTTTCGAAGTTAATAATATCGATCGGCTGCAAAGTACTAATGATGACCTGGCTTCACTGCTTCTAGAGACTTCCGATGCAATCAAAAATGCCGCACAAGCGGCACATTACTTTGAGACCCAGAATAATCAAATTATAGAGTCTTCCGGAGAAGAAGAGTTCCATCTAACGTTTCTCAAATTTCTAATTCGAGGAAGATCGGAGGTAGAGGGCCGAGAAGGAATCCTCGGTGTGATGGATATTGTGTGGGAAAACACCTTGACGGAAGTAGAAACGGATATGGTAAACGGATTTCGTACCGCATTTGAACAGGGAAAACAGAGGTATACCGAGAGAGATCTCGAACAATCTTTAGATTTTTTCTCCCGGTCCCGTGCCTTTACCATAGAAGCTATTGAACTGCTGCCCTTATGGGGGTCGAGAATGTATGTACGCGACGGATATGATCTTCCGGAGGAAAGGCAAGATTTGGTCCTTGAAAAGCTTGCACTAATAAACGAGGCGGAGGCGGGAGCAGCCGGAAGCAGTACTTACATGGAAGCTATACCGCTGGTGGAAGACCTTTTATCGATACGTATGAGAATACCGCAGTTGGACCAGGTTGAAGAGGTGAACTCCGAAAGAGAGGCGGTAGTCAATCTCTCCGACACTGTTTCAGAGTACCGGTCTGAATGGAACAGTCAGCTGGTCTACTATCAGTCAATTACTGAAAATGATCTCGGTGGGGAAGAAGCTTTAGAAACAGCATCGGAAACCGTAGCTGTTCTGCAACAGCTCGATGCGCAGCTCGTTGAGGCGGAAGTCGAAACAGTCGTTCGGACGGCCGAGATCACGTATGGACCGCTTCGAGAGGAGTATCAATCTCTGAGCAGCAGGATCGAAGAAGGTGTAACGCTCCTTACCGGATTCGAAAAAACGATCGGAGAAGGTGAAGGCGCGGCAACCGTTCTGGCTAATGATCCCGCGGGGAGCAAAGTTGTTCTCGATGAGGTAGAGGAAGGGTTACAGGCACTCAAAACGGAAGTCCGCACAGTAATCGAGAGCCTAGAGAGTGAAAAGGATTATATCGTTGAAGACGGTACCGTAGAGGAACAGATTGCTAACGGTAAGGAGTTGATCTCGAATATTGATTCTCAAATGAATGAATCGAACCGCTATATTGCCAGGGCTGAGGAGCAGGTCCGGTTGGCTGAAAAATATAAGAGCGAGGCTTTTTTCAGGGTCGATCAAGCTGAAGAGGCTTTGGCCAATAATGAGTTCGACCGGGCGAGAGACCAGCTCAGGATTGCCGGGGAGCGGTTTGATAGATCTCTGGAAGTGCAGGAAGATCCTGAATTAAAAGAAGAACGGGATAATCTCATTGCAAACTTAGGTGATGAAATCAACACAGCCGAGAACAACCTGATTGTAGCGGAAGTCCGCGAATTGATAGAAGAGGGCAAAGCGTACTACGCGCAAGAGAGTTATGCACAGGCTGAGCGGGTGTTTCAAAAAGCTCAGAGCAGATGGAAAGTGACCCACGTTGAAAACAAACCGGAAATCGAGTATTGGCTGGGGATAATCCGGATCGCTTTGAATGTCAAATCCGGCCGGGTGATCGATGAGACCGACCCGCTCTACGCGGAGATGAGCCGCCTTATCAATCTTGCCAAAGAAGATTTTAATAGAGGCAGAGAGCTGGTCGAACAGGGGCGTGAAGAGGCTGCCGCCGAGTACTTTGAACAGGCGGAAAAAAAGATACTCTATGTAAAGATACCGTTTCCACTCAACCGGGAGGCCAGCGTGCTCGCTCTACGGATCGAAAAATACCGAAACCTCGACAATTTCGAAACCCTCTTCAGACAGAAGTTTGTCGAAGCTCGAAATAAACTGCAGACAAACCCGCAAGAAGCGTATATCGAGCTGCAGGATTTAGAAGCGATCAATCCGGATTTTCCGGGAATTGCTTCCGCCATCTATGATGCTGAAATAAAACTCGGTATCCGCATTCCACCTCCTGACCCGGCAAAGATAAGGGAATCCAACGAACTGTATGAACGGGCTTTAGGCATTGTGCAGAGCAATGTACGCAGCCAGTTCCCCATAGCATTGGAATATCTCAATCGGGCGATTAAATTGACACCGGACAGCCAAAAGGTTACCAACCTTTTAGACCGTATTGAGGCGGAATTGGGGGGGAGAACAACAACCGTTCTCGCCAGTACAGCACAGCAGCAGTATAAGCTGGCCGAAGAAAAATATCTCGAAGGAAGTTATTACGAAGCATTGCGAATTGTAAACAGTTTGATGAAAGACCAAAAGAGCAGTCAATATCCTCCCCTCCTGGAATTGAAAAGGAGGATAGAATCGAAAATCTGAAGTTCTGTTTGGGTCGATCCAGTCTGCTGCTGTGCTTCAGTATCCTCTTCCTCATTCCCGTAATTTCCGCACCCGCTCAGGAGCTGTATTGGGAAGATCCCGAAGTACTGGTCTCGTCCGGATCGCGGTTTCCCAGTGCAAAGACCGGTGGCGGTTTGACAGCTGTCGCGTGGCAGGAGTTTGAACAGACCAATGGAGAAACCGGGGAAATAACGCTTTCTATTCTCACAAAAAGGGAAGAGGGGACATGGCAGGAGAACCTCAATTTCGCGGGACCGTACACCTACACCGGAAAAGAAGCCCCGATATTCTCCATGACTGTAGATACAAGCGGAAGGATACTTATAGCTGTTTCTTCAAACGATCGAACCGTGACTGTTTTATCTTCAACCGATGGAGGAGCGAGTTTTTCCCGCATCTCAACTATTTCCGCGGATTCAACCCTGGTTACCCCGAGGATTTTTAAAAAATCAGACGGCGGTTTTTTGTTGTTTGCAACAAAAGAGTGGGTGACTGAGGAAGGAGGAGATGCTCTTTCCATCTTTTATACCCTGTCTTCAAACGGAAGAACATGGAGCGAATTGGAACCGCTTGTAAGTGAAACGGGGAAAACGCTGAACTTTCTTCCCTACCACACTTCCGCTTTTGGAAATGAATATGTAGTTTTCCAGATATTAGAAACTGAAGAGGGGGCAAGCTACCAGACGTATCTTAAAATTAGTGAAGATGGGGGGCGGAGCTGGTCGGCGTCGAAATGGATATCCGGTTTTGAAGAGTCTGTTCCGGACGATGAAAACGATCCTCTTTTATTCAACAACCAACGTCCCTATATCGCACGAGTGGGAAACAGGCTCGCCGTTGCCTGGGAGAGAAGCTACAGAAGGGAGAACCCCCAGGTCTACTACGCTGAGCTCGATCGAAGTGGGACAATATTAGGAGAACCGGAACAGGTCACAAGCGGAGAGAGTTACTGCAATTATCCGCAAATCATTGTGCTTGGAGAAGAGGTTTATCTGCTCTGGTTCGATGATCGTGTAGGTGACGAGCATATCATCCTTGCCAACAAATCGGGTGCCTTCTGGGATGAAACTGATTTGAGCAGGATGGACGGTATCTCCATGTTTCCCCGCCCCATTGTTCGGGACGGTAAACTACATCTAACCTGGGAGAACAGGCGCGGAACAAACTCTCGTCTAATCTATCTGCAGCCGGATGAAACGGTAAGACCGCCCATTCCTCAACCCCAGAACTTCATAGCCGGAGAAAGGGCAAGTCAGGATAGATTTTCGGTCCAATGGAGCCTGCCTGAGGACAGTTCCGGTATTGCAGGGTTCAGCTACTCCTGGTCCCGGTCAAGCGAGGACGTCCCTGACCCGCAATTGATGACATTGCGGAATCAAAGGGAGGCCGTTTTTACTGCCGATGAGGACGGCGAGTGGTATTTTCACGTACGGGCCCAGGACTATGCCGGAAACTGGTCCGAACCGTCTACGATTTCGGTCTTTCGGGATACAACCCCGCCCGGGCGGGTCACGTTTTTTCCACCGGAAAAGGATGACCGGGGGTTTCTCGCCTCCAATACGTTCAGCATTCGATGGGAAGCACCGGAAGATGAAGAGAATATCGCAGGCTACAGTTACTCGCTGCAGTATCTCGGCCCGCTTCAAGGTCGCTACGATACGACAAATGTAAGTCTCAGGGCACCGTCCGGAGGAGTACTTACCAGGGCCCCTGTTGTTTCTTTTGTAAACCGGGACAACGGATATTGGGCTATGACTGTTCGAGCTATCGATTCGGTTGGGAATGTAGGCCCTGCCGAAACGATTTTTTTCAAAATGAACAAGTATATTCCCGTTACCTACATAACTGATGTCTCGGCCCCCCAGGATGAGCTCGGAAGGATCAGTATGCAGATTCGGGGAAGAGGGTTTTCCGTTGGAGGCAGAATCGAAACGGTTATTTTAGACCGGGACGGAGAACCCCCCTACGATTACACGTTTCCCGATACGCTCGATATCTATTCGGTGGTAAACGACCGTCTCATCATAGGTCCGGAGATCGAGGACATCGACGAAGGGGTATATCGGGTAGGAGTAGTGCACCCGAGCAGGGGCACCTATTTTACCGGGCCGTTGTTGGACTTCGAAGCAACAGGTGAGGTCAAATTCGGTGATTATCGTACCCGGCTGGGGTATGGGTGGCAACGGCTCAAAGAGTACACATTTTCGCTGTCGGCCAATAATCTTGTACTCCTGCTTGTTCTTGCGTTCCTCACTATGGTTGTTCTTTTTTCTTCAGTCAAGGTTGTACAGTTGGTCAAAGAAGGCCGAAAACTGCAGTATGAGGTGCGTGCACTTATATTCGAACGGGAAATGCCGTCAAGACAAAAAAGAGAGAGGTTATTTGCTATGAAAAAACGCGGGATAGGATTGCGTTTTAAATTTACCCTATTCATTACAACAATATTGATTTCAATTGTGCTCGGTGTTTCGCTCTATCTCGGGAACTTTATGATTCAAACCCAGAGGAAAAACTTGGCCGAGGGGCTGCGTCAGCAAACCCAGGTGCTTCTCGAAAGCCTCGCGGCAGGGGCTCGAGAAAATCTTCCTCGAAAAGACATCCTTGCTTTGGATGGTGTTATTTCTCAGAGGACCGCCATGGATGATGCGCTCTATGCTACTATTACCGGCGAGGGTGAGGTGGACCAGGACCAATATGACTACATCTGGGCAACCGATGATCCGAATATCCAATCAAAAATCGAGGGTGAAGAGTTGAATCTTGGTCGTTCCCGAATTGACGATTCGGTCTCGAGCGAGGCCGAGAAGCTCGCCGAACGGATCAATGAAGAGGCGAGAGAAGAAGTATCTCAGATAGCGGAAGAACTGGACCGCTTAGGGGATCAAGCGGTAGAATTGGCTAGGCGGGATGATGAAGAATCCGCCAGGCTTCTTGAGCAGTATCAGCAGCAGATAACGGATCTGGAGAGCAGATTAAACGAAAGACTGCTCGAAATTGGTGATATCACATCCAGTGTTCCGAAATTCGAGGTTGAAACCTTGAGTGAAGAACAGACCCGGTATATCTTCTACAAACCGGTCGTCTATGCAAGCCGGGGAGAACAGGTGTATTACCGGGGGCTGGTCCGAGTAGGAGTGTCCATTGATAGGATCCTCACTGAGATCAATAATTCGCGGGAAGACCTCATTATAACGACCTTGATTATCGCCGCGATTGCAAGCGGCGTTGGTGTTATCGGTGCACTGCTTTTCGCCTCCATTATGATCATCCCTATTACCCGGCTGGTGCAGGGGGTGGAAAAAATACGGGACACGGAGGACAAAGAACAGCTCAAGGACCATCAAATTGCGGTACGCAGTAGAGACGAGATTTCTACGCTGGCCGAGACGGTTAATCAGATGACACAGGGGCTGGTAAAAGCTGCCATGGCAAATAAAGACCTCATCGTCGGTAAAGAAGTGCAGAAGATGTTTATTCCCCTTAAAACGGACAGCAGCGGGAAAAAACTGACTACCGGTAAAGAGGAGAATGATAAGGTTTCGTTTTTCGGATACTACGAAGGGGCCAAGGGTGTATCGGGAGATTATTTTGATTTTAGTAAACTCGATGATAAACACTACGCGATTATCAAATGTGATGTCGCGGGTAAGGGGGTTCCGGCTTCGCTTATCATGGTAGAAGTGGCTACTATCTTTCTTAATTATTTTAGAAACTGGTCCCTCAGCAGAGAAGGTATAGACCTGAGCAAACTGCTCTACAACATGAACGACCTCATCGAAGAGCGGGGATTCAAAGGACGGTTTGCGGCGCTCATTGTGGCCGTACTCAATATAGAAACAGGTGCCTGTTATTTCTGCAACGCAGGAGATAATATCGTCCATATTTATGACAGTAACACCCGCTCAATGGGGCGGAAAATGCTGCCGGAAACACCGGCAACCGGAGTTTTTCCCTCAATGCTGGTCGAAATGCAGTCCGGTTTCCAACAGGTCCCCCACCAGCTCAAGGTAGGGGATACAATGTTCCTGTTTACCGATGGTATCGAAGAAGCGCAGCGGAAGTTCCGGGATTCGTCGTTCAATCTCACTACTTGTCAGGAGCCGGGCCTCGAGGAAGGTGAAGAGCACGGGAATCACAATAAAGGAAGCGGGTTCGAAGAACTTGGCATACCCCGCATTTATGATGTGGTAAATGCAGTGTTTAATAAAGGGCGGTTTAGATTGGAGAAATACCACAATCCGCTCGGGGACGAGGACCTGGAGTTCGATTTTTCTACATGTGAGAACACGGTCGAACAGGCGGTTCTTGCTATGGTTGCTGTAGAAAAAATCTTCAGGATATATCCCGACCCTGCAGCAACAGATGAGGACCGGGTGCAGGTGGACCGGGTCATTGATGAGTTCCTCCGACAGCATTTTCTCCAGTACGATAAGTACTTTACAAACCCTGTAGAATCGGGAGAAGAGAGTGAGTATATTTATTATGCCCGTCTCAAAGAGGATGAGCAGTTCGACGACCTTACGATACTCGGAGTGAAGAAGCTGTAGGTACTGCCTCAAACCTTGTTGCACCGAGAAGCAGAAGTATTGACAGATATCCCAATTACGCCTAGTTTTTAGAAAACATGAAAAAGAATCTCTTTTTTTGTGAAAGCTGCGGAAATCCCGTACCTCTACGAGCAAAATCCTGCCCCCACTGCGGAAAATTTTTCGATGCAGTAAAATGCCCGCAATGCTCGTACACAGGCACACCGGACCAGTTTCAAAACGGATGTCCCCAGTGCGGCTACATGAGCACTTCTAAAGAACGGCAGAGCAGTGTACGGGACGTAACGGATATGTTTACAATCGGGAAAAGTGATAACGGGACCGGCAGAGTCGAAGGAAGCGGCGGAGCTCCCCCCTGGCTCTACTGGGTCGTCGGTATCGGACTCGCGTTCGTCATATTCCTTTTTATTTTCCTATTTTTAAAGCTTTGACAGTTCATCGAAAACAGTTTCGAGGCGCCCATCTTCGAGAGGGGAGCGCTTAAAATAGGCGAGGTGAGAGGGGCATCTACAGTCACTGCTTCCGAAACCACCGATGCTTCGGTCCGAGCGGGTATACCCGGAGTAAGTCCCGCCTCCTATTCGAATAACTGACTGATCTGTTTTTTATACAGTTCCGAGACTACATTTCTCTTTATTTTCATAGTCTGAGTAAGCTCCCTGCCTATCTCAAACGGCTCTGCTAAGAGAGTAAACCGAAATATTCGTTCGAAACTCTTGAAACCATTTTTTTGGTTTATCCTCGATTGAATCTCGTTGTTGATGGTATTCTGGATTTCAGGATTTGTAAGAAGTTCAGCGTTATCGATATACTGAATTCCCATCTCTTCAGCACTAGCTTCGAGCTGTTCCATATTCGGTACTATGAGCGCACCCAAATATTTCTGGTCCTGGCCTACTACCATAACCTGATCGACAAACGTTGATTGAACAAGTTTATCTTCTATGGGGACCGGTTCAATATTTTCTCCGCCCATAAGTACTATTGTATCTTTCTCTCTACCGATTATTTTTAACTCGCCGGTGTGGGTAAAAACGGCTATATCGCCTGTGTTGAGCCATCCGTCATGCAGTACTTCAGCTGTTGCCTCCGGTTTTTTGTAATAGCCTTTCATGATCTGTTCGCTTTTCACATACAGTACACCCTTTTTCCCCGGCGGCATGGGGTTCATCTCGCTGTCCAGTACTCGATGATCGATGTCTCTGAGAAGCGGTCCTACCGTATTTGGGACCGGCGCGTACTGTTTCCTCACCGCCAGTATCGGTGCGGTTTCCGTCAATCCGTATCCTTCCAGGAGGAGAATATTGGCCGCCCCGAAGAACTTATCCACATAAGGGGGAAGAGCGCCTCCCCCCGATATACCGGCAATAAACCTTCCCCCGAGCTTGGTTTTCAGTTTCTTGAATACCAGCGCGTTTCCCAACAGCTTAAAAGGTGTAAGAAGGATAAGAGGAACAATCGCGATTGCAAAATCAATTACGCGGTTTCTGCGTGAAAATTGCGGGAAAAAGCCGCGGGCGAGAGTATTGAGTGTGGCGTAGGTCTGACCGACTCCTACAAAGAAATAAAACAGAGCTTTCTTTATTCCGCCCTCATTATTGACATTCCGGTACACTGCACTCCTCACTCCTTCCCAAATCCTGGGTACAGATGCCATCCAGTGGGGGCGTAATTTCAACATATCGTCGAGCATGATTTTCCCAACCGGTTTGGAATATCCGATGGAAGCCCCAATGTTTAATACGATATACTCGACTGCCCGTTCGAAGGAGTGCCAGATGGGAAGGACCGTAATAAAGGTATGCCCTGTTTTTATGTGAACGTGCTCGTAAATACGTTCGATTTGAAACGTATAGTTACGGTGTGTAAGCATAACCCCTTTGGGTTCGCCGGTTGTTCCGGAAGTATAGATAATAGTGGCCAAGTCATCCCCGCTGCCCTTATCGACCTCTGCATCAAAAAAGTCGGACGACTTTTCAAATGCCTTCTCGCCTCTCTTGAAAAGCTCCTCGAACGGAATGATTTCAGCCTGGGAAGCGTACTTTGTTTTATCCGCTTTGGATAAATCATCGTCATAAACGATGATCGTTTTTATCTTTCCCTCATCCTTTTTGTAGGTAAGGATTTTTACTACCTGTTCTTTGTTTTCCGCGAAGACCACCTCGCAGTCGCTGTGGTTAAGGATATATCCGACCTCTTCTTGGGTAGAATCTGACCCTCGGGGCACATCAGCCGCACCCAACCCGAGTATGGCCAGGTCCGTAATCATCCACTCGGCTCTGTTATGTGAGATGATACCGACATGGTCGTCCCTTTTTACACCGAGATCATGAAGAGCAGTACCTATTATTTTTATCTTTTCATACAGCTCTTTGTACGTAATAGGGTGGAAAACGTCTTCATTGTCTTTGCTCAAAAGAGCGGAAACGTCAGGATGGTTCTGTGCAACCTGGCGTATTCGTTTTGGGATCGTATCTTCTTGTACCGCCATATATCACCTCCATGTAATCAAATGTATCATATACAAATCAAACGGGCGCGTCACCTACCAGACAGAGCCATTCGGCTTCAGCTGCGAGCTCATCTCCCACGTACGCCTTGCCGCTCTGCTTTATCATCCGGTTAGTGATTCTCAGGTTTTTTATTTCGAGTCTTACCTCTTCATTCGGTCTTACCTGACGTCGAAACTTTGCCTTTTCTATGGTAGCAAGAAAGAAAAGGTTGTCTGCTCCCAAGGTCCCTAAGGATTTTATCCCTGCCCCCCCACATTGCGCCATCGTCTCAGTCAGAATGACTCCTGGTACAACCGGATATTGAGGGAAGTGTCCTTTGAAAAAAAACTCCTTATCTGTAAATGTGCGGTATCCGATTATTTCATTCTCATCCGCTTTCTCGATCCGATCAACGAAAAGGAACGGGTCCCGGTGCGGCAGCAACTGTTCAATAGGTTCCACGATAATAATCCTCCTTAGTATATAATAATTGTAATAGGTATTTGTATTTAGTGCAACGAGATGTTATAAGTGCTATGTTATAGGTGCTATAGACGTTCTTCAAATGCCTCTATGAGCATCTTTTTCGTCAAAATTTCGGGAAAGACTATAGCCTCTTCTCTGCCGGGTACAAAAAGGGCGTTTACCGGTACTCCTGCTTTCCCAAACCGTTCGATCCAACGGCCGATTACCTCGTCACGGGATGTGTAGTCTCCTTTGAGCGGGACAATTCCGTAGCTCTCGAACGCTTTTTGTATGTCATCGGTAGAAAGCACTGTAGCTTCGTTTACCTTGCAGGTCGTGCACCATTGAGCCGTAAAACTGATAAATACGGGTACGTTTTCATCCCGCAGTCTTTCTACGACGTCAGGAGAAAATTTCCGCCACATACCATCCCTGTCAATATCTGTAACCTCGGATAGTTGATTCCCGGATGTTCCGCCCGCGGGGTTACCGGCGGAACCAGCGGTTCCCTTTCCTGATACCCCGGAAGTATTGCTGAAATCGAGAATCAGAGATGCAGAAAACACGACAATTGCTACTGCAGCTGCAAGCGATATCCATTGGCTCAATTTTGTAGAGCCCGGCTTCCCAAAACGTCCGTAAATCCAGCTCGCAAAACTCAAAATACCCAAAAAGATGAGTACGCGGACAAGATTTGCTCCTCCAATCTGATGATAGAGGGTGTTGAGCATGTAGATCACTGTCCCGAGGAGGAGAAATCCCATTATCTCTTTGAATATGTTCATCCAGTTTCCCGGCTTAGGGAGTTTTTGAATGAAAGCCGGCCAGATTCCTAAAAGAATAAACGGGAAGGCAAGGCCTATTCCGACAAATATGAGAATCAAAAAGATAATGAGCGGAGGCTGAGTAAAAGCAAATCCTAATGCCGCACCTAAGAACGGAGCAGTACACGGGGTCGCCACTAACACCGCAAATATGCCCGTAAGAAAAGAGCCTAAATAGCCGGACCGGCTCGAGGCTTTTGCGGCAATGTTCATCCCTGGTGCTGTAATAATAAAAACGTCGAACATTGATAGGGCAAAAACAAAAATGACTGAAATCAAAACCATAACAAATCCCGGATTTTGGAACTGGAAACCCCAGCCGACAAGCTCTCCGGAAAGTTTGAGAGCAACGACGAGTCCGGCAATGATAAGAAAAGAGGCAAGTATCCCGCCTGTGTAGACGAGCGAATTGATGAGAATTTTTCTTCGGTCCTGATTGCTTTGGTTTACCAAATTGAGTGCTTTTACACTCAAGAGGGGGAGCACGCAGGGCATTATGTTGAGGAGTATCCCCCCTGCAAGGGCCATAAGGAGGTACTGGAGAACGGTGGCAAGACCGATTCCGAGACCCGCAGCGGATGTATCAGCTACATCGAGTCTCACGGCGAGCTCTTCCTGCCGGGGGATAAAACAGACCCCGTTTTCATCACAAAATTGATACCCGGCAGTTATACTGAGTTTTTTTTCCCCTAAAGGGGCGTCTGCAGCGACTGAAAAATCACGCCCTAAGGTCACCTTCTCTTTATAGATGGTAAGTCCGTCTTTTTCAGTTCCGGCGGGATAGAAGATGGGGCCTGTATCGAGCCAATCCTCGGTATCGACAGTGAAGAAGAAAAACTGTTCCTGCTTGGCAAGATATGCACCCTCAGGAATCGAGTATGTTATTTCAATCGTTCCGCTATCTCCCGGTACAACAATTGACGGGACGATACGGGCGGAAAGTGAGATACGGGGAGTCTCCTGATTCGTTTCACTCGTTTGAGCCGGTTCAAAACCTTGAGCCGGTTTCTCGAACCCTTCCGGTTGCGGTTCCTGTGCGGTTAGCGGGAAAATCAGTACGGTTAGCACTATCAGAAGAGCTGTCCATTGTCTCACTTTTCTGCCCCTTTATAGCATTTCTTTGAATATATTCCGGATTTGCTCAGTGTCCCATTCACGAGTTCCCACTAATCGAGCCAGAATCTCGCCTTCTTTGCTGATGATATAGGTTGTGGGAATACTCTGCACACCATACATCGCTCCACCCACCTCAGCGGAAGTATCGAGTAAAACAGGAAACGTGTATCCTTTTTCGGTGATAAATTGTTCTACTGTCTCTTTTTCTTCCTGAAGATTGACTGCCAGCATGGTAAACGGTCTTCCCTCCATCTGCTCATACAGAGTCTGCATCGAAGGCATCTCTTTTCGGCAGGGCGGGCACCAGGTAGCCCAGAAGTTGAGAAATATGATGTCCCCATCATAATCAGAGAGCGCCACTTCTTCTCCCTCGAACGTGGAAAGGGTGAAATCGGGAGCTTCAAACGGTTCCTTTGGGATTTGGAATCCGAGATTGTACAACTGTTTCTGAAGTGGGTCCATCGGGGCTGCAGCCGTCCCGTCCTCGGTTTGGGTAGGTCCACCGGTCTGAACCGAGTCAGTCTGCTCCGATAGAGGCTGCTCTGATTCAACCTGTGCAGTCTCGATTTGCCGGTCCTCGCGAGGACCAGGCCCGCTTTTGTTTTCTTTATTTCCGCCGCTCCACGCGGGAGAAGTAATCAAAAGAACAATACTGATGATATATAATACAAATTTCATATATAGTACTCCTTATATTGTCTAACATAACAAAGAACTGTTTTTTCAGCAAGCAAAAAAACCGTACCGAGTTATAGTGATGTAATAAGAAGGTTGAAAAAATTGAAAAGTGCATGTGCAATTGCAATCATATGGATGTTTCGAAATCGTAGAAAGAGAAATCCGAAATAAACACCGATGAGCAGGGTTCCTACTAATCCGAGAAACCCCTGATAGAGATGCCCCAAACTGAATAATAGCGTAGTGACAGCAACTCCGACTCCCGGATGAACCCCCGATATTTCAAACCTTCTTATAAAATAAGCCCGGAAAAAAATCTCTTCACGATATCCGGTAACTATACAGGTAAGAAAAACCAGAGGCAACATCCACGGATTCTCGATTGTCCATGTAATGGGGTTCTTCAAGGCTTCACTATATTCGCCGGAGAGCTGCGTGCCGATAAGCGAGATGATCAGTACTAACAGAAAAATCCCCGCTGCCGCAACGAGTGACCCCGGAATATCCCGGATTTTAAGAGTTCGTATACAGTAAAAGGACAGTTTTTTATCTACTTTTTCAAAGATTTGTGAGGAGTGAGACGGTTCCTGCAATGAAGCATCATTTTCTGATGCTGATGTCCCGGCCCCGTGCGGAAAGCCAATTAGCATTACATAGAAAAGCAGCAAAATCTGAGGAACACTACTCGAAATGTATAAGAGATTAAAATTGATACTGTTGAACAGATCGGGACTGATCGGCCGCCCCTGAGAAATGTAGCCGGGAAGAAAAAAAGCAGCAAAAAAAATGACCGGCTCGAGAAGATAGCCGAGAGTCCAATTTTGTCGAAAATTATTGAATTTGCACATTTTGTATATTCGAAGTATACTGTATTATCTCTATACTGGGCCAGTGTACCAAGGATTTTTTGTAATCAAAATATTGATGTTTCTATAAAGGATGACGATAATTTAATATATGTGGATCATTATCCTCGCGGTTATTGCCGGATTACTTGCAGTCTCTGTTATTGTTCTACGAAAACTCGGCGGGGGAAGTTTCCCCTGGCTCAAGTTTTATGTCCGGGGCAGAGAGTCAGGCTTCTCCTTTAAGGAAGTAAATCTTCTTCGAAAAGTTGCAGTCGAAAACCGCCTGGAAAATCCGCTGTCCCTCTTCTGGTCCATCAAGACACTGGACAGGTCTATCCGAGGAATCATCGTAAACCTAAGAGCAAAAGGAAAAGAGAAGAACCCCGACAATGTGCTTTTTCTCTCCAAATTGTTTGATTTTAGAAAACAGGTGGAGTTTAATCTGCCAAAATACAAACTGGGGATAAAAACCACACGTAAAATTACCCCGCACCAAAAATTGAAGATTTCTCTCAATGGCGGAAACCCGTTTCACTCCAGTGTCGTGGAAAATTTGAGGAAATATTTAGCAATCTCCTATCCGAAGGGGGGAAAACTTCCTCCCGGATTCAACTGGAAAGGTAAACGGATCAATGTCTACTTCTGGAGAGCTGAAGATGCCGGTTATGTATTCGAATCCAAAGTATTAGAAGATTATTATGATCGAAAGTATCCCATCCTGCATTTAGCTCATTCGGATAATCTCATCCGTAGTCAGAAACGGGGCTCGATCAGAGCGGCAACGAACAGGCCTGCTTATCTCTATCCCTTGAAGACAATCGAAGCATCCAATGAACTCGAAGAGAAAACCGGCGGTTTGCGGTGCCGATTGATGGATATCTCTGAAGACGGAGCAGCTATTCTTATCGGCGGCAAAGCCAAGGTGGGGTTACCCATTAAAGTACAGACCAGTTTATTGAAGAGCCCCGTCGTCATGTGCGGTGTTGTAAAAGGCATAAACTATAACCAGAAAAAAAACCAATCGATCCTCCACATGCAGGCGGTTGCTCCAAGTCCTTCAACCAAGAACACGATTCTCTCCTATGTATACGACCTCTTTGGTGAACGCGCCGAAGAACAGAAAAATACTAAAAAGAGAAGATAGCCCCCATTCACACTGTCTCCCCCCGATTGTCATTGGGGTTGAAACTCATGGATATCATAAAATATAATTGCCCCACTTACTACTTAAGGAGAGTATTACTGATGCAAATATTGAGATTGTGCTGTGTTCTCTCGATTGTGCTGGCATTCTTCGGATGTGCTACAACCGAGAAAGAACCTGTAGAAACCGTCGAAAAAACCGAAGAAACCGAGACTGAAGAAAAACAGACAAGCGTAAAAGAAGAAAAAGAAGAGCCGGAAGAGAAAATTGTGACCATTTATCTGCTGAAAAGAGTAAACTCTTACTTCGCGGACGGAATACTCGATGAATATACAGTATACACCTATGCGGATGACGGAATAAAAAGGCTCTCCTCTGAGCGTTTTAATGCTGAAAACCAGCTCCAGGAACGGAAGGAGTATGCCTACAGCAACGGACAATTATCAAAACTGTCGACCTTTAACGGTACCGGCGAACTCCGGAAGTACCATATATATGAATATGACAATGATGGCAATCTCATAGAAGATACTCTCTACGATAGTGAAGGAAAGCTTCAATCGAAATCAACCTACGAATATGACAGCATGGGTCATAAAACAAAATGGAGCATTTTCAGCGGTAACGGGGCACTTCTCTCTTATACGGAATATGAATGGGAGGATGGCAATAACACCGGGATAGAAACCTATACTCCTTCCGGGGACTTAGATGTCTACTTCGAAATCGAGTATTCGAACGGTAATCCGGTCAAAAAATCGGAGTTCGATGCAGACGGTGATCTGGAAGGTTTTGTTACCTATGAATATAACAATGGAAATCTCGTAACGGAAATTATTCACAGAGCTAACGGCTCCGTGAAAAGAAAAGTAGTGTATACGTACGGCGAAGGTGATAAGCCGATTGAAATTGTGTATTTGAATGCGAGCGGAGCGGTCCAGGAACGAGTTTCTCGGGATTACATCACCAGAGAAACGGTAACATCGACCAACAATTAATCTAGGAATGACGGTATGAATACAGGAAAATCCAAATTTGTAATTATCTCACTATTACTCTTTTTCATTGTCTCGCCGCTGTTTGGTCAAAATGAAGTCTCGGCGGTCTGGTCTCGTCTCTACGACCGAGCTTCGACCCTTAATCAGAAACAGCAGATTCTGATGAATATCGTTGAACAACACTCTCGAGATATGATCCCTGTTCTCCAAGAAGCATTGATTGAAAGAATCGATGATCTGCGCAACCCGAAGAGTACTACCGAGAGAGAGCTCGCTACAGAGATGGCAAAAATGGTTGTCAAAGAGTTGGGCAGACTCAAAGCATCTGAGACATCCCGGTATGTATGGGAAGTCGTCCAGTCGGTAGAGGACCCTTTCCTCAAAGGAGAAGCGATCCTTGCGCTTGGAAAAATGGGAGCACGGGAGTACGCCGAGGAACTGGCGATGATGCTGCGCAATATAAACTTTAATTATGATCAAATTGAAAACCAGAGAAAAAATGAAATTATTGCTTATTCGCTCGTTCTCGCTCTGGAGAGGATGAAACATCCTGCAGGGTACAAACCGTTGTTCTTTGCTTCGACCGGCTGGTATTCAGGTGAGAGCAGAGTAAAAAAAGAAGCGGAAGAGGCATTAACAGTTGTGGTAGAAGATCCTACTGATCAGCTTTCAGAGATCATTGTCGATGAATCCGGTTTCGAGATAAAAACCCAAGCCCTTGAAGCAGGACTCGAATCAAATGCGCCTGAATCCCAAAAAGCAGCCTTAGCGTCCCTTGCCTTCAAAGAGAGCATTCGTAATTTTCCTAAAAACAAGACGGAACGAATGCAGGCAAAAGAGTTGAGGATCCGCTCCCTTACTGCAATCAGGAATCTTCCCGAAAAAGACCAGTCCGCGCTCCCCGTTATGGAGGAGATGCTCTTGGGATACCGTAAAGACCGGATTTACGATGAAGATGAGATGCTCAATTTGCTCAACACCTTGGGCTCCTTTTCTTCCGACCAGGCTGCCCGAATTGTCTCCGATTTTCTCGCCTATCTGACTGAAAGACGGGAGTTTCGGGCAACCGAATCATTGAGAATCGCGAAAGCCGCGGTTATTGCACTCGGCAATATCGGGTCACCAGTTGGAATCGAAGAGCTTATGATCATCACGACGACTGATTTCTGGGACAACTCCGTTATACGGCTAGCTGAAGAGGCACTGCAAAAACTGCAATAGGGGACGGCGACATAATTCTAAATATTTCCTTGATTTATTTTTTTCTCAATCATATTATGATGAGTAGGTGGAGATGTAGATTTTAAATATCGAGGAGAAGGGAATGAGGAAAACGCCGTTTATCGTGGTCCTGTTTATATGTATACTAACCGCCCCCCTGCTATCCCAAGAAAATGGGGACAGTTCGGAAGTTGATCCAATTGTGAGCTCCTACCTGCGCAATTTTGCCAGAGCAAGCCTGCAGACCAAAATTCAAATTTTAAAAGATGCGAAAGATGTCGAGGGCGCGAACATGGGGCCGCTCTACGAAAAAGCATTAGATTTCGTTTTAGATAATCAGGACCTATTAGCTACGGACCCCATGATTCGGCAGTTGTCTGTCCTGTCGACACAGCTTATCGGTATATCGCAGTATGCCCCCGCGCGTTATAAAATCTGGGATCTATTCGAGATCGATACCGGAACGACGGTCAGAGTTGCGGTGTTGAACTCGTTAGGTGAAATAGCGGAAGGGGACGAGAGGCTTATCGAACAGATCAACGCGTGGCTTTCGCGGCAAAACAGTCTCTTTCAGGCCAATAGACAGCCCGATTTACAGGTTATCGGGGAATGTGTCACCACCCTGGGGAAAATCGGCTCGGAAAACTCTTTTCCAATCGTTTTTACGACAATGACCCTCAATTATTCTGAAGAAGTCACTAACAAAGCACGAGAAGCGTTAAAGACTATGGAGGGTGATTTTCAAGAAATGCTTATCAGGGTCGTAGAAAAAAACCCTGCATCAGATAAACTTGCCGCACTCCGCATGGCCTTCGACAGCGGTGAACTTTCTGAGGATGAGAAAGGACTCATAGCGGAGAAGGCACTCGAAGTGGGGGTCTCCACGAATCCCGCTTCTGTAGAAAAAGAGAGTATGAGAGAACTGCGGTATGTAGCGGTGAACACCCTCACGGAGCGGAAATGGTCAAAAGCAACTCCTCTGGTTATTAAGCACTTTAACGAAATCGTTGTCGAATACGACCGGGGTCTTGTATCTAAAACAAATTTTTTGGAAGCTATCGCCTGTCTCGGGGCTATGGGAACTCATGAAGCAGCAGAGCGTTTAAACCTGTATCTAGGGTTGTTGAACCAATATAAAGAAAATGAGCGGCCTGTGGACGAACAAGTGGTTTTAGCGGTAGTGAGAAACCTCGGGATATTGGGCGACAGGATCGCGGCAGACAATCTGCTCTACACGCAATATCTCAATTTTTCCTCCACAGTTAGAAAGGCTGCTAAGGAGGCGTTTAACAATCTCAAACGGAGTTGAGATACGTAATCAGCACGGTGTATCGGTTCCGCGGACCGGCGGCGAGTGGATTTTCCCTGCAGCTATTGCTCTTCCAATCGGAATATGTGTATATATAATCCCGGATATCGGGCTGTCCGTTTTGCATCTCGCTTTAATACTCTCCCTTCCTCTAGCAGCATTGGGAATCGTACTCTTCGTTTCTCGGGAATCATTGGTTTTTTACCAAAAAGCGGTTCAGAGAACAGGATTGGTATTGCTCTGTTTGAGTGTCGGGGTCCTCTTCAGCGGAATATCCGCACTCATGCAGGTGAGGAACGTGCTCTACACAGGAGTGCCTATACACACTGTAACATCAGTAACCGGTAAACTAACCGAAGACGGAAGAAGGCTCGATTCGGGAACCATGCTTTATACGCTCCGGTTAACCTCTGTTACGGACAAATATGGGACAAAAGTTTCCGCTTCAGGGGTCCTCCCTCTCTTTGCTGAAGACTCGAAAAAACGGCAGTGGGGATCGGTCATTTCAGTTCCCGCTGAAATTGTAAGAGATGACAGAGACGGAGGCTGGATCGCCTTTAAACGTTCCGGCACGATAACAGAAGTAACTCCCCCCGATACTCTTTTCCTCTACCGAGGAAACATTCAGAACATACTCCTCGAGCGGATTGAAAGGCTTCCTTCCGAGAGCGGTTCGCTTTTTCAAGCTTTGTTTCTCGGCTTGCGGGATGATTTGTCGGAGCAGGAAGTTGCTCTGTTTAGAAAATCCGGGGCCGTACATCTATTGGCCCTCTCCGGTATGCATTTGGGGATAATAACCGGTGTCATCTCGCTCATACTCCTTCCTCTCATAGGTAAAAGGGGAGCTTTTATCTTCGCCGTGTTTGTAGTGATCTGTTATGTCTTTATTGTGGGGCTCAAGCCGTCTCTGCTGAGGGCTGCAGTTATGTTTTTTCTTATCGGACTCGGACTTCTTAGAGGAAGACGTATCAGCGGCCCTATCATACTCATAACTGCATTTATCATTCTCGCGTTGGTTTATCCGGGTTCTCTGCATACCCTCTCCTTTAAACTATCGTTTCTCGCTCTTGCCGGCATTTTAGCTGTTGGTAAGAAGGTTTCTAACAAGCTGGTACGTTTTATACCCGCGCCGATAGTACTGCCTTTGGCAGCTTCTTTCGGGGCACAGCTTGCCGTTACTCCGCTTATTGCCGTGGAATTCGGTACGGTGTACCCGGTAGGAATCGGGGCGTCTCTTTTTCTTGCCCCGCTGGTTACCCTTTTTATGGTTTTTGGGATGGTTTCGTTATTACTTCCGGGCGGGATACTGCTGCACGTTGCCGCGCTGTTTATGGGGCTGATTAACAGAGTGATTTTCTCGATTGCATCCGCGAGTGCGTCGGTCCCGCACATCAACCTGCTTACCGGAGAAGAGCGGAGTACAGCGGCGGCAGCCGCGGTAGTAGTGTGTTCACTTTTTCTATTTTCAGGCCTCTTCCCCGGTGCAGTACCGCTTTTTGTAAGACGCCTGTTCGGGGATCACCGCATCCCGCTCTTTTCGAGAAAGGTGTAATCAGGTTTATGAATTACAACAGTATCAATGAAATACAGCAGCTTCTCAAAGCGAGAAACATCTCTTTAAAAAAACGGTGGGGACAGAATTTTCTTGTTTCTCCGCAGATAAAAGAAAAAATAGTCGATCTTATCGCTCCTGAGGCAGAAGACTCTGTTTGGGAAATAGGGCCTGGAATCGGGTCCATGAGTATTCTGCTCACGGACCGGGTTGCCGCCCTTACACTTTTTGAAATCGACTACGGTCTCGTTCGCTTCCTAGAAGAACAGTTTGCACAGGTTCGGTCCGTGCGCATCATTGGAGGGGATTTTCTTGCAACGTGGCAGGCTGTTCGGGCTGAAAGGGGCTTGCCGGACAAACTGGTAGGGAACCTTCCGTACAGCTCAGGGTCTGCAATGATTGTTGATCTTATAAAACACGGCGGTATCACAAAAAAAATGGTATTCCTTCTCCAGCGGGAGGTGGCCGAACGAATGACTGCAGGACCGGGAAGCAAAGACTATTCTTTCTTTTCGGTGATCTGTGCAAGCGCCCTCGATATACAGGTGCAGGGGAGAGTCAATCCGGGAGCGTTTTACCCCCGTCCGGAAGTAGTCTCGGCGATTGTGGAATGCAGGCCTTCTCCGCTGTACAGTCAAATAGAAGACAGGGACCTCTTTATCTCACTCACTAAACTACTCTTCTCTTCAAGGAGAAAAACAGTAAAAAACAACCTGTTAGGCGGGCCTGCCGCATCCCGATTTGGGGAGAAGTATCTGTTAAACGCTCTGGATTTGTGCGGTATCGATCCGGGTATCAGGGCGGAGCAATTGCCCGCAGAGGTGCTTATCCGTTTGGCAAATACTATTGCACGGGGCTAATCTGTAAGCTGAGAGGCCCGGAAAGCGGTTACATAATTCCGGTAGCCTTGAGCACCTTGTCCATTTTTTTCTTGTTGTCATCGCTCATCGGGCACATGGGAAGCCGATACACCTCTTTGATCATCTTCTTCTTGAACATCGCGTATTTGATCGGAATGGGATTTGTATCGAAGAATACGCCTTTAAAGAAGGGAAGCAACTCATAGTGCATCGAACGGAACTCGTCGAGCTGATTGGCCAGTCCGGTTTCGATGAACTTCACCATCCTGCCCGGTATGATATTGCTGGCCACCGAGATCACCCCTTTTCCCCCTGCAGCTACGATGGGAAAGGCCAAATTGTCGTCGCCGGAGACTACGGAGAAATCTTTCGGTTTTTTCATCACTAAGTCCATAATTTGAGGGATGCTCCCGCTCGCCTCTTTGACCCCTATGATGTTCGCGTGTTCTGCCAGTCTGAGCATGGTTTCGTTTTCGATGTTTTTACCGGAACGTCCAGGTATGTTGTAGACGATAATGGGAATATCGACTGCATCCGCGACCTTGGTGAAATGGTGGTAAAATCCTTCCTGATTCGGCTTGTTGTAGTAGGGGGCCACTTGGAGGCTGGCATCCGCGCCGCATTCCATTGCCTGTACGGTCAGTTCTACTGCCTCTTGCGTGGAATTTGATCCGGTCCCGGCAATAATGGGTACTCTCCCCTGGGCTTGATCAATAACAATTTCTATAACTCTAATGTGTTCACCGTGGCTCAGGGTCGGGCTTTCTCCGGTGGTCCCCATGGGGACGAGTCCGGCTATTCCCTCTTTTATCTGAAACTCCACAAGTTCACGAAGAGCATCTTCGTCAATGGATTCGTCTTTATTAAATGGTGTGATGAGTGCAGTAAATACGCCTTCGAGTTTCATTATGTGTTCCTCCTCGCTAAAAAATCTCTTCTAAAAAATCGTCAACGGTAAAAAAGCCGCTTTTATTTTTGAGCCACTCCGCGGCCATTACCGCGCCGAGAGCAAAACCGCTTCTGTTTCTAGCAGAATGGGTCAGTTCAATGGTATCCGCAGAAGAATCCAATAATACAGTATGGATACCGTTTATGGAACCACCCCGTACCGACCCGATGTGAAGTTCTTCAGGCTCAATTTTCCTGTCCAGCCGTTCAGTTGTAATTCTTTTTTTTCTATCCACCGCTGCAAGGATTTCTTCTCCAATTTTCCTGGCTGTTCCTGATGGAGAATCTTTTTTGTTCGCATGGTGCAGTTCATACATCATGACATCATAGTCGGGTACGTGATTCACCATCAGTGCTGCTGCTTTTACTATTCGCGTAAAAAGCTGTGCGCCGATGGAGAAGTTCGCTCCATAGAGGAGGGCACTTTTGTGCTCTTCGACAATTGTTTTTATTTCCTCCCGCTGATCTTCCCACCCGGTCGTACCGATTACCGCAGGGGTTTTCGATTCGGCATAGAGATTGACATTGTCGAATACCGCCTCCGCGAGTGAAAACTCGATTACTGCATCCGACTTATCCAGAAGGTCCCGGGTAATGCCGTCGGTATCACCGACCCCGGTTTTTTTGTCAACGCGGGAGACAACGTGATGGTCCCGTGCCAGGAGAATTTTCTCCACCTCTTTTCCCATACTCCCATAACCAACAATTAATACATTCATAGTCAGATAATAAAAGGAGACCTTGTCCTTGTGCAAGTGTTTTTTTATTCGGCTCGGGCCATTGTTGCTGCTGAGGTGACAACAATGTCCTCTGCCGAGCATCCCCGCGAGAGATCACTTATCGGTTTTGCAAACCCCTGTAAAAATGGTCCATAGGCATCGGCGTGTGCGAGCCGCTGAACGAGTTTATACCCGATATTCCCCGCTGAAAGGTCCGGAAACACAAGCACATTCGCCCGCCCGGCAACCGGTGATCCGGGAGCTTTTCTCTCGCCTATTTCGGGGATGAGAGCAGCGTCGAGCTGCAATTCTCCGTCTACATTCAGGTCAGGAGCTTTGGATTTGACAATCGAGAGGGCGTTGAGGACTTTCTCTACCGGCTCGCCGGAGGCAGAACCCTTCGTCGAATAGGAGAGGAGAGCCACGACCGGCTCCGTCTCGAGGTAGGTGCGGCACGATCCTGCTGCAGCAACGGCAATTTCTGCGAGCTGTTCCGCGGACGGTTCGGGGATAATCGCACAATCGGAGAATATGAGATTACCTCCTGTTCCCCATGTGTGCTCTTTACATCCGATCACAAAGCAGGATGATGCGGATGATGTGCCCGGTGCTGTCTTGATGATGGTCAACGCGGCACGGAGTACATCCCCGGTAGAGTTTTCAGCCCCTGCAACCATGGCATCAGACTCGTTTTGTCGTACCATCATTGCTCCCCATCGAAGCACATCGACAATATCAGTACGTGCCTTTTCGAGTGTCATACCTTTATGTTTACGCAGGTCGTGATACTCCCGCGCGAATTGTTCCTTTTTGTCCGAGAATAAGGGATCGATAAGAATAAGATCATCTATGGGTATGTTTTCTTTTTCCGCTACGCCCCGAATCTCTTCGATATTTCCGAGGAGAGTTACGGAAGAGGCTAACTGTAAGTCGGTTATTTTTCTCGCAGCGGCTATTGTTCGCGGTTCATGACCTTCGGGAAGGACAAGAGATTTCTGCAGCAATTTCGCTTTATTCTTCATTCTTTCAGCAAATGTCATAGCAAGTACTCCACAATTTTACCTCTAAAATAACAATAATTGCTAATTCTGCCAAGATTAGACAGAGGAATGATAGCGTAGTGGTGCGGACCGTGGGGATAAATGTTGTGAGGATGGGTTGAGAATACCGTCTGATCCATTTAGTATATGGACTATGGAAATCGGAATATACGGCTTAGGCCGGTTCGGTACCCTTTGGGCAGATCTTCTCGCAGATGTGTTTACGGTGAAAGCGTATTCGAGAAACCCTGATCGGCCCGTTCCTGCCGGGGTAAAACGGGTAGAGAAGGAAGAAATGTGTGCCTGCGATACGGTCTTTCTCTGTGTGGCAATTTCGGCACTCGAAGAGGTACTCGAGGACATCAGTGGGCTCGTAAAACCGGGTGCTATTGTCGCTGATACCTGTTCGGTGAAGATGTATCCTGTACGAGTGATGCGGGAGCTGCTCCCCGATACGGTGTCAATATTAGGGACCCATCCCATGTTCGGTCCCGATTCGGCAAAGTATGGAACAGCAGGACTGCCGATTGTCATGACTCCGGTACACGGCAGTGAGAGGGCCGTTGAAACATGGACGAAACCTTTTAAAGAGATGGGGCTGGATGTGTACACGCTTACTCCGGAGAAACACGATAAAGAGGCTGCATATACCCAAGGCGTGACCCATTTTATCGGTCGTGTACTCGATGATTTGTCACTCGAACCGAGCGAGATCGGAACGTTCGGTTTTGGAAAACTGCTCGAGATTATTGAGCAGACCTGTAATGACCCGTGGCAGCTTTTTCTCGACTTGCAGCGGTACAACCCGTATACCAAAGAGATGAGAGTAAAGCTGCAGAAATCACTCGAGAAGATGCTTCATATACTCGAGAATACAATTCCACTTGACAGTGAAAAATCTTAAGAGGTAGGATAGGTATACCTTAATCCACGATGTGAGGGATAATTATGGCCGAAATAAACATTAAAACAGTTGATGAGTCACAGATCGATACGATCCTGGCAGAGGATATAGATTTTACCGGGACCCTCACGTTCAAAGATCCTCTCATGATCAAAGGGAAGTTCAACGGGGAGATCAAAGCTTCGGGCGATCTGTATATCGGAAAAGATGCTGATGTCGAGGCTACAATACAAGCCGATCTTGTCTCGCTTCGAGGGCGGCTGAAAGGAAACATCTATGCAAACTCCCGGGTAGAGCTGTTTTCTACATCGATTATAGACGGAGACATCACCACACCGAATATCATCATGGAAAGCGGTAGTAGGTTTAACGGCCTCTGTACCATGAAGCAGGAGAAATCAAGAGAATAGGAGAGGAGAGAAGGTGAATAAAAGAATTGGCGCAGTTCTATTGCTGGTTTCCCTGATTATAACCGGAATTACCGCGCAAGAAGAGCGAGATGCACTGGCCCATTACCGAGACGGAGAGTATGAAGAGGCAATAGCAGTGTGTTTAGAAGAGCTCGAAGCAATGCCGAGGAGAATGGACGCGCATGTTGTTCTGGGATGGAGTCTATTGAGACTCGGCCGATACGAAGAGGCACTGGAACGGGGCCGAGAGGCGTACAGAATTGCACCCGGCGATTACCGGATAATAGAGATACTCGGTGAGGCCAATTTTTATCTGGGTAACAATCTTCGTGCCTTGCAGCATTTTGAGGAGTATACCGTTCTCGCCCCGACAGGAGACAGGATAGATATGGTATACTACTTTATGGGTGAAATATTTATCCGGCTCGGGGAGTACAATCATGCCGACATTGCTTTTACCACCGCAGTGTATCATTCTCCCAATATTGCCCGCTGGTGGTCCCGGCTCGGATACGCTAGAGAAATGGCTGCAGATTATGTGTATGCTCTCGAAGCATATAATCAGGCTTTGGAGCTCAATCCCTCATATAATGAGGCCTTACGGGGAAAAGACAGGGTCATGGAGAAGATGCAAACCGGATGACAGTATCTTTCTATACACTCGGTTGTAAGCTCAACCAGAGTGAGAGCGAAGCCCTGGCATCTGCTTTTCAGAGTCAGGGTTTTTTTATTAGTTCCGATGTTGTTTCATCGGACATAGTAGTTATAAACAGCTGTACAGTCACCTCTAAAAGCGAACAGAAAGCCCGGCGTATTATCCGTAAGATCTGCAGGGAAAATCCGAAAGGGTTAATAATCGTTACCGGGTGTTATGCTGAAGTAGAACCGGACTCTGTGTCACTGTTGAATGAGAACATCATTGTCATCCCCCAAAGCAGAAAACCGCTGCTGCTCGAAGTCCCGCACCTGATTAGAGGGAAATCGCCACAGGAGGTCCGTAGTATTTTAGAACAAAGGGTGCGTGAATATACAGGTGGGGGGATAGCACACAGTAGAAGTGACGGCAGCGGAAACGAAGGATGTTTTGCCTACACCAGTGATTCTCTGCAGTTCCACTCTCGACCATTTTTAAAGATTCAGGATGGATGCAGCAGGCGATGTGCTTACTGCAGAGTTCCCTATGCACGGGGGGACTCTGTAAGCTTAGCTGCGGAGGAGGCCGAGAAACGTATAATCCGGCTCGAAGAGTTCGGCTATTATGAAACCGTGCTTACCGGTGTAAATATAACCGATTATCGATATCGGGGAGATGATCTCGCTTCACTTCTTGCGTTGTTGCTCTCCGCAACAGACCGCATACGCATTAGACTTTCTTCACTCGAGCCCGACCAGATTACTGAGCGGCTGTTCGCACTGCTTCCGGAGGAGCGGGTCTGTCCGCATTTTCACACCCCGATGCAGTCAGGCTCATCGAAGGTATTATCCTTAATGCGGAGACCGTATGCCGCCGATATGATATATGAAACGGTATCGACTATGAAAGAATGTAAAGAAGATCCGTTTATTGCGGCAGATGTGTTGGTCGGGTTTCCGGGCGAAGAGGATAGTGATTTCTTAGAAACCGCGGAGGTCGTAGAAAAGGGAGGGTTTTCTAACCTCCATGTATTTCCCTTTTCTCCCCGCCCCGGAACAGCTGCTGCCGCAATGAAACCGCGGGTCCCCGAGAGGATAATAAAAGAGCGGACAAAACGGCTCCGGGAGTTAGCGCGTAATCACTATTATCACTATCGAAAACGGTGGTTGAACAGGGAGCTCAGCGTTATTATCGAACATCCACTCGAGCAGGGGGGTGAGGGCGCGTGGGTCGGAATTTCTGAAAATTATCTCAAAGTCGCTGTAACCGGTATCCCCTCAGTATTACAAAAAAGAGGGCAGATGGTAAAAGCGCGTATTTCTACAGTCAGTGAGGATGATGAACTCTGTCGAGGTATCTTTTTGGACGTACCGAACATGCGTACAAATTAAGAGGGGGCCGCAAATCGGTGCTGTTTGTTTTTTTTACCTATCTGCTATATACTAGGTGTGTTCAAGGAGAATCGAATGCAAAAGACCAGTAAAAACTATTTCTTATCCCTGCTCGTACTGCTCTTTATCGCTGTGGTTTTGTCCGGTTGCCAGGATATTTTTACATTCAGTCCCTTCTCCGAACTCGGTCGTGACCCTTCCACACTCTCGAAAGACCAGCAGATCAATTATGCAACAAACGCTTTGGCTTCAGGAGACCCGGACGAAATGGCCGAGGCGTACGAACTGATAGCAGATTTACTGGAGGATGATCCTGACAACGGTGAGTTGCATCTATTAGCAGCGGAGTTGGCCATAGGCGCATCAGGTCTCGGTGAGATCGGCTCTTCTGTGGCGGGAGGCGATTCCGAGTCATACGATGATTTCCTCGATGGTCTCGATCAGGATCTGCTTGATGAGGTTGCAGGACATATCGAAGCGGCTGAAGATGCCGGGGAGGAAATCAGTGATTCCCAGTATGTAAATGCCGGTACAGCGATCATAGCCAGTGAAGCGATAAACGCGGGCGGATTTGATAATATCGATTGGGACAATCCAAACGAAAACGTGCAGAAGGGAATCGATTACGCGGAACTCGGCGGCGTAGATATTGAATCGATTTTTAACAGTTAATCTTGTGGGAGTACTTCTGACAGGGATATGAGCATGAAAAAAACTGTAACGCGTGCCTGCCTCTTGTTTTTGATTTTATTTACGGCTTCATCAACACTCTTCGGCGATGAAGTATTAGACGATGAAGTGTATATCCTTTCCACTCGAATGTCCTCTCTAGGAGGACCGCACGCTGCTCTTACGGATGATCTCTCTACACTGTTTCACAATCCGGCAGGATTTAACACCGCCGGACCGGAAATCAGTGTAGCGGAGATAACGGCCCGGTTAGGCGGACCTGTATTTGATATTGCCGGGGTTGTCTTAGAGAGTAGTGAAGGGAGCGGAGATATATTTGCCTCATCACAGGTCCAGAATTTGATGACCGGCCTCTACGCAACAATGAATCTGATAGGACCGATTTCTTTCGGTTATGTCGGCAACGGTCTCGGTTTTGGGTTCTTTAATACGAGTAATGTAACGTTTTCAAACTCCAGCCCCTTGACAATTGAAACCACGATCAGCGAACAGATGCTGTTGACGGGAGGATATTCATTCCGTATTCCGCTGCCTGCAAACAGTCTCAGTACACTCGACCTTGGGTTTCTCCTAAAAGGATCTCTTCGCGCCGAATCTGTGGTAAAGAAGTCCTTTCTCGAGTTTGCCGATCTGTTTTCATCCTTGAGCGCGGAAATGCTGGCAGGTGAACCTTTCAGTTTTATATCCGCAATCGGCTTTGATGTAGGGGCGCTGTACTCCTATAACGAGATCATTAGTTTCGGGCTGGTGGGAAGAGATATTTTCACTCCCACCCTACGCAGTAAATACCCCACGCTAGACAGCTTTTTAAACAGTGAAGAACCGGAAGAAACGGTAAACGGTATAGTCCCGTTTGATTTGAGTGCGGGGGTGCTGTTTACTCCGCGCCTCGGAAAGGCGAGTGCTATATTGAGCGATCTCAAGCTGATGCTCGATTACAATGACATCTTTGATTTCCTCACCCATCCGAAAACCGAAAAGCATCCGCTCCTTCATATCGGGTTTGGAGTAGAGCTGGGTTTTTTGGAAATCCTGTCCGTTCGAGCAGGCTTTTATCAGGGACTTTTCAATGCCGGGTTGGGGCTCGATTTGACCATCTTTACGCTCAACGCCTCGATGTTTGGTACGGAGTTGAGTTCTGAACCGGGAATGAGACCGATATACAACCTTATGGTCGGGCTCGAATTCCGATTCTAGATTGTTGACTTTTTATGGAAATGTTGTTAAATTGCCTCCCTGTGGAATTGCCGGGCCGCTAGCTCAGGTGGTAGAGCAACAGCCTTTTAAGCTGTGGGTCGAAGGTTCGAATCCTTCGCGGCTCAGAAAGCTCTTTTTGTTCCCTGCAGAGCAATTCGAAGCGGGAAGAAATCTGCAAGAA